>JAJFUE010000017.1 GCA_021372575.1 bacterium | reverse complement strand
CCCTGCATCCCCCTCGACCAGCTCCGCCCCGAGCTCGACAATATTTCAACCAAGCTGGCGCGCGTCTGCCCCGACATTCTTGCCGAAAAATCCATGGCCCTCGACGCCAATGACCGCGCCAATGATTTTGACCAATTCGCCGAATCCCATGCCTCCCATGCCTCTCATGAGTCCCATAAGTCCCATGAGTCCCATTCTTCTCATTCTTCCGATTCCCCCCATCTCCCCCATCGCGCGTTATCCCCCGCCGACCACCCGTATCCTTACGACCCCCGCTGTGTCGCCCTCAACATCCACCCCCGCGCCGGCGACACCTCGAAATTCCCCAACAAACACCCGTATTTCAACCGCGCCTATTACGGCGATTTCATGAAATCCGCCATCATGCCCTGGCACCGCAAAAAAATCCCCAAGCGCTTCGGCTAGGTAGGTCGGCTCTCCGAGCCGACTCTTTTCCGTCGTCCGCTTCACCCCGAAGCGACATCACATTCAAAATCCCATCCCCCCAGCCGTGTGCCCCCGCCCGGCCGTGACTCCCGCATGTACATTTCATCATTCATCATTACATATAAGCCAATTCGCCAATTCTCCATCCCGCCCCTGAATAGTTGCCGGATTGGACATTCTTATCCTATATTTACTTTAGTCCGATGAGCTGAATAGGATGTTCGTTCGGTTCACGGAGCATCAAAGATGAATGCAGCATTGATACGCCTGCTGATCATAACCCTTCTGTTCGCAATCACCGGCACCGCCCGCGCCGATGTCATTGTCATGAAGAGCGGCCAGCGCATTGAAACCACCCGGGCTTTTCATATGTCGGGGGCGACCTACTTTTACCGCAATGGCCAGATGACGAGCGTCCCCGACGCCGATGTCGAGCGCATCGAAGCCGGCGCCGTCCTTCCGCCACCACCCAAACCCGCCATCCCATCCCCGCGCTCCAAACTCCTCGAGGCCGCCAAGGCCCAGATCAACAAGTCGGATGCCGACCTCGTCCATGAATGCCGCCTGGCAATCGAGTCCGAAGCCCGCCTCAACAAGAGCGACTACAAGGAAACCTGCGCCAAGGCCATGCAAATGGTCGAGCGCATGTATGACGGCGAGATGCCGGCCGACGGCACCTTCGGCTATTACCTCGAGGTGTTCAACGGCCCCATCCTGTGGGGGATGCTGCCGGCCGATAAATCCAAGAAACTCAAGGACACGATCTATAAAAAGGACAGCCCGTTCGACAAGTTCAACAAGAGCTACGAGGTCCGCATGAAGGAAGCGGCGGTCAAGGCCGCGATCCAGCGTGAAGAGGCCCTCCGCATCCAGAAGGCCGTCCAGGCCCGCGCGGCGCAGCTCGAAAAGGCCAGGAAAACAGGCCAGCCATTGCCGCAAACCCGCGGCAGCCTCAACCGCTCAACCCAAAACAAGCGCACCACCACCCGCCACCATTAAGACCCGAACGAATGCTTCGTCGCACTCGTACTCGTACTCGTGCTCGTGCTCGTGCTCGTAATCGTAATCGTAATCGTAATCGAGAATCTTATTCGGATTTCGTATTTCATATTTCGAATTTCGGATTTGATTCCGCATCCCGCATTCACTTGATTCCGATCATCTGCGCGATCTGTTTCCTTGCCGCCTCGTAATCCTCGACCGATTCGCTCCACGTCGCGCTCTTCGCTTTGACGCCCTCGCTGAATCCCTGCGGGATCAGGGCCTTCAATTGCGCATCGACCTGCGCCGATTGCCCAGACTGGTCGGCCAGCCAGCAGTATTCGTAATCCTGCAGGCCCCGCCGATACGCCTTCATCCGCATGCTCGAGACCGGCCCCTGGATGTTCTTCTTCGCGCCGATCATCGTCAGCCGCATGCCCGGGTAAAACAGCACGCCGTTGCCCCACCTTGTGTCGCGCGCGTCATAGACCGGCTTTTCATACGGGTTGAATTGCTTTGAATCGTATCGCCCGGCGAAGTTCATCATCGACCACCAGAACGAGCCGTTCACGCGGTAGCGCCGGCACAGCAGCCCCCACAGCCGCAAATCGATCCCCGTCTGGTTGATCGTGTGATTGCCGATCGCCGGCCGCCCCGAATGGTAGAACCACACCGTCTGCCCCGGCTTCTGCGCAACCCACTTGAAGAACTCCGTGTTGAGCGCATGGCCGTTGGGCACCCACCACCTGATCGTGTCCCGCAAGTCGGCTCCCGTGCCGACCCAGACGTCCGGGTCGGTGTGCGACGTCCACACGAGGTTGATGCGCCGTCCGCCGGCGCCCTCATCGAGGGCCTGCTGGATCCGACTCATCGCCGCGTGCGCCCGGATCACCTGCTCCGTGGGCACCCGCGCCAGACCCGTGTCGCCGACCCCATCGACCTCATCCATGATGTAGGCGAACCACCTGACATTCTGCCAGCCGCGCGCCTCGGCCTCGCGCCGTAATTCGGCTGCATTGTCGCGGAACGTATTGAGCAGCGGCAGCGCGACGTGCCCCTTGCGCTCCTTGAGGTAAGTGTCCAGCCCGCCCGCGCCGTAAAACGCCTCGATGAACGGCGCGGGAAAGAACGTCGGCCCCACCCCCGCGCACGGCCCGGCGTAGCCCTCGCTTTCCGTAAACAGCCTGCCCTTCAGGATCGGATCGACATACGGCGTGTAAAGGCTCCAGTCGCTCGACCAGCCCTCGTCGAAGCGGTCGGCGGGCTTGCCCGAACCCGTCTTCGGCAGCGGTCCGTTCTCCGCGCGGTGCGTCGCCAGGAACCGGTGCGCGTGCGCCATCTGCACGTAGCGCTTGTACACCGGCCAATCGCGCTCGGGATGTTCCTTGAACTTCACGCCGCTGTCGAACATCTCGCCCGTCTCGCGGTAAATCTCGCCGAACGCATCCACATGGCATTCGTCCGGCAGATTGAACGGCCGCACCGTCAGCGCGATCGGCAGCTCTTCGAACTTCTTCCCGTCGCGCAAGAACTCCATCGTCCCCTTGTACAATCCGGCCGGCGTGCCCTTGGGGATCAGCACATCGACCCACACCGACTGGTTCTTGTGCTTCTTCGGGTCAATCGCGAACGGCGCCGCGACCGGCTCGTGCCGCGGGCTGTATGGATCGACGAACGGCACGAGCGCGTCCGGCCACAGCCTGCCCTTCCACGGCAGCACGCCCTTGCCCGACGGCCCCCAACTGTAGCTTGCGTCCTCCGTCGCCACGTAATGCGCAAGCATGAGCTGGATGTTCTTCTCCGAGTCGATTTTGCCCGGCCCGACGAGGTCCGAAACCTTCGCGTCGAGTCCCGGGCACGGCGTCCGCGCCTGCAACACCGCCTGGAACGCAACGACCTCGTTGCCCGCGCCGTCGAGCGTGATCACGCCATCCTGAAACACCGCCGGCGACTCAACGACCTTCCCGTCGCCGGGATGCTTGTCCATGTCGCTCGCAACAAAGACACGCACCTCCCGCCCGCCGCAGGCCAGCAAGAACAAGGCTGACAGGAATTGGATATATCGCGCCATCCCCACTCGTGCTCGTGCTCGTGCTCGTAATCGTAATCGTAATCGATTACTCATTCGCCTGACGCAAACCGCGCCGACTCACTTCCAAAACAAATCCATCAGCCCGCCAACCATAATCGCCATGCTCACCCACCCGTTCGCGGTAAAGAACGCCGCGTTCAGCCGCGACATATCCTTCGGCGAGACGATCGCGTGTTCCCAGATCAACAGGCACCCGGCCACGCAGACCGCCGCCAGATAGTAAAGCCCAAGCCCGTCCGCCAGCGCGACCAGCGCGAAAAACATCATCGCGACCGCATGCACGATCGCCGAGATCCTCAGCGCCTTCGCCCTGCCGAACCGTTCCGGGATCGAACGCAATCCCATCTTGCGGTCGAACTCCTCATCCTGGCAGGCATAGATGATGTCGAACCCGCCCGCCCAGAACATCACGCCGAGCCCCAGCAGCACCGGCGGCCAATCGAGCCGCCCCAACACGCCGATCCACGCCCCCGAAGGCGCGATCCCAAGCGCCGCGCCCATCACGAAGTGCGACAGCCTCGTCCACCGTTTCGTCGTCGAGTATCCCAGCAACACCACCAGCGCGACCGGCGACAACATCAGCGCCAGCCGATTGAGTTGCCCCGCCGCGAACACGAACGCCGCCACCGCGATCACAAGGAATCCCCACAGAAACCGCCGCGACAGTCTTCCCGACGCCAGCGGCCATTCCTTCGTCCGCGGATTCAGCCGGTCCAGCTTTTCGTCATGCAGTCGATTGAACGCCATCGCCGCGCTGCGCGCCGCCACGCATGCCGCCACGATCCAGAAGAAAACCCGACCCGCCGGCCATCCCCCCGCCGCGACAAACATCATCAACAACGCAAACGGCAGCGCGAAAACGCTATGCTCAAACCGAATCGCCTTAAATGTCAATGCAAGCTGAGAAAAAATTGGGGATTCAAAAAAGGAGGATAAAGCGGTTTTTTCATTGCTCATTTCTCATTGCTCATTTCTCATTTCTCATTCAACCAATTCCGCATTTATTTCATCATTCATCATTCATCATTCTTCTTTCATTTCTTCCGGTCCCGCCGGCACCTGATCCGGCTCGCTCTTTCCATCGGGCCCGACGAATCCCAGCAGCTCCACGCGGTTGGCCGTCGGCTCATCCGTTGCGCGCCCATACCCGATCGAGTAAATCCTTTTCCGATCGAGCCCGTTGGCCACCAGGAACTCCTCCGCCGCCAACGCCCGCGCCATCGCCAGGTTGTAACCGAACTTGACCGCCTGCCCCGAGTCGCAATACCCAACGAGCGCGATCCACACGTGCCCATGCTCCGGCTCCTTGAGCCACGTCACGTATTCGTTCAGTTTGCGGCGCGCCTCCGAATCGAGCTCCGTGCTGTCGCTGTCGAAATAGATCGGGTCGAATTCGCGTCCGACCAGCAGCCGCGCCCCCTCGCCGAGTCCCATCGGGTTGGCCGGCCGCATCTCGCCGGTATTGGCTGTTCCACTTGTCGTTTCGTCATCGGCCTTCACCGCCGTGGGCGCGGGCTTGGCCGGGTGCGAAATCGTCGTGATCCGAAGCGGGCGTTCCTTGATCTTGCTCACACACCCGGCCAACATCCCCAATACAAAGACAAACGCCAGCGCGCGAATCATCTTCGCCCGCATGACGCCCGCCGAATGGTGTTTCAAGTTACTCATCATCCCGCCTGAGAACCGCATTCTTCAAAATGTTGTTCCCGGTCCCCGGCTCCACTCAGCACTCAGGACTGAACTTACTTTGCCCGGCCCGGGCCCCACGACGGCGACTGCGCGCCGCCGTTGATGTTCGTCAACTGGTGGATCGCCGTCCCGTCGCCGTACATGCTGTAGATCTGCGAGTTGCCATTGCGCTTGGACGAGAACGCGATCAACAGGCTGTTCGGCGCCCATGACGGGTCTTCGCCCTCGGTCAGCACGCGCATGCCCGAGCCGTCCGGCCGAATCGTGCAGACCTGGAACTCGCCGTCGCGCCGCGAGTGGAACGCGATGTATTTGCCGTCGGGCGACCAGGCCGCGCCGTCGTTGTAGTTGCCGTCATACGTCAACCGCCGCTCTTCGCGCGTCCTCAGGTCCATGACGTAAATCTGCGGCGATCCGCTGCGGTCGCTGGTGAACGCGATCTGCGACCCGTCGGGCGACCACGCCGGCGACGAATCGATCGCGCGGTTCACCGTCAGCCGTTCGCGCCCGTTGCCGCGGCTGTCGATCGTGTAAATCTCCGAGTTGCCGTCGCGCGTCATCACGAGCGCGATCCGCCTCGCCGCTTCCGACCACGCCGGCGAAATATTCAGTCCCGACTGTCCCGAAAGCCGCCATTGATACCGGTTCCGCAGCAGCATGCCCGCGAGGTCCGGGTTGTAGTCGCGATACGTCGTGAAGTAAATCTCAGTGCCGTTCAGCCCCCAGCACGGCGTCGCCGCAAGCTCGCCGGCCGCGGTCAGCGTCCGCACGTTGAAACCGTCGGCGTCCATGATCGCCACCTGCTTGGAGCGGCCCATCGAGTCGCCCTGCGCGACGAACAGGATCTGCGTGCCGTTCACGCCGGCCGACCCCGTGATGCGCTGGATGATGTCGTTGGCGATGTCGTGCCCGAGCCTGCGCACCTGGTCGATCGGGTATTGCTTGTAGCTGTTGCCGTAAATGTATTGCTGGCTCGCCGTGTCATACACGCGCACGTCGGCCTGGATCCCATTGCCCTCGATCGTGTATTCGGCCGTGACGAGGTAATACACGCCGATGCGCACCCACTCGGCGAACTGGATCGTGCCGCGCGCGGCGTCGGCGCGGTCGTTTTCCTGCGCGAAGCCGATGTTGGCCGGCGGCTGGAAAATGCCCGACAGCAGCAGGTCCTTGTTGATCACGCGGTCCAGGACCGGATCGCTCAACTTCTGCGCGCTCTTCGCCATGAACGGCTTGACATAAATCGTGATGAGCTGCCGCTGAGCCCCCGAGCCATAGATCTCGAGGCGCGGTACCGCTCCGCTGCCCGACGTCGGCGAAGCCGAAGCGGTCGGTTGGGCGTCCTGTGCCGACGCCAGCGCCATCATCAGGCAGAAAAATGTCATCGCCGCGATCGGGCGCAATGAAACATGAAGTCTGCGAATCATCAGTTGCTCCTTATATGACGCCGGCCACGCCGGCTCTGGATATCGTGTTCGAACCGCCCCGCGCGAAGCAAGGCATTTCACCCACCTACCCTGACCGTTGTCCCCATCGATATGTTTGGCCCCGATTTTCGTGCTCGTGCTCGTAATCGTAATCGAAAACCCTCACGCTCGCCTGTCCCTCGCTCACGCTCGGGCTACTGCATCATTCCTTCTTCTCCGCCACCGCAATCGCCTCGCCGTTGATCCGCTTCTGCTCGGGTTTCAGCTTCGCATTCGCTCCCCTCGCCTTGAGCATCCCAACCAGCTCATCCAGATCCTTCCGCTCCCCCCGAACCCAATTCCCAATCTCCGTCACCGCAATCAATGCCGTCACGCGCTGGCCTTTCCACAGCAGGTAAATCGCGTCCTTTTTCAGCCGGCCCCTGCGCGGGATCACGGCCAGGGCCTTATCCGCCGCCATCGACGGTTCCCACTTCACCGCCGGCAGATCGTCCCAGTCGTGCCAGTTGTCGCATAGCGTCTGGCGATCCCATACGCGCAGCTCCGCCAGCGAGTTCTCGAACCTGACCCGTTCCTGCCGCAGCCGCCATTGCCAATTGCCGACGCTGAACCCAATCGCGACGAGGAACAGAATTCCCAGCCGGATCCATTGCGCGCGCGTGACGGTCGCGGCAAATGCCATCAGACCCGCCCCTCGAGCGTTTTGAACGCCACCGCGTAGAGCTTGATCTGCTCGACCATCGCCGAAAGTCCGCTCGCGCGCCCCTGCGACAAATTCTTCGACAGCCCGATCTCGTCGATGAACGTCGGCGGCGTGCGCATGATCTCGTCCGGCGTCCGCCCTGAAAACACTTTGAGCAGCAGCGCGATCAGCCCGCGCACGATCATCGCGTCGCTGGTCGCGGTGAAATAAATTTTCCCGCCGCGCAATTCCGGCTTCAGATACACCGTCGATTGGCAGCCGCGCACGCGGAATTTCTCGTCGCGCGCCGGCTCGGGCAGATCCTCGATCGCCGGCAGCGACTTGCCCAGCTCGATGATCCGCCGGTAACGGTCCTCCCACTGGTCGAGTTTCGCGAACTCATCGACAATCTGTTGTTGAACCTGAATGATCTCGGAAACCGCCTCGCTCATCGCCCGCCATTCCCTCCACGCGCATGCTGCCAACATTTTTCCACCCCACCGCCGCCTCCGCAATCCTAATTATGGATCCCATAAGGCCCCTGAGTCCCATGAGCCCCATCATTCTCACATTTCAGTTGAACTTGCGCCCGCATCAGGCAATCGTAAATATCCAGCACCTCGAAAGGCCCTTGGCATGTTTCAACCCGACAAGCATCTCTCACCGGACGGACACGACACCTCCGAACCCATGGCCGACGAAATGGAAAAGCTCACCGCGCTGCTGCGCCAGGCCGTCGCCGAGAACGCCTCCGACGTCCACCTGCGCGCCGATTCCCCGCCGCGCCTGCGCATCGACGGCGAGCTCATGCAGGTCAAGGGCCTGTTGCCCGGCGAGCAGATGATGTGGCGCTTCTTCCAGAAGATGATGCAGCGCGAGCTCGTCCAGCGCTTCGAGCGCTCGCACGAGGTCGCTTTCTCGTATTCGCTCAAGGGCGTCTGCCGCATGCGCATCAACCTCTACGTCGAGCGCGGCGCGTTCTGCGCGGCCATCCGCCTCGTCCCCGAGCGCATCCCATCGATGGAAGAAATCGCCCTGCCGCCGGCGTGCCAGCGCCTCGTCACCATGACGCGCGGCCTTGTCCTCGTCACCGGCCCGACCGGCTCCGGCAAATCGACCTCGCTCGCAGCAATGATCAACTACATCAACGCCACACGCCGCTGCCACATCCTCACCATCGAGGATCCGATCGAATACGTTTATGAAGACCAGCGCGCGCTCGTCAGCCAGCGCGAGCTCGACATGGACACGCTCAGCTTCTCGGCCGCCATGCGCCACAGTTTCCGCCAGGACCCCGACGTCGTCCTTCTCGGCGAGATGCGCGACGCCGAGACCATGGCCACCGCCATCACGCTCGCCGAAACCGGCCACCTCACGTTCTCCACGCTGCACACGACCGACTGCACGCAGACCATCACGCGCATCATCGACTCGTTCCCGCCCTACCAGCAGGACCAGATCCGCTCGCAGCTCGCGCTGTCGCTCGAGGCCGTCATCGCCCAGCGCCTGCTTAAGCTCAAGGGCAAGCGCGGCCGCATCGCCGCCCACGAAGTCATGATCTGCAACCGCGCCGTCCGCAACCTGATCCGCGAGGCCAAGTACAACCAGCTTTACTCGTCCATCCAGACCGGCCAGGAAGACGGCATGATCACGCTCGACAGCTCGATGGGCCGCCTCGTCATGGAAGGCAAGATCGACTACAAGTCGGCGCTCGAATCCGTCCCCGACGCCAAGGAATTCGCCGCCAAATACGGCCAATACGCGAGAGGATGAGAGATGAAAGATGAAACATGAAAGATGGAATAGCTTGGGAACGCCGATCTCCTGATCGACATCGGAACATGGGAACGTGATCTACAGGTTGAGGTTGTCGCAATACACGATGAAACCCATTCGAATGGAGAATTAGAGATTTTTCATCTTTCA
The DNA here is from genome assembly GCA_021372575.1 of bacterium. GTDB lineage: Bacteria > Sumerlaeota > Sumerlaeia > MVZB01 > MVZB01 > JAJFUE01. Next base: position 16,423 of record JAJFUE010000017.1, on the reverse strand, counting down.
TCTTTCATGTTTCATCTTTCATAATTGCTTATGACCCAGATCCAGGAACCCAAACCCGTCCGCTACTGCTACGAATGCGGCCATAAAATCGATCCCAGCCGCGAAGGCTGCTGGTATTGCGGCACGGCAACCCGCCGCACCATCCGCCCGCCGCGCGCCTGCCAGTTCTGCGGCAGCGAGATCCCCTACGGCGCCGTCAAATGCAAACACTGCGGCGAGTGGGTCGATGGCCGTCCCCCCGAGAGCAGCGCCCCGCGCCAGGTCGTCTTCGTCGTCGATCGCGAACTCCTCGGCTCCATGCGCGACTTTCAACTCCTCGGCGGCAACAGGGTCCCGCCCGATATCGCCGCGCGCCTCAGCCCCCGCACCGTTCAGGCGATCGAAACCGGCCAACCCCGCATGCTCGACGCCCCCGGCGTCCGCGCCCTGCCCGCGCCTGAAGAAGATTCGGATATTATCGAGGTCCCCGCCGAAAGCCGCGACCTCGTTATCACCGACCGCAAATCCGAACCGCCCCGCGAGAGCCGCGAGCTTCAGCGCCGCGACGCCGACCTCGTCCCCTCGGGCGAACCCGAGCATGGCGGCGCGCTCATGCACCGCCTCGGCAACGCCCTCATGAAATCCTCGCCGGCCTACCGCAAGCACGCCGAGCCGACCGATATCGACGCCGACGCCGGCGACCTCTACCGCGTGTGCGAAAAATGCGGCGCCGAAATCCTGCGCAGCGACAACTACTGCTACCACTGCGGCGTGCGTTATCACAAAAGCCCGATGGACCTGCGCCACGAGCGCGAGCAATCGCTTTCGAACAACTTTGGCCTGTTCCTTGTCACGATGGCGCTGATCCTGGTAATGGCCGGCGTGCGCATGTTCGGCGCCTCGCCGCTGCTCAAGGATTTCAACCCGCCGATGATCGCCCTCGGCATCGGCGCGACCGCGATCCTGCTCTCGCTTCTCGCGTTCGTCCGCCGCCCCGGCCTCATCAGCCGAGCCCTCGCCATCGCCCTGATCCTCGCAACCGTCTATTTATATTTCACGATCTAATCGTGCTCGTAGTCCTAAGCTGGCGTAGCCAGAACCAAATCAAACTTGAATGCCCTGAGGAAACACCCAGTCCATCGGTTTTAATTCATCACGCAAAAACGCAAAAAGGCAAAACCCGCTAAAGATATTTTATTATTCTTTTGCATTTCCGTTCCTTTTGCGAGTTTTGCATTTTGGCGCTTTTGCATGGGTCTTTATTTCTGCGCCAAGCCGGCTTCTAGAAAAATGCGTTCCGGCGCCCGCTTCGGGGCGCAATTTCTTCTTCCCGTCCATCGCCGTTTGCGGCCTGAATGCAATCATTTGCTCGTTATAATTTGGGGAATGACAAGCGATTCATCGCGGGGTCAAGGCAATCCTTCCTTCAGGAAACCGTTTCAACGGTTTCCCTCCGCGTGCGCCATGTTTCAAAGAAGGCGCCATACCCAGACCCGGCTATAGCCAGCAAATTCTGAAACCTATTTCTGGGACCCCATGATTCCCATAGGTTCCCTCCCCCAGACAAAAAAGCCCCGGCAATCCGGGGCTTTTTTCTATTGGAGCTTATTTCTCAATCAATCTTCGTCTTCGTCGCCGTGCTCTTCCGAGTGGCTTTTGGCAGCCGATCCCCGGGGCTTGCGCGGCGCGGTCTTGCGAACCACCGTCCCCTTGCGCGGCCGACCCTTGCGCGGCTTGTGCTCGGGCTCGGCCGCCGGCGCCTCTGGTGCGACCGGCGCCTCGGCCTTCGGCGCCTCCACGGGCTTCGGCGCCGGAGCAGGCGGCGGAGCCACGGGCGCGGGCTTCGGGACATGCACCGCCGCCACGACCTCGTGCGCCACTTCGGGCTTGGGCGCGTCTTGGAACGTCACGACGCCGGTCTTGGGCGGAGCGGCCGCCGACTCGCCTTCCTCGGCCAGCACATCGACACCGCGCCGTACCGTGACGCCCTTCAAATTCGCATAGCGCTCGGTTGCGTCCGGCAGTTCGGGCTGTTCACGGCGCTGCTCTTCGCCCTCGCGCGGGGCGCCACCTTCCTCCATCGGGCCGCCCTCGCGACGGCGGCCACGGCCGCCCCGACGGCCCCTGCGGCGCCGCTTGCCTTCGCGGATCGCCTCTTCGCGCGACTCGGCCGTTTCCGGTGAGCCTTCGCGTGCTTCCGCCGGCCGCGCTTCCGCCGGCCGCGCCTCGACCCGCTCGCGGTCGGGCCGGACCGCCGGCGCCGCCTGCTGCGGCTGAGCCTGCGCCGGGGCCTTCAGCATCTTGACCAGCGAGTTGAGCGCCATTTCGTAGCTCAAGAATCCGAGCCCGGCGATCTGGCCCACGCACACGCCCGCGGTGAGCGACGTGCGGCGGAATTCCTCGCGCGCATGGATGTTGGTCATGTGCACTTCGATGACCGGGATGTCGATGGCCGCGATCGTGTCGCGCAGTGCAACCGACGTGTGCGTATATCCACCCGGGTTAAAAATGACCGCCTGGCACCGGTTGCGCGCGCGCTGCAGGGCGTCGATCAGGTAGCCTTCGACGTTGCTCTGGTAGCACTCGATCTCGACGCCGAGCGCCTGTCCCTGCCGCCGGAGCCCCTGCTCCAGCTCGCCCAGTGTCTGGTTGCCGTAAAGCGACCGCTCGCGCTGCCCAAGCAGGTTCAGGTTCGGGCCGTTCAAAATCAGAATACGCATATTGCCTATTGCCTCCATCGTATGGCGCATATCAAACAAACCACTATACCCGATCCCCGGTTTTAATAAAGGTAAAAAGCTGTCGGCATCCATTCATGTGCTCGGTTTGCCAGCCGATGCCTTGGCGACGGCTGGAATCGTAATTGATGCTTTCATCATTCATCATGCTCTTCTCATCATTGCATCAAAACTCGTTTCCACGTAAAGTAGGAGTTGGCTATCAGCATCGACAACCCGCCCTTGCGAGGGTTTTGACATATGAAATGGTCGAAACAGGATTTTGAAACAAAATTCGTTTGCCCCAAATGCCGCGGGCGCGGCGCCCTGGTCCAGGAAGTGCAGATCGGCCGGGCCGTGGCGCGCATCGTCCCGTTGACCGCCAGCAGCTACATCTCGGTTTCCTGCTCGCTGTGCGGCTACACCGAATTCTATAACCTGGCCCTGGTCGAGCGTGATGAAGCCTTGGCTCCGTCCAGCGTCCAGCCGGCCTCGGAATAATCCACCAAAGAGGGATGCGGCCTCGTGCCGAAGGCCCGAGCGCGCCATTTTCTTTACTGGCTGATCCCCTGCCTGATCTATGGCTGGGCGGTGCTGCATTCCCCGCACCGCGACGGCAAGGACCTGCTGCCCACCCCCGACGCAATCGACTACGCCCTGCTGGCGACGCGGCTGGCCCATTTCGAGGCGCCGCTGGTCCAGCTCGGCCTGTGGGATTTCCCGTCGCGCTACCCGATGGCCTACCCGATCCTGCTGGCGCCGTTTGCATGGGTGTTTTCGGTCAACCAGCTCTGGATCGCCTCGGCCATCATGGGCCTCATCGCCACGGCGTTGATGGCGCGCGCAGGCCGCCGGCTTCTGGGGTCGCGCCTCGCCGGCGGGCTGGCGGCGTGCTTCTGGGCGCTGCATCCGAACACGCTCGCGATGGCCGGCCTGAACATGAGCGAGATGGGGCTCATGCTGGCCTGGCTGTGCATGCTCGAGGCGGCGCGGCCGTGGATCGATCGAAGCCGCCCGGCGCCGACCTTGGCCCGGGCCGCACTCGCCGGCCTTGCGCTGGCCTGGCTCGGCATCGCCAAGGCCCCGTTCTGGTATTGGGGACCGCTGATCGGCGCGCTCATGTTCGCGAAGGGTCGCCGCCGCGACCTGGCCGCGTTCGTTTCCGTCGTCATCGCGTGCCTCGCGGCGCACCTGCTGTATCAGCGCTGGGCGTTCGGCGCGTGGGGCGTCAACGGCTACACCTACCACAGCCCGGCCGTGTACCATGCGTTCTGGCGGATCTTCAATCCGGCCTACATGTTCACCGGCTGGCGGGGATCGATCATCCCCGGGTCGGTTCCGCCGCCGGGCAACCTCGAGTTTTACGGCCGGCAGGTCCTCGGCCTCACGCACGATTTTTATGCCCCATACATGGCGGTTGTGGTGATCGCATCCTTCATCTGCGTGGTGTGGCCGCGGCGCGCGGGCCGGCCGGGCTGGCTCGTCGTGGCACTGCTTGGCGGCTGGGGCATCGTCGGCTTCCTGTTCTGCGCGCTGTATCATTTCCAAGCGACGCGGTTCCTCTTTATCTGGATACCGCTGGCCGATCTGCTGGCCGCATGGGGACTTGTTCACGTGCCGCTCTGGAGACCGTTCCGCAAAATCCGGATCGCCCGCCTGCGCCTCAAGACCGCGGGCCACGTCGCGGCCTTCATCGTGGCGCTGTTCCTTCTGCGCGGCGAGTGGCGGCGCGATCGCGCGATGTTTTTTGAGTCGCCCGACGGGGGCCGGCCGGCGCTCGCCGACGTGATCCCGTGCGTGCTCAAGCAGGTTCCGGCCGGCCAGTGGCTGATCAGCAACTTCGAGCTGCCGCTGATGCCGTTTTACCGGCCGAGCCCGGGCCCAACCGCCGCGCTCTATTCGAGCCCGATCGATTACGGCCTCCTCAACGGCCATGCGTTCGAGCAATACGATCTCGTCCTGAAGCCGCATCGCGTCAATGCCACGCAGTCCAGTTTCATCAAGCCGATCCCGATCGAGTGGCTCGAGGGCTCGACCGTGCTGATCAACCCGTCGGGGCATTGGCAGATCACCGCCGGCGAGCGCCGGCGCCTGTTCGAGGGCAAACCGGTGTGGCTGCTGATGGTCCGCCCGAAACCGCACATCCCGTCGGACACGTACCTGCGCGACAAAATCTGGCCGATGGTCCAGTCGCAGGCGCAATGCAAGCTCGTCGCGCAAATGGATGACGTTCGCCTGTTCCGAATGACATGGAAAATTCCCGCCGGCGTTCCGGATCAATCATACGACTAAAAGGATTCTTCAACTTTTCTCCCATTCCCCTTCCCCCAGCGCCCGCCATCTCCCCCCGGGCGGCCGCTTTGCCATGCCCACGAAAGCTGGTCCCTCGCTTACGCTCGGGCTACTGCATCCCATTCCGTTTCGAGCCGAAGCGGCCTACCGACAACAGAAAAGCCGGCGGACCGAAATCCCCCGGCTTTTCCCCCCTCCCAAACGCTGGCTGTTTATTCCGCGGCTGCTTTTTCCATGCGCGCGAGGCCGCCGGCGATGCCGGTGGCCTCGAGGGCATCGGGAGAATTCACGTGCGACGAGCCAAACTGGACCGAGCGCGTGTCGGCCTTGAGCCGGGCCGCGATCGGACGGGCCTCATCGAGGGCCTTGCGCGCCGCGGCCTTGTCGCCCTTGTTGAGCGCGGTCTGCGCCGCGATCGCGCGGTCATATAAATCAGTCTGTTCCCCGGCCATCGTGATCAGGCCGTCGTCCTCGGCGATGCGGGCGCGGATCCGTTCGGGGACCTTGATCTGTTTGGCCTTCTCCAACTGGGCGCGGGCGTCCTTCATTGCCGCCATGACCTCGACCCAATCCGGGCCGTCGTCAGTCGCGGGATGGAAAACGTCGTAACGCATATGCTTCGTGTTGAACAGGTTTTTGTAGCCGCGCTCGAGGGCGACGCGCAACGGGTAACGGATTACGTGCGCGTTGCTCATGGCCGTGCGCAGCGAGCCATAGACCTTGCGCATCTGCCCGGCGGCCGGGCCATACCGGCCGGCGTAGTAGTCGTCGAGCAACTCATCGACGTTGAGGTTCGGGTCCCACAACATGCGGGCCATCTGCCACTGCGTCAGCGTGCGCGTCCCCCAGTTCGCCGTCGGCGCGTGCATGTAGTTGAACGAGCGGGCGCCGGTCTTGTAGTAGTACGGGATGTCGGCGCGCATGATCTCGTCGAGCACCAGCGGCAGGTGATGGAAGCGGGAGATGTTGTAATACTCGCCGATGTAAAGCGGGCCCTTGAACTGGCTGTTGGGATTGTTCGCCCAGCCCTGGTAGGCCTCAAAATACTGCTTGTTGAACTCGGTGCACCTGGGATCGTCGAAGGCGTGCACGTAGCAGCGCGAGATCGGGAAGTAGGTCGCGACGCAGTGCGCGAAATCGAAGTCGGCCGGCAGCGGGGCCTTCGGCGGCTGGATCAGCTCGGTGTAGCACAGGAAATTGACGGTCATTTCATGCTTCAGGCGGCCCTCTTTCTGGGCCTTCCTGATTTCCTGCTGAAGCGCGTAGAGGAGCCGGAAGTTGCGGTCGGTGAGCGACAGCCCCATCGCCTTGCATTGGGGGCATTCGCACCAGCGGTTGTAGCCGTCCATCATCCAGAAATTGAAGCTTTCGGCCATCTGCCACTTGGTCTCGCACAACGCCGTGACGATGTTCTTATTCAGTTCGCGCACGGCCGCCGGGTTCGAATCGCAAATGTTGGTGCCGAAATCGGTCCACATGTCGAGCTGGCGCTTGCCGTTTATCATGCCGTACCACTCGGGGTGGACTTCGCGGTAGCTCAGCGCCTGGTCGCCGTTGAGATCGCCCTGGTAATCGCCCGGAGGATACGGGTCGGCCGGCTTGCCCGCCGTGTTCGGGAACTGGGGAACACAATAAGGATAAGGGGCGTTCGGGTTGATGAACCTGGACTGCGTGTCGTGCGCGCCGCACGTGAGCGCGAGGCCGCGCATCTTGCAGTTGGCCGGGTCATGCTGCTCGACCGTCCAGAAATTCAGGCGGTTGCGCCCCATCCACTCGATGAACTCCGGCGTGCCGCGATCCTCCCACACCCAGAACCCGCGAACAGTGAACCCGGGTTTTTCACTGATATCGATTTTCTTGATTTCGAACTTCGCGAGGTGCGGGACTTCTTCGTTGACCTCGCCCGGGCCGTACCAGCGTACGCCGAGCAAATCAAGATAACGATACGCCGCGTAAAGCGTGCCGACGCGGTCGTTGCCAAGAAGAATGATCGTTTTGTTTTCCGGGTTGCCGATGATCCGGTAGGACTGGGGCGAAGTGCCCGGCGCCCAATCCATGCCGTCTGTGCGATTCGCAACCTGCTTGTTGCTGCGGGGATTGCCGACCAGGATCGTCGGACCGCCGACCTTCTGGTCGTCGTCGATGATCGGGAACGCCGACTCGGGAAGGCCGGTCATTTTCGCGAGGTAATGCTGAAGCTCGAGCGCGGCGAGGGCCTCGGTGCAGACGATCGTGCCGGGGCTTTCGGCGACGCTCCAATCGACGTCGCCGCGCGCATCGACCGCCTGCCGCGCGGATGTGAAGCTGCCGAGATTGACCACGATCGACGCGCCCTTGCGCGTGGCCGGGGCCCACGATGAGCAAGCCATCGTCATCAAACACGCCAATAAAACAAGCGCCTGTTTCATGATCGACTTCCTTGATGTGCGTGCCCCCACGAAGGCGGATCGAACGGAAAAAACCATGCTAATGGCCGAAAAATAATTTGTAAAGTCGATTTCAGGAAGAAAAAACGCGCCCTTTTCGCTCATCAAAGGCGTTTGGTTCATGGTAGGATGGATTGGTTTGCAACGTCCAGGAAGGGTATTCACACATGCAACAGGCCAAAAATGGCGACCGCGTCAAGGTTCACTACCTTGGCAAACTCGACGACGGCACCGTCTTCGACAGCTCCGAAGGACGCGAGCCGCTCGAGTTCACGCTCGGCGAAAACATGCTGATCCCCGGCTTCGAGGAAGCCGTCATCGGCATGGCGCCCGGCGAGTCCAAGGAGACGCGCATCGAATCGATGAACGCCTACGGCGCGTATCATGAAAACATGGTCGTGCAGATCGATCGCGGCCAGTTCCCCGACGAGCTCAAGCCGGCCATCGGCCAGATGCTGCAGATTCGCGGCAACGACGGCGAGCCGGTCGTCGTCAGCGTGATCGGCATGGACGACGACTTCGTCACGCTCGACGCCAACCACCCGCTGGCGGGCAAGGACCTGAATTTCACGATCCGGCTGGTCGAAATCGCGTAGGGAAGGATTCAGTTTTCGATCGCCGGCGAGGGCGCTGCGCCTTCGCCGGCTGTTTTTTTGCAATCGTCAAATTCGCATTGCGGCAGGAAATCGATCGCATCCAGGTCGGCCGAATCGCACGACAGGAGCCGGCGCCAGTCGGGCGTGACGCGGCACGCGCGCTGAGCGAGGGCGGGTCCGAAACTTTTCGCCCGAATGTTCGGCTCGGACATGAAGAAACCGACGCCGTTGAACGTCAGCCGGTGAACCGTCGATGGGCCGTGCTCGTTCAGCGCCGTCCAGTGCCGCGGCGTGCCGTAGCCCTTGTGCGCGGCGAAGCCGTATTGCGGGTATTCGGCCTCGAGCGCGGTCATGATGCGGTCGCGCGCGACCTTGGCGTGGATCGACGCGGCGGCGATGGCCTGGCTGGTGGCGTCGCCATCGACGATCGGCTCGACGGCGCACGGCGCCGGATCGACCTTCAGGAAATCGGTGAGCAGGAATTCGGGCTGGCGAGAAAGGCCCTTGAGCGCGCGCTGCGCGGCCAGCAGCGTCGCCTGCAGGATGTTGATGCGGTCGATCTCGGCGGCCGAGGCCCAGCCGACGCTCCACGCCGCCGATTTCTCCATGATGACCGGCGCGAGCCTCTCGCGCGCGTCGGGCGTCAGGACCTTGGAATCATCGACGCCGCCGAGCCGCGCCCGCGGCGCAAGCACGACGCACGCCGCGACGACCGGCCCGGCGAGGGCTCCCCTGCCCGCCTCGTCGATGCCGCCGATCAGGTTCACTCCCAGCTTGCGGCGCCACGAGGCGTCGAACCGGCTCAAAGCGTGATTGACGATTGACGGTTGACGATTGACGATTCGCATCCAGACCGCTCGCTTCGGTTCTCATCATGGGTCGCGCCATATCAGCGCGTCAACGCCCATTTCGTGGATCGTGGATCGTGAATTAATGAATTTCCTTGTTTTTGGTTCATCGAAAGGTTTACTGTGAGCAAGCTAAGTCCGGCAATTGCAGTCCGGCCAGCGCCAGCGGACCCGAAAGGAGAGGCCAGGCACAACACTACAGACCCGGTTCCTGTTTCACAGCTGAACAGTCGATTGAATCGCAGAACGACGTTGCTGAACGTCGAAAGCCCGCACCCGTTGAAGCAGATCATCTCCCGCAGGAGGAGCCGTGGAAGAAGACGCTCGTGACCGCCGCAGTCCCGCAAGTTTCCCGCAAGAAGGTCGGCAAACTTTTCTACCGCATCCAGGAAGTGTCGCGCATGACAGGGCTCAAGCCCTACGTGCTGCGCTACTGGGAAACCGAGTTCCCCGAGTTGAGCCCGGCCAAGGATCACTCCGATCAGCGCCGCTATCGCCAGAGCGATATTGACGTGGTGCTGGCCATCCGCAAGCTGCTTTACGAAGACCGTTTCACGATCGAAGGCGCGCGCCGCAAGCTGCGCGACGAAGTCCGCGCGATGCGCCACGAAGAGGCGCCGAAACCGGTCGCGGCCGCGCACATCCCGAAGCACGCGGCCGTCGAAAAGCGAGCCACGAGCGACGAGTCGATGCACAAGTTGAACCAGTCGCTGGCCCGCCTGCGCCGCGAAGTCAATGATCTGCTCGGAATGCTCAAGGGGTGAATCGTGGTGAATGATGAATGATGAATGATGAAAATGAGTGGTGATTGTGAGTTGGGATTAGCAACGATTCACGATTCACGTTCCACGATTCACGATTCACGATTCACGAAAGAGGCCGTGTGATGTCAACGGAACTGCTCAACGCCGAAGGGCTTGACGGCAAGCTTCGCGAAATGGCTCGCGCGCTGGCGGAGATGGCCGGCGGCGAGCCGCGCGAGGCCGCACTCATCGGCATCCGCACGCGCGGCGTGATCGTCGCGCAGCGGCTCCAGAAAATCCTCGCGGCCGAGCACGGGCTCAACTTGCCGCTCGGCATCCTCGACATCACGCTTTACCGCGACGACCTTTCGACGCTCGACACGCACCCGATCGTGCGGCACACGCACCTCGATTTCGACGTGACGGACCGGCTCGTGATCTTGATCGACGACGTTCTTTACACGGGCCGCACGGTGCGCTCGGCGCTGGACGAGATCATCGATTTCGGCCGGCCGCGCGCGATCCGGCTTGCGGTGATCGTCGATCGCGGCGGCCGCGAGTATCCGATCCAGCCCGACTACGCGGCCATGACCGTCCAGACCAACGACCGCGACGTCATCAAGGTCTGCCTCGATGAAGTCGATGGCGAAGAAAAAGTCATCCTGACCAACAGGCCGGAAGCGTGAATCGTGGATCGTGGATCGTGAATGGTCCTCTGTAGGGTCTTATTAATGCTCCACAAAAAAAACGGTTATCTGATCGCGATCGAGGGGATCGACGGCACGGGGAAATCGACGCTGGCGTCGGCGCTGGCGCGCGCGCTCGAGGCGCGCGGCCGCGCGGTCGTGCTCAGCTTCGAGCCGACGCGCGGGGCTCACGGGCGGAGGATTCGCGAGCTGGCGGTGAGCGGGCGCTCGAATCCCGCCGAGGAGACCGAACTCTTCATCAACGATCGCCGCGAGCACGTCGCAAACCTGATCGCGCCCGCGCTGGCCGACGGGAAAACGGTCGTTCTCGACCGGTATTATTATTCGACGATGGCCTACCAGGGCGCGCGCGGGATGGACACGGCCGAGATTCAAAAGCGGAACGAGGAATTCGCCCCGCGGCCGGATTTATTGGTCATCCTGGAATTGCCGGTCGAGGACGCGCTCAAGCGCATCACGGAAAAGCGCGGCTCGACGCCCGATCATTTCGAAGGCGCTGAGTATTTAAGCGCGGTCGATAAGATTTTCAAATCGATTCATCATCCGAACGTATTGCGACTCGACGCGCGCAAGGCGACCGAAGAGACGGTTGCGGAAATCCTGAATAAAATTAACTAAAAATGCCGGGCGAAAGATCGGCGATCGCGGCCCATCAACCGGGATTGGCGATGAAGCGGCCGCCATCGACGCAGATGACCTGGCCGGTGATGTAATCGGAGCCCTCGAGCAGGAACGCGGCCGTGGCGACGATGTCCTGCGGCGAGCCGAAGCGGCCGAGCGGGACGTGCTGCAAAATCGATTGCATCTCTTCGGGCGCCATCCCATCGGGCAACAGAACGGGGCCGGGGCCGATCGCGTTGACCTGAATCTCGGGCGCCAGCTCGAGCGCGAGGATTTTCGTCAACTGGACGACGCCGGCCTTCGCGATCAGGTAGGGAAGATAATTGCGGTACGGGCGCAGGGCCGCCCAGTCGGCCATGTTGATGATCTTGCCGCCGCCGCCGCGCTTGATCAGCTTGGCCGCTTCGAGCGCGCAGAACGTGGGGCCCTTGAGGTTGACGTCGATGCTGTCGTGCCAGTCGGCCTCGGTAACAGACTCGATCGGTGTGCGCTTGAAATTGGACGCGCTGTTGATCAACACGTCGAGCCGGCCGAACGCGGCGTCGATTTCGCCGACGATCCGAACGATGTCCGGGACCCGGGTCTGGTCGCCCTGCACGATCAGCGTGCGGCGGCCCATCGCCTCGATCTCGCGGGCCAGGACCTCGGCCTCGTGGCGCGAGGTGGAGTAATGCACGACGATATTGGCGCCGCGCCTGGCCAGGTCCAGGGCCATCGCGCGCCCAAGCCGCCGCGCCGATCCGGTGATCCAGACAATTTTATCGGCAAGGTTCATGTTCGCCCTCCCCGCATCAAGATGCCAATAACCGAATGCTGAATAAATTCTACTGAACAATCCGGGCGCGCACAAGTCATAGCGTTTTCACGAAGGATGAAAATGAGTTCGAGGGAGTATATCGTGTCGAGCGCCGGGTCGATTACGATTACGATTACGATTACGAGCACGAGCACGAGCACGAGCCAGAAAACCCTCGAAGCGCGCGACGAAGTCTGTTTTCCCCGCTTGAGCGGGCGGGGCGCCTTGCGTAAACTGTCTGGGACTGATGCATCACCACCCCGGAGTTCAACCATGCGCAAATTTGCCCTGATCCAACGCACGATTTCGATCATCCTGATGGCGTCGGCGGTCTTCCTCATGGGCGCGCGGCGCGACGGCCCGATCAAGATCGAGCCGCCCCAGGGCACATGGAAAACAAACTTCACGTCGGGCGTGCTCGCGGCGCGCAAGCCCGGGATGTGCACGATGGTCATGTTCTCGGCCACATGGTGCCCGGACTGCAAGCGCATGAAGGCAAACGTGTTCACGAACGAGGCCGTGCAGAAAAAGCTTTTGCAGTGGGACACGATGTACGTCGATATCGACATGTACCCGAAACTGGCGGACGAATACAAAACACCGGCGATCCCGACGGTCATCCTGCTCGACACAAAGGGCCGCGAGCTGACGCGCGTGCAGGACGACATGACGACCGGGCAGTTCATCGCGTGGACCGACGACATGCTCGCGCGCAACGCCGCGTTCGAAAAGTTGGACAAGCAGCTCGCAAAGAAGCCGAAGAACGCGAAGTTGCTCATGAAGAAGGCGGACATGCTCGCCGACCTCGGCCTGACGATGGTCAAGGTCGAGCCGCGCGTGATGATCCCGATGCCGATGCGGCTGCAGGAGGCGCTCGATTGCTACAAGCAGGCATCGGCGGCGGGGGCCAAGGTCCCGGCGAGCCAGATCGAATACATCGGCATCGTCATGCAGGCGCTCAACGGCGACATGGACGCCGCAACAAGGCGCTTCGCCGAGTTCGAGCGCCAATACCCCAAGGACCCGCACGCCGCCGACGCGATGTTCTGGCGCGCGGTGCTCGTGCGGATCGCGCAGGTGAACGCGATCAAGAACGCGCCCGACAAGAAGACGGCCCCGCTGCGCACGGACTACAAGCCGGTGCAGGCGATGTTCCAGGCGTATCTCGACAAATACCCTAACGGCCGCTACGCGGACCCGGCGCGGCGCATCTTCGGGCAAATCAAGGGTGACCAGGAAGCGGCGAAGAAGGCCGCCGAGAAGGAAGCCAAAAAGCAAGCCGAGGCGGAGGCCAAGGCGAAAACCGCGCAGGATCAATCCGCGAATCAGAAAGCGGAGAAAAAATAATATCCGTTCGAACGCGTCGCCATGGGTTGGTTCGCAGGGATTCGCCCGGCGGGCCAACCCATTTTCTTATTTTTCATCTTTCATCTTTCATCGCGCATCTTTATATTCCGATGAATCTATGACGTTCATCGAAGACCTCACTCTCATCCTGGCGCGGGGGCTTCCGGCCGAAGCCGCGCACCTTGCCGCGTCCGGGCAGATCGCCGAGTTCGGGCTGGAAGACAACCGCAGGCGGCAGGCGTTCCTGAACGCGCTCGAGGCGCGCGGGCTGCTGCGGCGCGGCGCGGCTGTGATGTGGCCCGATGAGCGCCGCGTTTGCAGCCTGGCGGACAGAATTCAGAGGGAAGGGATCCGCCTGGCCTGGCGCAGGGCGGAATCGTATCCAAAACAACTCGCGGAATGGCTCGGCGCCGAAGCGCCCGCGTGGGCGTGGATCGCGGGAGACGAGGAACGCCTGGGCGCGCCGGTCTGTTCGTTTGTCGGCTCGCGGCAGACCACGCCGCCGTTCCTCGCGGCGGCGCGCAAACTGGCGCGCGCGCTGGCCGATCATCGCGTCGCGATCGCGAGCGGCATGGCGGCCGGGGCCGATGAGGCCGCGCACGACGGCGCGCAAGGCGGCCGCGCCGGCACAATCGCCATCCCCGCGCGCGGCATTCTCTCGCTCGGCCTGAGCGATGCGATATGCCGCAAGCTCAACATGACGGCGCTGGCGCTGGGGCGGCCCGAGGAGCCGTTCAGCGCGGGGCTCGCGATCCGCCGCAACGCCGTCATCGCGGCGATGGGCAGGGGGCTGGTGCTGGTGGCGGGGGGCCTGCGCGGCGGATCGTCGCATGCCGTGCGCTGGGCGGTTTCGTGGCGGCGGCCGCTGTGGTGCTTCGAAGCCGGCCGCGACACCCCGCCCGCCAACCAATCCCTGATCCGGGACGGCCTCGCCGAGCCCTTGCCGTTCGACGAGAACCTCGAGCAGTGGCTGGGGCGGATCGTTCCGGCGCTGAGCAAAGCGGATCGAACGGGAAAGAGCGACGTCCAGCTCGATTTGCTGAATCCGTCGTGATCGGGTTCGTGAGAATTAATATTTATTAATCCGGTCAATAACTTCTCGTTCATTTCAGCGTGATAGTTTCGTATTATTCTGCCGCATGGAACCGCGCGGCTTTTGAACTTCACCCGACGTGTCCCGCGCCCGATCCCAACAAGGTTTCCCGCCATGAACATACGCACCTGTTTTTGCGCGCTGCTGATCCTGCTCCAGCCGGCCATGGCGATGGCATCCGCCAGCGACACCGCCAAAATCAACGCGATCAACGACTACCTGCTCGGCAAAAGCAGCGACGCGACGGGGCTCAACATCAACGGCGACTCGAGTGTCGATATCGCGGACGTGGTGTTCGCGATCCAGCACAAGGCGCCGACGATCAATGCATTCTCGATCAACAACGGGGCCTCGACGGCGTCGAACCGCACCGTAACGCTGAACAACACGTGCTCGACGACGCCGAGCCTCTACATGGCGAGCGAGTCGTCGAGCTTCAGCGGGGCGTCGTGGAAGACGTGGTCGAAAAGCCCGTCGTTCACGCTCGGCGACGGCAACGTGACGAAAAGGGTCTATTTCAAGGTCAAGAACGCGTACGGCATGGAATCGGACGCCGTCAACGACTCGATCGCGCTTCAGGAAGTCGTCACACTTACCGTCGGCGCATCCGCCGTGACGGCCAAGCTTTCGCCCGCCGGCGACAACGACTGGTTCAAGTTCGTTGTTTCCTCGACCAGCACGTACGTTATTGAGACGTGGCCCGGCACGCTGGCCGACAACGTCATGACGCTTTATGGCCCCAACTCGATGACCACGCAGATCGCGACCGATTACAACTCCGGAACCGGCAGCGCGGCCAGGATCGCGATGACGCTGCAGTCGGGCACGTACTACGTGAAGATCCGCGCCGACAACAACTCCGACACCGGAAATTACACGATTCGCGTGACCAATATCGGCGCGCTGAAAGTCAGCTCGTTCTCGATCAACAGCGGCGACGACGTGGCGACCACGCGCGTCGTGACGCTCAACAACAAGTGCGCGGGCGCGCCGACACATTACATGGCAAGCGAATCGTCCAGCTTCAGCGGCGCCTCGTGGCACGGTTACTCGACGGCGCCGACATTCACGCTCAGCTCCGGCAACGGCACGAAAAAGGTTTATTTCAAGGTCAAGGACCTGGGCGGCGCGGAGTCGGCGACCGTCAGCGACAGCATCACGTATAACGAGATGACGATGCTGCCCGCCGACGGCACGGTCGTCGCGGGCAACATCAGCAAATCGACCGAGAAGGACTGGTACATCCTCAAAATCGACACCGACGGCATCTATACGATCGAGACGTCCGAGGGCTCGCTCGTCGATACGAGCCTCGGCCTGACCGACGTGACCAATCCCGGCGACGACGACTGGATCGCGTCCAGCACCGACATCAGCACGACCAACCTGATGTCGCGCGTGGTGTGCTGGATCAAGGCCGGGACGTATTACGTGCGCGTCACGAGCGGCGACGGCTCGACCGGCAGCTACACGATCCGCGCGTGGGAAACGAGCACCACGAAGCTGACGGTGAACGGCTCGGAAATCACCGGCATTATCGACAACGCGGGCGATGAAGACTGGTATCGTTTCACCGTCAGCTCGGCGGGCACGTATTCGATCCAGTCCACCGAGGGCTCGCTCGAATACGGGATCATGGAAATTTACACCAGCTCGTTCGACATGGTCGCGATCGCCTACCATGGGCTCGGGCCCAGCAGCACCGCGATGCCCGTCATCACGGCCGCGCTTTCGTCGGGCGAATACATCATCCGCTTCGCGGGCCTGACCGACGGCGACACCGGCGATTACACGATCCAGGTCGCGAGCGGCGCCGTGAGCGGCGTCCCCGTCTCGTTGATGGTCAACGGGCCCACGGGTGGCGGATCGGTCAGCACGACGTCGGAGGTTGATTACTTCCAATTCATCGCGAACGACAGCGACAGCTACACGATCGAATCGTCGGTCGGAACCCTGATGGCGGGCTACATGACGCTCCGCAATTCGAGCCTCAGCGTCATCGATTACAGTTACTCGATGATCACCGGCCAGATGCCGTACCTGAACGACGAGGATCTCGACACGGGGATCTACTACGTCACGATGCAGAGTTATCTGTCGCAGGTCGGAAGCTACAAGGTGAAGGTGAAGAAATAGAGCAAGTGACAAAAGTCTTTCGGTCATGGAGCCCTTTGCCGAATGAGCCATCAAGCAGAGCCCCGGCAGGGGCGAAATAAGTTAGCCCAGGGCGTCAGCCCTGGGTCAGCGATCCAAAAGAT
>JAJFUE010000008.1 GCA_021372575.1 bacterium | reverse complement strand
CGTTTCGAGCCGAAGCGACCTGCTGACAAAAACAAAAACGATGAAAAGCCTTCGGGCCTTTCACCATTCACGATCCACGATTCACGGTTTTTGGTAGCGGGGGGCGGGCTCGAACCGCCGACCTGTGGGTTATGAATCCACCGCTCTAACCAGCTGAGCTACCCCGCCAGGACGTGAGATGAAAGCGGAGAGATGAAAGATGAGAAGTTCTCATCGCTCATCTCTCCGCTTTCGTCGTTAAACTTGGTAGCGGGGGTAGGACTCGAACCTACGACCTTTGGGTTATGAGCCCAACGAGCTACCAACTGCTCCACCCCGCACCACTGAGCGCGCCTTGAGTGGCCGCTGCCCATTGACTGCAACATCCTAGCCAAGTCCAAACCGCATGTCAATAGCGGCAATGAGCTTTTATTCAGCGATGAGACATTTATTTCTCGTCTCGCATCTTTCAGCTCTGTCACGTCCTTTCATCATTCATCTTTCATCATTTACCATTTCTACGTTAAGCTATCCTCATGAGCGGGGAATTCACGCCTCACGATCCCGCCGAACGCCAGCGCGCACTTCTGAACCTGATGCAAGGCAGCGGCTTGATGCGCGCGTCGGAGCTCCCGGCGCGGCCGGCTGAGCCTGTGCCCCGGGTCTCCCCGTTCGAATCGCTCTACCCCGACGCCGAACTGATCCGCTTTGAGGGCTGCCGTTGCCGGCGGTT
The DNA here is from genome assembly GCA_021372575.1 of bacterium. Lineage (GTDB taxonomy): Bacteria > Sumerlaeota > Sumerlaeia > MVZB01 > MVZB01 > JAJFUE01. The sequence continues at coordinate 13,332 of JAJFUE010000008.1, read as the reverse complement.
GGTGAGCACGGTCGGCTTGGGCGGCGAGCCGACCCGCCAGGGCTACTGCTGCCCGCCGGCGCGCGCGGGTGAGGGCGGACCGCCGCCGGCCGACGCGCTCGCGATCCTCGCCGCCGACGAGCGCTGGCGCGACCTCGACCCCTCGCAGATTTTCTATCTTGACACCGAAACGACCGGCCTCTCGGGCGGCAGCGGGACCTACGTGTTTCTCGTCGGCATCGGGCGGTTCGAAGCGGGCGGGTTTGTCGTCGAGCAGTATTTCATGGAGGACTACGCCGACGAGCCGGCGCTCCTTGCGGCATTGGAACTGGCGCTCGCCCCGGCCCGCGGCCTCGTCACCTACAACGGCCTCGGCTTCGACGTGCCGCTGCTGATGACGCGCTGGCTCATGAACCGCCGCCGCCCGTCGATCCCCGAGCTGCATCTGGACCTGCTGCGGCCCGCGCGGCGGTTGTGGCGCGGCCGGCTGGAGAGTTGCAGCCTCGGCTCGATCGAGCGCAACATCCTCGGCATCCGTCGCCTGAGCGACGTTCCCGGCATGCTGATCCCGCAGATTTATTTCGATTTCGCGCGCGGGGTGCGACCCGAGCGCATGGTCCCGGTCGTCGATCACCACGTCCAGGATATCGTCTCACTTGGCGCGTTGGCGGGTCTCATGGCTTACGCGCTCGCCAACCCCGACGACCCGCGTTTCGACCACGCCTCCGACCAGTGCGGCCTGTGGCGGCTGCTGTGGGCGTGCGGCCGCCGCGAGGAAGGCCTGGCGCGCCTCGAGGCCGCGACCCTGGCCGCCCGCGACGAGGAGCAGGCCCACCGGCTCTCGATGCGGCTCGCGCGGCTATACAAAGGTTTGGGCCGGATCGACGACGCGCTGGCGATCTGGCACGCCCGCGCCGGGCGCCTCGACCCGCTCATCGAGCTCGCCAAGCACGCCGAGCACACGCTCAAGGACCACGCCGCCGCGCTCGGCTACACGATACGTGCGATGGAGCTCCTCGCCCAGCAAGCCGACCTGGCATACCACGGCGCAATCGAAATGCCCGGCCACCATCAGGCCGCGCGCGAAGCCATCCAGCAGCGCCTCGCCCGCCTGCGGCGAAAGTCAATGCGGTAGCCCGATCGATTACTTTGTAAGGCGCGGATTTGAATGCAAAACCCATGCAAAAGCGCCAAACCGCGAAAACTCGCAAAAGGAACGGAAATTCATCAAGAATTAAAAATATCTTTGGCGGATTTTGTCTTTTTGCGTTTTTGCGTGATGAATTAAACGAATGAGCTTGCGACAAGTGCTCTAATTGAGGCGCTGTGGGCCGACGTCGGCCATGCGGCCGGTCACGAGCGAGCGGAACGTGTTCCAGATGATCTTGACGTCGGTCGCGAGGCTTGCCGTCTGGACGTATTGCAGGTCGTATTCGAGCTGCTTCTTGACGTCCTCGAGCGATTCGTCGTAGTGGTGCCTGACCTGGGCCAGGCCCGTGATGCCGGGCTTGACGCGCAGCCGCAGCGGGTAGCCCTCGATTTTGGAGCTCAGTTCGCTGACGAAGATCGGCCGCTCGGGACGCGGGCCGACGAGGCTCATCTCGCCCTTGAGCACGTTGATGAGCTGCGGCAGCTCGTCCAGGTGCGTGCGGCGCAGGAAGCGGCCGATCGGCGTGACGCGGGGGTCGTTGCGCCGCGCCCACTGCGCGCCGTCCTTCTCGGCGTCGATGCGCATCGAGCGGAACTTGTAGATGAGGAACGGCTGATTGTTGATGCCGACGCGGATCTGGCGATAAAAGATTGGCCCGCGCGAGGTTGCCTTTACGGCCAGCCCGATCGCCACCATGACCGGCGACAGGATCAGCAGGCCGAATGCAGCGGCAAACCAATCAAACAAGTTCTTCGTCAGACTGTAGTTTTCGGCGGGGGTCATGTTCGGCTTCGTCATCGTTAACATCCGCGCGCAAGACAACTCTTGGAAATGTATCTAAGCAAGCCCAGTGCCAATCAACCGAACCGGCTAACTTGCCCCATACACGCTGTATTTGAATCAATTGATGACGAATTAAACTATTTTCCGGCTGCCGGAGCCGCCGCGTCAAGTCTTCAACCTGTCGCGCACATGCAAAGAAATGCGCTCGATTTTGGGCAGATTGCAAACGGTTGCATGGCGCGGGCTTATTCTTCGATGACCGCTTCGCCGCTCAGGTTGTCCTTGACGAAATCCGCGATCTGGCCCGCCAACTCGTCGATCGGCGTCGATTTCGACAGGATCTCATCGACGTTGAGATGGGCCAGCTCCTCGTGCTGGTCGGGGGTGTCGTGGCCGGTGACGATGATGATCGGCAGCTCGCTGGTGATTGGGTTTTCCTTGAGCCGGCGGCAGACCTCGGCCCCATCGATGTTGGGCATGCGCATGTCGAGCACCAGCAGGTCCGGCTGTGAGGCGCCGATGGACACGAGGGCGTCGTAGCCGTCATTGAGCGCGGTCAGCTGCGCCGTCGGCAGTTTCGCCATGATCGCGTGCTGCATGAGGGTCAGGAAATCGTTGTCGTCGTCGAGGCACATGATGCGCGGGGCAAACGTCCCGGGCGCTTCCTGAGTCTCAGTTGCAAGGGCCTCGGGGATCGGGATGTTGCGCGTCTTGAGGAAACTAAGCAGATCCTCGCGCTTGACGCGCCGATGCCCGCCCGGGGTGCGGTAGGACTTGATGTAGCCCTTGTCGATCCACTGGTTGACGGCCTGGCGCGACACGTTGAGCATCTTGCCGATCTGGAAACTGGAGAACTGAACGTAGGTCATCACCAAACCTCTTTTTACACGCCACACTGGAGATTCCGGCGCGTTTATGAATAGAATAGCTAGCGCACTCCCGTATTAACCCCACGTGGAGGGATAGTATCGCAGCAAGGGGTTCTTGGCAAAAGAAATATAAAACAAAAATGTGATGCTGCGACTTTCAACATATCGTCATTTGGACCGAATCCGTGACCCGAATGTAATCAAACGGTTTGACTTATGATTGAGTTTCGGCCGACGCCGGCCGAGGGGGATTTGATGATACCGACCCGCAGAAAACGCAGGGCCCCGTGGCCCGTCCGCCTGATGGCGTGGATTGCCCTGTCCATCAGCGACCTGATCCGGTTTCTCCTTTACACCGCGTTCTTCATTGCGCTGATCGTCGCCGTCAGCTACTGGCTCGTCGTCAAGTACGTTCGTTTCAACGAGCCGATCGCCGCGCCCGACCTGATCGGCCTGACCGTCGATGAGGCCCTCGCCAAGCTCTCCGAGCAGCGCCTGTACCTGCAGCAGGACAACCGCCAGCCCTCGACGATGCCCGAGGGGCGCATCATCAGCCAGTTCCCGCAGCCCGACCAGGAGATCAAGACCGGCACGCCGATCCGCGTCACGGTCAGCTCGGGGCTGAACCTGATCCCGGTGCCCAACATCCAGGGCAAGACGCGCCTCGACGGCGCGCACCGCCTGCGCAGCGCCGGCCTCGATGAAGGCAACGTTTCGGCGATCAACATGCCGGGCGTCGCCGGCCAGACGATTATCGCCACCGATCCGCCCGTCGGCACCGGCGTGGCCGACGGCACGAAGGTCAACCTCATGGTGGCCTCGGGCGAGGACGCCTCGGTCAACCGCATGCCGGACCTGATCGACGACACGATCGAGCAGGCGCGTGAGCGGCTCAAGCTGCTGGGCCTCAAGGCCGAGGAGCGCCTCGAGGCCCGCCCCGACGCCGCCCCGGGCAAGGTCCACACGCAGATCCCGCTGCCGGGCGCCGAGCTCACCCCCGGCATGCAGATCGTGCTGATCACGGCCCCCGCCGCCGGCGCCGGCTACGCCCCCAGACGCCCGTTGCCCGCCGTGCAGCTGGACCAGTGAATCGTGGATCGTGAATCGTGAATCGTGACAAAAACGGCCGGCGAGTTCGCCGACCGTTTTTGATGCAGGTGCCCGAGCGTGAGCGAGGGACTGCCTTTGCGCATATCAATTACTGTTCCGACCCCGCCGGTGGAATTCCTGTTCGGAGTTCAAGTTTCAGCTTGCTCATTGAACAGGAGGAAACGGAGCAAACAGAGAAAACAGAGAAAACCAAAATTCCAGAAATTCTCCGTTACCTCCGTTTCCTCCGGTTAAAGTCTTTCATGGGCCAATTCTGTTTGGCTGTTACCTGCGCGAATACCCGGAGCAAGCTGAAGCTTGAACTCCGAACAGGAATTCCGAACTCGGAATCGAAGTGGTTTGGAGAGATTGGCCGGTCATCCCTCGCTTACGCTCGGGCTACTGCATTGAAAATGGCCGGCTGGGGCCGGCCATTTTTGATTTCCGCCTGAAGGCGGAACTACGAACTTTAGTTTCTGCCTGAAGGGCAGAACTACGAAGTATCGTGCGCCTGAAGGCTTTACTCGAGCTTGAGGTCCATCGTGATGTCGGCGTTGAGGAGGCGCGAGATGGGGCAGCCGGCCTTGGCGGCGGCGGCGATGTCGCGGATTTTGGCTTCGTCGCCGGGGACCTTCGCCGTCACGTCCAGGTGCGACGCCGTGACGGTCCAGCCTTTCCCGGGAACGTTCTCCAGCGAGACCGTGGCCGTGGCCTGGATCGATTCGGGGGTGATGCCGGCGTTGCCGAGCTCGGCCGAGAATGCCATCGCGAAGCAGCCCGCGTGGGCCGCCGCGATGAGCTCCTCGGGGTTGGTGCCGATGCCATTTTCGAAGCGCGTGCCGAAGGAATATTGGGTGTCCTGAAGCACGCCGCTCGCGCTCGAGATCGTTCCCTTGCCGGATTTGAGGTCGCCGCGCCAGACGGCCGAGGCATTGCGTTTCATGATCAACTGCTCCTCTCGTGATTAGTTGCGTTGCATACTGTTTGTGATTATGCATCACGCGCGGGAAGGGCGCAAATTTTTGCGACGGGGAAGGGAATGGGACCTATGGGACCTATAAGACCTATGGGCCGCATTAGGCCGAGGGGACCGATGTGATGAAGGTGGATAACTGGCTTACACGCGCTCCTTCAGATGCCTGTCAATCGCGGCGAAGAGCTGCATGGGTTCGAAGGGCTTGGCGAGGGCGTCGGTGGCGCCGGCGGCGCGGGCGGCCTTGATTTTCTCGTCGCCCTCGGCCGTGAGCATGATGATCGGCGTGGCCGGGCCGAACTCGGCGCGGTATTGCGTGACGAACTCGACGCCGCCCATGCGCGGCATCTCGATGTCGCAAATGATGAGGTCAAACGCGCCGGCGCGGGCGGCCTCGAGGCCCTCGACGCCGTCGGCGGCGAGTTTGACCTCGTATTTCTTGTATTCCAGCGTCAGCCGGATCACGGTGCGCAGATGCTCGGTGTCGTCGATGGCCAGGATGCGCGGGCTCATGGCCGGGCCTCCTTCTTCGGCTCATTGTTTTTTTGGGGCTGATCAAAATAGCGGCCGAGCAGGCCGATGACGCGGTCGGTTTCGCCGCCCATGTCGCGCAGCATGCGTTCGCGCTGCTCGGGGTCGAGGCCGGGGTCGCCGGCCAGCTTGAGGAAATCGCGCACGAAGAACAGCGGTTGGAAGATCTCCTCGATCTGGGCCTTGCGGTGGCCGAGGGCGACGCCGCCCAGCACGCCGCTGACGCCGAGGAACCGGTCGCTGACGACGAGGCCGGAGTTGGTCGCGTGGATCGAGCGCAGGTCGCCGGCCACCGGGCCGCCGCGGTGCTTGAGGACCGAGATGACTTTTTCCAGGCGGCTCTCGATCTCGACGAGGCCGAGGTAAATGATCGTGTCGGCGAGTTCGGCGTGGTCGATTTCGGAGAGCGGGTTGCGGCCGGTCACGCGCGCCAGGCGCTGCGTGATGAGGACCGTCACGCCGCGCGCATGCAGCCGGCGCAGGAACCAGCGCACCGCCTCGGCGCGCTCCTCGCCGGTGAGGCCTGCGGCCAGGTCGTTCAGGCTGTCGATCACGACGCGCTGGATGCCGCGCCCGGTGATGAGGTCGTCGGCGGCGGAGAGAATCTTCTGGACCGGATCGCGGCCGGTGAGGGCCTCGAAGACTTCGATCCTGGAATCGGCGAACGCGATGCCGTGGCCGGCGAACGAGCGCGCCAGGTCGGCGGCGCTTTCCTGAAAGCTGATCCACAGCCCGGTCGAAGGCGCGCCGGAGGCGAGGAAATGCGCCGCGAGGACCGACTTGAACGTGCCGGAGAGCCCCGCGACGAGGATCGTCGAGCCGGGGACGTAGCCGCCGCCGAGCATCTCGTCGAGGCCCGGGACGCCGGACGAAAGCGGGATGGCCGGCGAGGGTGCCGGCTCCGCATTGGCTTCGGCCGCGGCGGGGTAGCTGTGCGGATAGACGACCACGCCGTCGGCGCCGATCTCGAACGGGTGCTTGCCGGCGATGTGGTAATGGCCGCGCGACTTGACGACCTCGAGCGTGCGGCGGCTGCGCTCGGCGTCGCGCTCGAGCAGGATAAGCGTATCGACCAGGTAGGCGTCGATGCCGCCGATGCCGGTCTCGGGCAGGTATTCGGCGGTGCCGATCGGGGTCAGGCCGAGGGCTTTCAATTCAAGCATGAACTTGATGAACGCGGCGCGGGCCTCGTCCTTGGAAAGGATGGAGCCCAGATGGCTGAGCGAGTCGATCACGAGGCGGCGGCTGCCGTGGTCCTCGGCGAGTTCGGCGACGTTGACGAGGAGGCGGTTGGCCTGGCGGCCGGGGTTGTCGAGGACTTCGTCGGGCTCGATGAACATGACGCGCAGGCGGTAGTCGTCGTGGAGGGCCTTGAGGTCCCAGCCCATGGCCGCGGCGTCGGCGAAGAGTTGCGACGGGACCTGCTCGAACGTGAGCAGGATGCCGGGCTCGTCGTACTGGGTGGCGCCGGCGACGAGCATTTGCAGGGCGAGGGTCGTCTTGCCGGCGCCGGGGCCGCCCTTGAGGAGGGCCACGCGCTGGCGCAGCAGTCCGCCGCCGAGGATTTCATCGAGGCCCGGCACGCCGGTGCGCACGCGGTCGGCGGTTTGCGGAAGCTCCACGAGCAATTTGTTGCCTGTCATCGACGTGACCTTTCGAAGGTTCATCGGGATCACAAACCCGAGGCGAGGATGCCGCCGCGGTCGCCGGCGGCGAACTTGCCCTTGACGTAGCGATGGTACGCGGCCTCGTCCTCGACGTACTTGAGGGCTTCCTGTTCCTCGATCGTGTTGGCGCGGACGAGGTCGGCCAGGTGCTGGTCGAACAGCATCATGCCGTCGCGGCGTTCGCGGATGACCGTGCCGATCGAAGCGATCTGGTTGTCCAGGAGCAGTTTGCGGACGGTGTCGTTGACGATCATGATCTCGAGCGCGGCGATGCGGCCGTGGCCGCCGGCGCGGCGCACGAGGCGCTGGGTGATCGTGGCGCGCAGGTTGTTGGCGAGCTGCTCGCGCAGGAGCTCGTGCTCGCTTTCGTCGAACTCGGCCAGAATGCGCTCGACGGTGTGCAGGGCGTTGGAGGTGTGCATGGTCGAGAAGACGTAATGGCCGGTTTCGGCGGCGCGCAGGGCGGTGCTGATCGTCTCGGGGTCGCGCATTTCGCCGATGAGGATCAGGTCGGGGTCCTGGCGCAGGGCCTGGACGAGGCCGGCGCGGAATCCTTCGACGTCGCGGCCGACCTCGCGCTGGCTGACGACCGACTTGACGTTTTCGTGGACCATTTCGATCGGGTCCTCGATCGTGATGATGCAGCGGCTTTCGTGCTGGTTGATGTGGTTGATGATGGCGGCCATCGTGGTCGATTTGCCGCTGCCGGTGACGCCGGTCATGATGGCCATGCCGCGCTGCCAGCCGGCGATCGTGTTGATCGTGTCGGGGAGGCCAAGATCCTCGATCGTGGCGATCTTGATCTTGAGGAGGCGCATGACGACGCGGACGCGGTCGCGCTCGTAATACGCCGAGACGCGGAAGCGCATGCGCGCGTCGGGTTGCCAGGCGAAATCGGCGCAGCGGCGGTCGGCCAGGTGAGGTCTCGCGTACTCGGGGATCATCTGCTCGAGGAACTGCTCGAGTTCGGCGCGCGTCAGCGACGGGCCGGCGACGGGCCGCATGACGCCGTCGATGCGCAGGTAAATCTGGCTGTCCTGGACGAGATGAATGTCCGAGGCGTTGTGCGTGAACGCCGCATCGACCAGGGTCGCGAAGTTGATAGGCACGGGATGGGCTCCATCCGTGGAATGGGGCTATGGGCATAGCCGCACGGCCGTGTGTATCCACCAATCGTTCTTATCGGGCGAAACGTCCAGCAACAATACAGCGATTATGAGCGCGAAGAGCCTGAGGATCAAGTTAGAAGCGAGTAGTCATCTCATCATCGTGCTCGTGCTCGTAATCGAAACAACCGCATCTGGTGACGAAGCGCTTACGACCTCAATTTCGATCTCTTGTGTTCCATCGATGGAACGTAATCACTCGATTGGGTTTCGATTACGAGCACGAGCACGAGCACGACGGGGGGGGAATTTATTTCGTTTGGGTTATTGGCGCGGGAGCCACCACAGGCGCTGGTCGTGTGGCCAGGGGCCTCCGGAATGGAACGACCACAGGAGCTTCGCGTTTTTCGGCAGGAGCTTCGGGTTGAACGGGTCGCGGCCGGCGACGGCGAACAGGACGCGCGTGGGGTGCGGCGAGGGGTCGGCCAGAAGCCGGACGGCGTCGGCGGCGGTCCTGACCTCGACCACGCGGAAGCGATTGGCGCGCCGCTCGAGATACTGGATGCCCAGCGAGGGATTGGCGTAGGAATTGAACGTGATAAATTCGACCGGGCCGCGGGCGTAAAGGGGATCGAGCGCGTCGCGCAGCGATGCGATCTGGCGCCCCGACGGCCAGCCTTCGACATATTGATGCCGGTCCTGGTCGAGCAGCAGGGCCCGGTCGGGGGTCTTGATCCACAGGAACGATTGCCATGCCGGCGCGACCAGCGAGAAGAACACGAAGGCCAGGACAAGCAGCCTGGGCAGGAACGTCCACAGCCACGCGATGCCGAGCCCGAACGCAATCCACGCCGGCGCGAGGAACGGCAGGTAATACCGCGTATAAACGGTGGGGTAGCGCCCGGCAAGCAGGATGATCGCGATCGGCAGGATCGACCACACGAGCAGCCAGTAGCGGAATTTTTCATGCTCGTAGCCGTGTTCGTAGTCGAAGCCGGATTTGGCGCGGACGCCGGCGAGCGCGCCGATCGCCATGATGGTGAGGCCCGGCCAGAAGATCGAAATCCACATCATGCGGCCGAGTTCGCCGGCGATCAGGACCAGGTCGCTGCCGATGGCGCGGCCACTCGGCTGAAGCAGCTTGACGTGGATCGTGGCGAGCGTGCCGCACGCGACGCTGATCGCGAAAAGGGGAATCGCGACGACGGCCGCGCCGAGGCCGAACGCGAGCAACTGGCGCATGCCGATCCGGTCGCGCTTGAAAAGAAGGAGGAACACGGCGGCGCCGATCGCGAGCGAGGGGAGGCCGCTCATCTTGATCGCCATCGGCAGGGCGCAGGCCAGGCCGGCCAGGAGCGAGCGGCGGACCGAAATGGCGCGGATGCGCGGCAGCATGAGGATCGCGGCCATCGCGACGAGCCAGGCGGCGGTGAGCGGCGCGTCGTAGAGCGCCATGCGCTCGTGCATGACGGCCAGCGGCCAGACGGCCCAGCCGAGGCCGGCGGCCAGGGCGGCGATCGTGCGGCGGCGGGCGTCGGTGCCGGCCATGTTCCACGCCATCGCCATGATGAGGCAGACCGTCACGAGGCCGCTGAGGATCGACAGGCAGCGCCACAGCAGAAGCGGCCCCCAGGCGCCGGGCCAGCCGATGGCGTCAATCGTCGCCACGAGCCACGGGAAAAAGCCGAACTTGTCGTCGCGCCACGGCAGGAGGGCGGTTTCGATGCCGGGGCGGCCGAGCATGCGCGCGACCCACATGCTGTAGATCGCCTCGTCATTGAAGATGGGGGCGTGCCACAGGCCCGGCAGGCGCAGGCCGAGATAAACGGCCGGCACGGCGGCGAGGATCCAATGCGGGCGTGGCTTGGGGATGGCCATATCGTTTACATCGCTTGAATATAGGTTCGTGCTCGTGCTCGTAATCGTAATCGTGAACAAATACTTAAGCACAGCGGCGCGCGACCGGCAGTATAAAAAGTAGGCCGCGCCGGCCCAACCGGCAACCCGCCGGCGCGCCCGGCGGACAAATTTTCGTTGCGGGTGCGGATTATCGGGACGGATGATGTTTGTAGTCCCGCCTTCCGGCGGAAAAACTCTACACGTGGGGCATGTTCCGCCTGAAGGCGGGACTACGAACCGGATTCACTCATGATTCGCTTTCAGAAAATGTCGGGCGCGGGGAACGATTTCATCGTCATCGATAATCGCGGGGGGATCATTGCGGAAGAGGGGCGGCGCGGGCTGTTTGAGCCGTGGTGCCGGCGGCGGACGGGGATCGGGGCCGATGGCGTGCTGCTCGTCGAGCCTTCGCCCGGCGACGGGTTCGATTTCCGGATGCGGTATTACAACGCCGACGGCGGCGAGGCCGAGATGTGCGGCAACGGCGCGCGCTGCATCGCGCGGTTTGCGTTCGGCATTGGCGCGGCGCCGCAAAAAATGCGGTTCATGACGATGGCCGGGCCCGCCGAGGCGCAGGTGACCGACGAGGGCGAGGTGATCCTGAGCGTGGGCAACCCGAAGGACCTGTGCCGGGGGATCGACCTGTCGCGCTGCGGGGCGGGGCACCTCAAGGGCGACTTCATCAACACCGGCGTCCCGCACGTCGTGATCCGCGTCAATGACCTCAAGAACGTGCCGGTGTTCCAGCTCGGGCGCGCGGTCCGCAATTACGACGCGTTCGCGCCGGCCGGGACGAACGTGAATTTTTATAAGATGCGCGACGACGGCGGGATCGATTACCGGACGTATGAGCGCGGCGTCGAGGACGAGACGCTGGCGTGCGGGACGGGGGCGATCGCGACGGCGCTGATCGCGTCGCTGGCGGGGCTGGCGCAGAGCCCGACGGAGGTCCACACCAGCGGCGGCCCGGTTTTGAGGATTTATTTCGAGAAGAACGGCGACGGCTTCACGAACATCAGGCTCGAGGGCGAGGCGCAGTTCACGTTCACGGGCGAAGTCGAATAAATAGCCGCGCCGGCGAAAATTGGGATCACGCACGCAGGCCATGTGAAAAATATGGTTCCGGCCCGGCAGCGCGAGCGCAAGCGGGCAAATGCCGGCAAGTGACCGATTTCACAAATAAGTGTCCGATTCATTCCGCGTTGGGTATAGTGCAGTAATCATTATTTCTTTCGAGGGGGGCTCAGTCATGCGTCCGAAATTCTGGTTCCTGATCCTGGCCTGCGTCTCGATGTTTGCGATTCAGTCGTGCAAAACGACAAGCCAGCTTGAGAAAACCGGCCCCAAGGCCGAGCCGGCCAACCTGGCGTATCAGAAAAAGGCCCGGTTCTCCCAGGCCGGGTGGGGCACAAGCCCCAACACCACCGATACGCTCAAGATGACCGACGGCAAGCTGTGCGCGCGGCCCGACCTCAACATGAGGGCGGACCGGCCCACGTGCGTCAACTTCAACTACCCGGGGCTTGTGCAACTTTCGGTCGATCTCGGCAAGCCGGAGGAGATCGGCGAGGTGGCGATCCGCTTTTCGGGCGGCTCGCGCGAACAAGGCACGCAGTTCCCGGTGTGGGTCAAGCTGGTCGCCAGCGATGACGGCGTGAAGTATTACAGCGTCGCGGGCTACTCGCGGTTCACGCCCGGCGACCAGGAGAAATACGGCGTCCCGCGCGAGGCGGGCAAGGCGTTCATTCACAAGCTGCGCTTTAAGGACGCCAACATCCGCGCGCGTTACGTCGGCATCGAATTCTACGGCTCGGCGTACTTCGGCACCGACGAGCTCTACGTGCTGGCGGGCGACGCCGGCGCGAAATACAAGGACGTTTCCAAGCTGAAGCCGTGCGACTTTTCGATCACCAGCCCGCGCATGTATTTCCACAAGCCGTATTCGGTTCTGGCGAACAATCTCGACGCGCCGATGCCGATCGGGATGCTGATGCCGGCCCGTTTCAGCGAGAAGGTGACCGTCACGATCGACCTGCCGAAGGGCGTGAAGTTCGTGGCCGGCCACATCGGCGGCGCGCCGGTGGCGAAGGCGGTCGGCAAGAAGGTCGATCATGGATTTACCCGCTACACGTTCCCGTGCACCGCGCGCAACGCCAAGGACTGGTCGCGCGTGTTCATTCGCGACGGCGCGAAGTGCGGCAAGAAATCGGCGATGCGCTACCAGCTTGCGTATGGCAATTACCAGTCGCCGCTGATGGAGCAGCCGATCGTGGCTCGCACGATGACGTCGGCGCCGCAGCCCAAACGGATGATGACCGGCCTCGTGTATGTGCCGATGGCGAACACGCTGGATTGGCCCGATGTGCTGAACGTGGAGCGTTCGCTCGGGTTCAACATCCTGTCGGTGTTCTCCAAATCGACCCAGTTCGACGATCCGGCCGTGGCCGCGATGATCGCCAAATTCCGCAACGCCGGCTTCAAGATCGTCAACATCGACAACTCGTTCGAAGCGATGGATGCCAGGAACAACGCCGAGGTCACCTGCCAGTTCGGTAACGGCAAGCACGGCCGCCGGATCTGTCCGTCGTATCGCGGCCCGCTCTACGAGAAGGAATTGCAGCGGATTTCCGATGAATTCGCCGCGGCGCGACCGGACATCTTCAGCCCGGACATCGAGCTGTGGGACTCCAACGGCCCGACCGATTCGAAACGGTGCACGCGCTGCCAGGCCGACTACAAGGCCAGCGGCGCCAAGAGCTGGGACGCATGGTGGCTGATGAAGGGCGAGGAGATGATTCACGATTTCGTGAACACGATCCGCGACCGCGCCAAGGAACTGGGCATCAAGCCGCCGTATCTGGGCGTCTATGATTTCCGCCCCAACGACAACTACAACCTCGTCTATCCGTTCAACCGGTTCTACCCGGAATGGCTCGACAACTCGCAGGTCTCGACCTACACGGCGTATTACCCGTACAACGTCGTGTTCACCGGCAACGAGGCGCGCAAGGACCGCCAGGCCCTGCCTCGGACCGACCAGATGCCGTGGCTTACGCCCGGCGACGCGGGAACGTTCCCGGGCGAGATGTTCACGTGGGCGCTGATGGAGTGCTACGCCAACGGCTCACGCGGCGTGAATTTCTGGTCGTCGCGCATGTGGGACCCGGAGCTGCTCGACGCCCACGCCCGCGCGACGAAGATGGTCGCGCCGGTCGAAAACGTGATCATCGACGGCGACCTGGTCAAGGGCGTCTCCTGCAATCCGGAGATGCGCGTCTCCGGCATG
>JAJFUE010000003.1 GCA_021372575.1 bacterium | reverse complement strand
GATAAGATCCCAAGAAAACGAGAGCGCTGAAGGCGCGAAAGAAATGGACCACGGGTTTCTTCCGCTCTTTCAGAGCTTCCTAACGTGATGCGATTCTGACCTGGGGCGTCGCTTCGCTTTGCCCCAGGCTATATTCTTGTTACGCTTTCAGCGCGCGCTTTGCACCATGCGCTCGCAACAACCGATTACCTACGCGCTAAACACATACGCTTCGGCTCGAAGCGACCTACTGACCCGGCAACGGGACGAGGTCGGGCGTGTGCCAGATGAGGTTGTAATGCCGCGCGGCGAGGCAGATTGAAAACGCGATCAGAAGAATCAGGAACCACGCGCGGCGGCGCGACGGCCATTGCGACGCGCGCCACGCCAGCGGCGCCAGCAGGCCGATCACGAAGAACTGATACTGGCCCGAGAACTGAAAGTTCCCTTCGAACCCAACGTAATAAAAGACGTGGAGCAAGATCGCAAAGCCGAGCGAGGCCGCCAGCGCCGCCGAGAAACGCCGGCTCGATTCGTCGCGATCGACAAGCGCCGCCCAGAGTCCACAAGCGAATAGCGCGATCCACAACAAGAGCATCAGCCAGCCGAGCGGCGTGTAATGCCACGACTGGAACGTCAGCAGTTGCACTCCGATGTCGGAGACGCTGATCTGCGGGATCGGCGCGACGACGTTCCACGCCAGGAACGAAGACAACGTATGGATCAGCGCCAGGAACGGATTGTAGGGGCCTTTGTAGCCGAACAGGAACTGGCGCTCGGCGGTGATGTTCATCAGGCTGCCGACCATGAACGTCAGGACGAGCCCCAGCCCGAACACCGCCGCGCCGTAAAAAAACGAATGGAGCCACCCGCGCCGGTCGCGGCGCGAAAACCCGTAGGCCAGAAACGCGAGGAACCCGGCCGTGATGGTCACCCCGTAATTGACGAGGCCCGCGATGAGCCACCAGATTTCAAGCAGCACGTCGCGTTCCCGCCGCCACGAATGGATGAGCAACAGATGCGTCGCGATGATGACAAAGAGCGAGAACAGGAACGTCGTCGGAACGGCGGATTCGATGACGAGCGTCGTCGAGGCGGCGAACAGGAGCGCGAGCGCGACCGTTTCCGCGCGGGCGATCCCGCGCATGCGCAGGTAAAGGGCAAAAAGCAGAACCGCAAGCGCGCCGGCGGCGGCGTTCACGACAACGCCCGCCGTTCCGGGCGTGATGCCGCAGCGGATCACCGCGCGCCCGACCGGCTTGAAAATCAGCGTGAAAAACGGATGCACATTGCTGCGGTCGTTGAAACCGGACTCGGTCAGGTTGCGGATGTTGCGCTCGGCGTCCATGCCGAACAGGATGTTCGCCGGCCACAGATACCCGCGCACGAGAAGCCGGTGGCCGGCCAGCACGCCGCCAACGAAAAGCGCGCCCGCGACCAGCAGGATCGCTGCATAAAAGATTGCATCACGCTTTGTGAGACGTCGGTTCATCGGTCGATATCTTAAAAATAATTCGCGTGGGGGGCAACAGGTCTTATGGGACCTGTAGGACCTATAAGACCTATAAGACCCATAAGACCTACGGCACCCAACCACACGATGCTTTCAATCACCCATCGCTTCGGGCATACTTGATCGCGATGTGAACGATAAGGGGGATGCCATGGCGAGGCTGACTGTTGAAGGGCGGGCCGGCGGGCCGCTGATGACGATGACCTACCGGCTTGTCGATGAGGCGACCGGGCTGTGGGCGCTTGTCGATCCGACGTACGGCATCCTCGACCTGTGGCGCGACAAGTTCGAGCAGCTCCCGCCGCAAATCGTGCTGATCACGCACGGCCATTTCGATCACGTCGGCGGCCTCGCGGAATTGCGCGCGCAATACCCGGCGATCCCCGTTTATGCGCATCCCGACACCCTTCCGCTGCTCGGCGAACGCGGCCGGCAGCTCGCGCAGAGCGTCATGCTCGACTATAGCCCGGCCGAGGCCACGCAGCTTTACCGCGACGGCGACGCGGTCGAACTTGGCGACACCACCTTCAAAGTCATCGACGCGCCGGGCCATTGCCCCGGTTCGATCGCCCTTTACGCGCCCGGCATCCTGATCGCCGGCGACGTGCTGTTCGAGGGCGGCGTCGGCCGCTGGGATCTGCCCGGCGCAAATTACGACACGCTGGCCAATTCAATTCGCGAAAAAATCATGACCCTGCCCGACGACACGGTCGTCTATCCCGGCCACGGCCCCACGACGACGATCGCGGCCGAGCGCCACAACAATTACATCGTGGCGAAGATGCTGGCCGGCGAGAGGGTTGACGAATAACTCCGACGCCATCTCGTCGATACCCGGCAATGCCGGGAGACGGCCTTAGATAAAGACATTTGATGAAAAGTTTTCTTCGATTGAACGCAATCAGGGAACGCTTGGATTCATGAATCGAATAGTGAATCGATTGGTATTCATCAACTCCTGCATGTTGATCGCATTGTGCTGTTCATCATGCGTGGTTGGCCCGATCCGATATAAAACCGTCGGTTTTCGGAAAAGCGCCACGTGGGAAATGCTGAAATCAGATAATGGCTGGGTTCAGGCGGGAGCCATTGCGGGCCCGTTAATCGATGCGGCAATCGTGCTGGCCGATACAGCCTGGGACCCCTTCGTTGCATTCAACCTGGCCAGTCCGCACCCGTTGGATGAAACCTGCCCTGAATTACGACATCCGTTCATACCGTTTTATTCTTTGACCGTCCGCCCAAGGCTGGATTCAGACGGAACGCCGGGCTCCATCGCCAAAAGCACCGCCGAATGGACATTATTGAAATTGATTCTCTGGCCGGCGTATTCGGCCGTGCTGCTCATCGAGGACGAAGACGCATACAAATGTTATTTCGGCGGCCGCAATAAGCCCCCACAATAAAGCGCCCCTGCTCATTTCATTTGCCAATCATTATATAATCAGGCATATAGCCAATGAAACGAGGAGCGATGGAACGGCCAACCAACAGCATCAGCCGGCGCGCGCGCAATCTTTGGGACGCGCTGAAAAGCCCGCCCCAGTGGCTCGAGTGGCTGGAAGGGCGCATCTGGAGCGCGACCGACGAGACGCGCGGCTTCAAGGCCTGCGTCAAGCGCTACCTGCAAATCCTCGACAGCTCGATCCGCGGCTTCCGCGAGCACGACAGCATGACCAAGGCCAGCGCCCTGACCTATACGTCCATCCTGACGCTCGTGCCGATTCTTGCGATCGTGATGTCGTTGCTCAAGGCGTTCGCCGTGTTCGACCGCGCGCAGAAGGCCGTCACGCACGTCGTCGATAACATGCTCGCGGCGGCCGGCGCGGAACTGCCGGCGCAGCAGGCCATCGACGGCATCATCGAGCGCGTGTTCGACATCGTGAACAAGACCGATTTCAGCAAGCTCGGACTGACGGCGACCATCGGCCTGCTGCTGGCGGCGATGTCGCTGATGTCGCGCGTCGAACAGGTGATGAACGACGTGTGGTCGGTCCACAAGTCGCGGCCGCTCACGCGCAAGATCGCCGATTACATCAACATGCTGCTGGTCCTGACGATGATGCTCATCGCGACGTCGGGCGCGGCCGGCAAGACGGTTATCACGTTCAGCGGCCTGTTCGCCCAACTCAACGCCCTGCAGGAATGGCTCCTCCGTTACATCCCGTACATCGTCACGTGGGCGGCGTTCATTTTCCTGTTCCATTACATGCCGAACACGCGCGTGCGCTGGCGCTCGGCGATCATCAGCGGCCTCATCTCGGGCATCCTGTTCCAACTGCTGCAACTCGGCTTTTTCGCGATGGCCGCGCAGACGCTCAACCGCTACCGCACGATCTACGGCTCGTTCGGGATCGTCCTGTTCCTGCTGTTCTGGATCTGGTTCTCGTGGTCAATCGTGCTGTGGGGCGTCGAGTTCTGTAACGCGCACCAGAACATCCGCGATTGGCGGCGGCGCCGCCGGACGTGGTCCGATACCCCCGCCGAACGCGAAACGCTGGGCCTGCGGCTTGCGGCCGTGCTGGCCGCGCCGATGCTCAACGTGGCCAGCACCCGCGCCCCCATGGATACCGGCGAACTCGCCGACGAACTGAAGCTGCCGTCGGAGCCGGTCGGCGAAATGCTCGACCTGTTCGAAAACAACGGCCTGGTCAAGCGGACCGAGGAAGGGGCGTTCGTGTTCGTGCGCTCGCCGGAGGCCGTCACGATGCTCGACCTGCTGCGGCTCGTGCGCCACGGCCGGCTCCACGGCGCGCACCATCCGGGCCACGCGAACGAGGCGTTGAGCCAATCGCTCCGCGACAAAACCATCAAGGACCTCGCGTCGCAACCGATCGACTCGATCCACACGTATGCGCTGTAAATTTCGAATCTTGCTTCATATTTTCGGGAAATTTGCTACATTAAGGCGCCGGGTATTGTGCCTGGATGTCGTGCTGCGAGGATTCCCACCATGCCTTCCATGACCGCAACGAAACAAGCGCCGATCGATCCGAACATCGACATTTTCGCCGAAATCGCGCGCATGAAATCCGACATGGACGCCGTGATCCTCGCGCATTATTACGTCGATGGCGACGTGCAGGACGTGGCCGATTGCGTCGGCGATTCGCTTCAGCTCGCGCAGTTCGCCGAGAAGACCCGCGCCAAGGTGATCGTGTTCGCCGGCGTGCACTTCATGGCCGAGACGGCGAAGATCCTGAACCCCGACAAGCTGGTGCTCGTGCCGGACATGGAGGCGGGGTGCTCGCTGTCGGATTCCTGCCCGCCGGAGAAATTCGCGAAGTTCAAGGCCGCGCACCCGGGCCACGTGGTCATTTCCTACGTGAACTGCTCGGCGGGGATCAAGGCGCTGTCTGACGTGATCGTGACCTCGAGCAACGCCGAGAAAATCGTCAGCCAGTTCCCGCCGGACCAGCCGATGATCTTCGCGCCGGACAAAAATTTGGGTGCCTACATCAGCAAAAAACTCGGCCGCAAGATGGTGCTGTGGGACGGCTCCTGCATCGTGCACGAGCTGTTCAGCCGTCAGAAAATCCAGTTGCTCAAGTGGCAGCACCCCGAGGCCAAGGTGCTCGCGCACCCCGAATGCGAAGAGGCCGTGCTGAGCCAGGCCGATTACATCGGATCGACGTCGGGGATCCGGAAATACGCGAACGAAAGCCCGGCCAAGGAATTTATCATCGTCACCGAGCCGGGGCTGATTCACCTGATGAAGAAGGATTGCCCGGACAAGGTGTTCATCCCCGCGCCGCCGACCAACACGTGCGCCTGCAACATGTGCCCGCACATGAAGCTCAACACGATCGAGAAGCTGTATTTGTGCATGCGGGATAAAACGCCGGCGCTCGAGATGGATGAGGAACTAAGACAAGCGGCGCTCAAGCCGATCCGGCGCATGCTGGAGATGAGCTGAAGCGAGGACATCCATGCAGTAGCCCGAGCGTGAGCGAGGGACACGCGGCACGATCGGTAAAAACAGATTCAAAGATTTTTTTGCCACAGAGACACAGAGAGACGGAGAACAGAGATTTTTTTTAAACAGGAGAAAACGGAGGGAACGGAGAAATTCTCTGTTTCCTCCGTTTCCTCCTGTTTTTACTTTGCTGAAAAAAGTTGAGAAGGTTATCCCTCACTGACGCTCGGGCTACTGCATTCATGTCGAGCCGAAGCGACCTACTGACCCGGAGTCGGGTCGAGTATGTGTTTAGCGTGCGCAAGCCGATTCCAATTGAAAGGCGTTAACGCCTGAGCGCCGAAGGCGCGAAAGAATAAAGCCTGGGGCGGAGCGCAGCGCAGCCCCAGGACAGCGATCCCAATCAGTCGCGAGCGCTGAAGGCGCGAGAGAAATCGATTTCTTTCGCGCTTTCAGCGCTCCGGTTTTTATCGACTCACAACCTGGGGCTGCGCTGCGCTCCGCCCCAGGCTAAATTCTCTTGCGCTTTCAGCGCAAAAATTCGAATTAGCCGTGCTAAACACATACCGGGTCGAAGACCCGACCTACCCGAGCGATTCGATATAGCCTTCATAATTTCGTTTCAGTTCAACGAGGCTGTCGGCGCCGAATTTCTCCAAAAATGCCTGTGCCAGGACGATCGCCAGAAGCGATTCGCCGATCACGGCGGCCGCGGGGACGGCGCAGACGTCGCTGCGTTCCTTGCTGGCGTCGAACGGCTGGCGCGTCGCGAAATCGACCGACTGGATCGAGCGCATGAGCGTCGCGATCGGCTTCATCGCCGCGCGCACGACGATCGGCTCGCCGTTGCTCATGCCGCCTTCGATGCCGCCGGCGCCATTGGTCTTGCGGTAAAAACCGCCGCTCGGGCCGTGGCCTTCGGGCCAATCGGCCGAATGCTCCGAGTAGAGAATCGGATCGTGGGCTTCGCTGCCGGGGCGGCGCGCCCCCTCGAACCCAAGACCGATTTCGACGCCCTTGATCGCCTGAAGCGCCATGAACGCCTGGCCGATGCGGCCGTCGAGGCGCTCGTCCCAGTTCATGACGTTGCCGAGGCCGGACGGGACGCCGGTGGCGATGACTTCGAACACCCCGCCGACCGTGTCGCCATCGGCCTTGACGCTGTCGATGAGCCGCTTCATCTCGGCCTCGAGCGACGGATCGGCGACGCGCAGCTCGCTGGCTTCGACGCGCCGCTCGATTTCGTCGAGCGACAGGGACGCGATCAGCTCTGGGCTGACCTTGATGTGGCCGAGTTCCGTCACGTGCGAGCCGACGCGGATGCCGAACTCGGCAAGGAGCGCCTTGCACAGCGCGCCGACGGCAACCTGCGTCGTGGTGGCGCGCGCCGACGCCCGCTCGAGGATGTTGCGCGCGTCGGTGTGGGCGAATTTTTGGATGCCGGCGAGGTCGGCGTGGCCGGGCCGTGGGCGCGTGACGGCGCGCTTGCCCTCAACATCTTCAACCGGCTCCGCCGACATGATCGCCTGCCAGCTTTTCCAGTCGCGGTTTTCCACGATGAGCGTGATCGGGCTCCCCATGGCGAAACCGTGGCGCACGCCGGAAACGATGCGCACAACGTCGTGCTCGATCGCCATGCGCCCGCCGCGGCCGTAGCCGCCCTGGCGGCGATGGAGATCGCGGTCGATATCCGCGGCGCGCACCGGCAGGCCCGCCGGCAACCCGCTCACGATCGCCGTCAGTTGCGGCCCGTGCGACTCACCCGATGTCATGTAACGCAGCATGGTTATTTTCCTGTCGAACATTTGGAAGCGGTATTCGTGCTCGCGCTTGTAATCGCAGCCCTCTCGAATCGCGTGTCCCTCGCCCTTTCGCTCGGGCTACTGCATCGTATCCAGATCGATCATCATCAACAACAAGAACCACATCCCTCGCATAAACCGGGCGTGTCAATCAATGATTTTAATATTGGCGAGAAGGGTTTTGGGAACGCGCGTCACCTTCGATTACGATTACTCTAACGGCTGAAATTAAATGTAAAATGGCCACAAATTGTATGGTTCTTGAAATACAATCGCGATCGTCGGCTCCAGCCGATTGGATGTGTCGATCGAGACTGCAACATGTGTTTGGTTCTGGCTTGGCCCGGCCAGGATTGCGAGCACAAGCACGAAAAAACGCCTCTCGTCACACGTTCCGGCTCTTGCAAATCAACCCTCGCTTCGGCGAAGCTGAATCATGCGGCGCGGATTCCTAATCGTCCTGCTCGTCCTGATCACGCTGTTCGGCGCAGTGTCTTTTGTCTGCCGGACACGGGTCAATCGCGCGCTCAACCGGTCGATCGCCGAAATGAGCAACAGCCCGCGCCAGGCTTATTTGATCCTGAACACGACGCTGTCGCGGAACGATTTCCTGACGTTCGGCCAGGCGCGCCGGGCGCGGCAAGTGTTCATCGAATCGCTCGTCAGCAACGCGGTCTATAACCTCAACCCGCGCACGCTCAACCAACGCGCCAATCCGTTCGAGACGGCCCGCCAGTCGATGGCGACACTCACACGCATCGAAACCGATTTCGGGATCGACCTGTCGTCGCGCAAGATGGCGATCATTTACGCGGCCTACCAAACCAACAACCAGATCCTGCACGAGGGATCGCTCACGCTGTGGAAAGACATGCTCGAGTTTTTCCGGTTCATCGAATCGAACCACATGATACCCTCGTCCTCGCTGCCGGAGTTCCGGCGCTGGAGCGACCAGGTGCGGTCGATGCCGGTGCGCGACCTGGCGATGAGGCAGGAAACGACCGACGCGATTTACCTGCTCACGCGCGCGCTCAATCACCTTGGGCTGACGGTTCATCAGCCCGGCGAAGGCCCGATCGCCATGATCGCGCCATCGGACAACGCCACCGAACAACTCGAGATCGCCGACAGGGATTTGATGAAGGCCGCCGACGCGATCAACAGCCTCATCGAACGCTACGACGACGGCTCGAGCGACATGACGCTGATTTACGAAATCCAGGGAAAGATCCTTTACAACCACGCCGCGCTCATGCTGACCCACGCGCTGAACCAGGGGCCGGTCTCGCGCAAGTTCGGCTCGGGATTCATCGCCTTGCTCATGATCCGACCCAACGAAACGCGGGTGCCGCCGGCCGATGAAATGTACCGCGAATTCCTCCGCCTCACGATGCTCGTCTTCACCGGCAGCGTGTACGGCAAGGGCGCCGGCGATTTCTTCGACAAGCTCAAGCCCGGCGACACAATCAGCGCTTACAAGGCCATGATCGCGTGGAACTGCGCCACGTGCCTCGACAAGCTGGGGCGAAATTCGAGCCTGTCACGCCACGCCGCCGACCGCATCGCCAACGGCATCGCCGACCCGCGCGCCCGGGAAGCGATGGAAGCCATGCGCGCCAGCTCCCGCCCGCTGATGATCGTCGAACTGCCCGAACTGCCGCGGGAACCGGAGGCAAAGAATTAGTTCGCAGAGAACGCAGAGATTTCTTAACGCCAAGATCGCCAAGAATTCAGATTAATCTTAAAATTCTCTCAGCCTCTCTGCCCATCTCTGCTTCTCTGCGTCAAAGAAATTTTCTTATCTTGGCGTTCTTGGCATCTTGGCGTAAAAACAATTTCCTTATCGTTCTCCGAAAATCGCCGTCCCGACCCGCACCAGCGTCGCGCCTTCTTCAATCGCCACCTCATAATCGTCGCTCATGCCCATCGAGAGCTGAGAGCCAAACGAAGGCTGCTTTGCGCGAACGCCGTTCAGCAACTCGCGCAGGCGCTTGAAATGCGGCCGCGAGGCCTCGGGATCGTCCGTCAGCGGCGGGATCGTCATGAGCCCCTCGGGAATCAGGTTCGGCGCGCGCGACAGGGCGTCGAGCAGCGACGTGATCTCGTCCGGCGCCGCGCCGAACTTGCTCGCCTCGCCGGCCACGTTGATTTGCAAAAGGATTTTCTGCTTCACGCCGGCCGCCGCCGCCCGCTTGTCGAGCTCCCGGATCAGCTCCGGCGAATCGACCGAGTGGATCAGCTCAAACCGGCCAGCGGCCTGCCGCGCCTTGTTGCCTTGTAAATGCCCGATCAAATGCCAACGCGCATTCAGGCCGGCCAGCGCCTCGATCTTGGGCAGGGCCTCCTGGATCCGGTTCTCGCCGAACACGGCCTGGCCCGCGCCGATCGCCTCGCGGACGCGCCCGGCCGGATGCGTCTTGCTCACCGCGACAAGCGTGACCGAAGCCGGATCACGCCCGGCCCGCAACGCCGCCGCCTCGATCCGCCCGCGAATGGTTTTCAAATTGCCGACGATGTCACCCATCGCTCGCTCCCAGTTGAATCATCAATCGTCAATCGTTCAATCGTAAATCGAAATGCATCGTTGCCCGTGCGGCGCGCGCTTGCTACGATTCGCATAAGGTTGCGCCCATGGCACGGTCCACACTAACAGTCCTCATCCCGACTTTCAACGAGCAGGCAAACATTCGCGACTGCCTCGCCTCGGTGGCGTGGGCCGACGAAATCTTCGTCGTCGATTCGTTCAGCACGGATCAGACGCCCGAGTTGGCGAAGGCCGCCGGCGCGCGCGTCACGCAGCACGAATACGTCAACTCCGCGACGCAAAAGAACTGGGCGCTGCCGCAGGCGACGCACCCGTGGGTCCTGATCGTCGATGCCGACGAGCGCGTCACGCCCGGGCTCCGCGACGAAATCCTCGCGATCCTCGAGGCCGACGCGCGCGGCGACGCCTCGGTCATGGACGGCTACCGCATCGGCCGGCTCAATCATTTCCTCGGCCGGCGCGTGCGCTACTGCGGCTGGCAGAACGACAACGTGCTGCGCCTGTTCCGCCGCGACCTCGGCCGCTACCAGGACCGGCAGGTTCACGCCGACGTCGAGATCAAAACCGGCCGCATCGGCCGCCTGCGCGCCAAGTTCCTGCATTACACGTTTGCGACGTTCGACCAGTACATGCGCAAGTTCGACCGCTACACGACGTGGGCCGCGGGTGACCGCGGCCGGCGCACGAAGCGCGTCGGCGTGCAACACCTGGCGCTGCGCCCCGCCGGCCGCTTCCTCAAGCAATACGTCCTCAAGCGCGGGTTCCTCGACGGCCGCATCGGGCTGGTCGTCTGCTCGCTCGCCGCATACAGCGTGTTCATGAAATACGCCAAGCTGCTCGAGCGCCAGCTTGCCGGCGAAGACGACGGGCCGCAATCCAAATGAGAAGACCCGATCCCAATCCGCGGCGCATCTTCATCAAGGGCCTGAACTGGGTTGGCGACGCGATCATTTCGACGCCGGCGATCGCGCACATCCGGCGCGCGCATCCGGCGGCCGTCATCACGCTCATGGTGCGGCCGTGGGTCGCCCCGGTCTTCGAGCACAACCCCGACATCAACGACCTGTGGGTCATCGACGACTCGGAATCGACGGGCGAATTCTTCAAGGCCGTCAAAATGGTGCGCGGCGGCCGCTTCGACGTCGGCTTCGCGTTCCCGAATTCCATCCGCTCGGCGCTCCTCATGTGGCTCGGCGGCGTCAAGTGGCGCATCGGTTACGACATCGGCGGCCGCGGCGCGCTGCTCAACGGCGGCATCGACATCGACCCCAAGGTGCTGCGCCTGCACCAGGTCTTCTACTACCTGAACCTGACCGAGGACCTGTGCGGGCCGGTCGGCGCCAACACGCAGCTCGTGCTCAACCCGGGCGAGATCGAACAAGAAGAGGTCAAGCTGCTGCTCAGGCGGCGCGGGCTCGATCGCGGCCGTCCGCTGATCGGCATCGCCCCCGGCTCGATCAACTCCGTCGCCAAGCGCTGGCCCGCCGAGCGCTACGCCGAACTGGCCGACAAGCTCGTTTCGGAACAGAACACCGAGGTGCTGCTGATCGGCGGCACGCCTGAAAAAGCAGTGATCGACCGGGTCGCATCGCAATGCAAGGCGAAGGTGCACAACCTCGTCGGCGAGCTGTCGCTCAGCCAGTCCATCGCGCTCATCCAGCGCCTCAGCGCGCTCGTCGCGAACGACTCGGGCGCGATGCACATCGGCGCCGCGCTCGGCATCCCGACGCTCGCGATCTTCGGCCCGACCGAGTGGGACGTGACCTATCCGTTCTCCAAGCGCGCGAAAATCCTGCGCAAGGAAGGCATCGATTGCGCCCCCTGCATGCTGCGCGAGTGCCCGATCGACCACCGCTGCATGACGCAAATCAGCGCCGACGACGTGATGACCGCGCTCAAGAACCTCTTCCGCGACATCCGCAAAGCCGAGCGCGCCGGCAAGTAAACTTCTGCGGCACAGTTGCGAACATCAAAGCGCTTGCCGAAAGTTGTCCCTTCGTGCTCGTGCTCGTAATCGTAATCGAACCCATCACCGGCTCGCCCAACCGGGAACCATTCGAATCTGGTTCATTGCCGGAAAACTTTTATCACCCGCTCTAAAGCAGCGAAAAACGGTGGAAATCATCCGCTATCGAAATTTCATCGCTCATCGCTCATCGCTCAATCTCGCTGCTTTTCCGCGGCAAAAAGACCGTCTTGCGGCCTTGCCCGTCTCGATCACGGCCGCGCCCCAGTAGCACATGAACAGCGACATGCCGAAATTGATGTGGCGCTCGGCGAGCGTGAAGTCGCAGCAATACGCCACAAGGACCGGCAGCGTCGGCATGCCGATCATCAGGATCCACCAGCTCCACCGGCGGCCGACGGCCTTGAACCCATACGCGAAAACAATCGTAAAAACCGCCGCGAGCACCGTAAATACCTGCCACGCCATGATCGGCTGGTGGTTCGACGCCCGCCCGATAATCGAATGAAAGAACAGGTAAAACGGCCAGACCGTCTCCTGGAAAAAGATGCGGTTCATCGGGCCATGCCTGACCTGCCCGATCAAAATCGGAATCCACGGCAGGAACAACATCGCGCCCGGGACAACCGCCATGGCGAGACTGCGCCGCCTCGGCCACGACGAGACTTCAAACGCGCCAAACGCCACCAGCCACACCGGAATCATCACGATCCCAAGGTAGTTCGTCTGGATCATGAGCGCCATCGAAGCGGCCATCGCCCACCAGCGCCGCTCGCCGGGATGCCCGACCCAGCGATACGTCGTCCACACGAGCAGCGGAACAGCAAGCGCAAGGAGCTGATGGTTCCGCGCGACGTGCGACCAGAACACCTGGTACGGCGTGAACGCCGCGAAGAGAAGCCCGATCCAGCCGGCCGCCGGCGAAAACAGGTCGCGCCCCAGCAGGAAAATGACCAGCAGCGTCGGCACGGCGAACAACACCGTGAACGCCTGCGCCCATTGCAGCGTGTGCGGCGTGAGCATGAACCAGATCTTGACGAGCGCGTAAAAGAGCGGCGGATGCGTGTCCTGCGCGGTGGCGTCGATCAACCCGCGCCATGTGTAGCCGCCCAGATCGACCGTGAACGACTGGTCGGGCGCATAGAGGTCGAGCGTGATCACAAACAGCCGCGCCGCGACCGCGGCGATCAGAATGAGAACAAGGAAGCGGCGTTCACGATTCGACATCATAAAATCCAGTTCACAAAACACACGAAAATGTTTTCCGTACCTGTTCAATTCTTCTGTTCAGCAATATGCTCTGCGTCTCTGCCAAACTCTGCTTCTCTGCGACAAATATGGTTTCCCTTTTTCGTGAATTTCGTGACCTGCTTTTTGTCTTTTGGTTGCGGCTCGACCGCGCTGGGTATTTTTTGAACTTGATTCGTCTTTAATCTGTCGTTACTTCGCGATGGCCCGCCAGCACCCCCTGCAATTCGCCGATCGTTTCGACCTTCATCAACTGCTCGCGCAGTTTCTTGGCGCCGCGCAGGCCGCGAATGTAGCCGATGGCGTGCTTGCGGAACTGAAGCAGGCCGGTGCGGCCGCGCCAACCGGGGCGGCCCATCATCAATTCCGCGTGGCGCAGCATCATTGCGATGCGGGTCGGCCAATCCAGCAATCGACGGCCGGGTTCGGCGCTGCCGCGCGCGACGGCGTCGATGCACTCGCGCAGCAGCCACGGATCGCCGATCAGCGCCCTCCCGATCATCACCGCCGCACAGCCGGTGGCGCGCATCATTTCGACGGCGTCGGCGGGCTCGCGGATGTCGCCGTTGCCGACGACGGGAATCTTGACCGCTTCGACCATGCGCGCGATGAGGTCCCAATCGGCCTTTCCGGAATAGCCTTGCGAGCGCGTGCGGGCGTGAAGCGTGACGCCGTCGAGCCCTTCGGCCTCGGCCATGCGCGCCGCCTCGAGCGCGATGCCGTCGCCCTCGTCCCAATCCCAGCGCATCTTGACCGTGAGCGGAACGGTCACGGTGCGGCGCATCGCCTTGAAAATCTTTGCGACGCGCGGCATGTCGCGCAGAAGCGCCGCGCCGGCATTGCCGTTGTTAATCTTGCGCGCGGGGCAGCCCATGTTGAGGTCGATGACCGTCGCACCCATCGCTTCAATCCGCCTGCCGGCCTCGGCGAGCATATCGGGGTTCCCGCCGAACACCTGGATCAGCAGATCGCACTCCCCCTGCTCGAGGTCGAGCACATCAACGCCGTGCAGCTCGTTGCGGACCATCGCCTCGGCCGAGACCATCTGCGTAAACGTGTAGCGCGCCCCGGCGGCACGGCAGATTTCGCGCTGGGCATAATCGCTGATCCCGCACATCGGAGCGGGCAGAACGGGCTGGGTGGCAAGCAGTTCGCGGTAGTTCATGACGGCCTCAGGAATAGATTACAACAATCGGGGGACACATTCCACGGCGCGAATTCAGGAGGAAGCTGAAGCTTGAACTCCGAACAGGAATTCCGGCTTCGATCGTGTCGCTCCAAGCCGAAGCGACCTGCCGACGCTTGATCATCGCAATGGAAGCGAATAGTGTTGGGGCAATATGTTGAAAGGGGTGGCACGATGAAATTCAACCTTGCTCGAGTCATTCTCGTTTCGATCTGCGCGGCAGTGGCGTTGCAGGCCTGCGCGTTGGCGCAACCGGCGCAAATCACGAAGCCGGAGCAGACCGGCTACAACGACTATGAACCGGACATCCAGCCCTCGCAGCTCGGCCAAACGTGGACCGAGATCGACGGCGTGATTTACGGCGCGAAGCCCGACGCCACCGGACCGATCGGCGGCGGCAAGGGCTACATGAATATCGTCACCGGCGGCGATTTCGTCACCTCAACCGTGCAGTCGCTCATGGCCGCGCTCGCGCAGGCCAAGCCCGGCCAGACGGTGTTCATCCCCGGCGACGCGGTCCTCGACATGACAACGTGGATCATCGCCGACAAAAAAGCGATCATGGTCCCGGCCGGCGTGACGCTCGCCAGCAACCGCGGTTTTAACGGCAGTTCCGGCGCGCTGATCTTCAGCGACGAGCTCAAGACCCAGCCGATGATTCGCGTCATGGGCGACGGCGCGCGCGTCACCGGCCTGCGGCTGCGCGGCCCCGATCCCCTCATTCGCCTCGATTTCCACCAGCGCTGCTTCGGCAAGGGCGGCGGCGGCCACGCGCTCTATTACAAGCTGCCCAACAGCGACGGCATCCAGACTTCGGCTTCCCGGCTCGAAGTCGATAACTGCGAGATCATGGGCTGGAGCTCCGGCGGGGTATCCCTGATCGGCGGCAAGGACCACCACGTCCATCATAATTACATCCACCACAACCGGCGCCACGGACTCGGCTACGGCGTGGTCTTCAACCAGGCGTTCGCCCTCGTCGATTACAATCTGTTCGATTATTGCCGGCACCACATCGCGGGCACCGGCCGGCCCGAGAGCGGTTACGAGGCGGCCAACAACGTCATCCTGAACAACGCCAACAGCCACCTCTTCGACATGCACGGCGGCCGCGACCGCAAGGACGGCACCACCATCGCCGGCACGCGCATGAACATCCACCACAACACGTTCATGCACCCCTCCGAGCGCATCCTGTATATCCGCGGCATCCCCCAGGAAAGCGCGGACGTCCATCACAACTGGATCTACCGCAACTACGACGAAACGAAAAAAGCCACGCTGATCGAGTCCGACGGCAACACCAAGGCCCACGACAACGTCTATGGAAATCCACCGCGGAAGGTTCAGGAGAACTACAAATTCGAAAAACCGGCGCGGAAGAAATAGTTCCCACCGTGCGTCCTATGGGTCTCATGGGTCTTATAGGACCCATGGGACCCATTTCATTTCGCGTTATCCTTGCTCCATCGGCTCCAACTCGATTTGATGCCCATGCCCCTCATCCTTGACAGGCAACTCGCTCAGCGCGATCACCTGCATCGGCCGGTCGGGGCGCGTGTCGATCTCGCCCAGCAGCCGCAGCGCCCAGTCGATCCCATAGTTGATCGCGAACGGGACGACCGGGTTGAGCGCGCGCTCCTGCGGCAGGCCCGCCGGCCGCACGCTCGCCGAGACGATCGCCAGCGCGCGGCCGACGTGCGCCTCGTCCTCGGCGCGCTGCTGCAGCACGCGTTCCTCGACGGCCTTGAAGCTCTTTTCGAGCGCCTGGTTCAGCTTGTCGAACGCGGCGCGCACGGCCGGCGCGTCCATGCCGACCTGATGATAAAGCGCCTCGTTTTCGGCCTGGTGCCGCGCACGCACCGACTCGATCTGGCCCAGCACGCCCTGCTCCATCTCGCGCCGGAACAACTTCTCCATCAGCTCCTCAGGATCGTGCCGGAGCGCGTCGTCGAGTTCGACCTCGTATTTCTCCAGATTGCGCGCGACGCGCGGCTCGATGAGAAGAATCTCCGGCCGCGGCCAGCGCACCGGCGCGAACACGCCGAAGCCGTCGTAAGCCGGCTCGACCTGCGAAAAATAAGCGGCTTCGCCGGGGCCGACCACATGCGTGACCGTCGGCAGGATCGCGTCCTGAACGATCGGCCGCGTGACCACGTTCGGCGAGACGCAGGACGGATCGCGATGAAGCTGCTCGATCAACTCGGAGGCGCTTGTCGGCGGAAGTTCCTCGTGCGATTCGGCCAGCACGCGATGAATGGCGCCGTTCTCGTGATGCAGCGCGTAGCGCCGGCCCTGGTCATCGACCCAAAACCCGTTGAGCGCGTCGGGCGTGCGGTGGATCGGCGGCTGAACGCCGGCCGCGCGCATCTCCTCGGCGCGCGCAAGCACCACGGCCGTGCTCTGGCCCGCGCGCTCCAGTTCGCGCTCCATCACGGCGGCTCCGCGGCGTCTCACCCAGTTCATCAGCGGCGACACGACCACCAGCCCCGAGCCGGCAAGCAGCGTGAGCAACAACCGGCAAAAACCGAATTCGATCGTGGCGGCCGGACTGCCATACGCCTGCCGCAGCAGCGCGACGATCCGGTCGCGAAACTCCGTGCGATACGTCGTCTGCTCGATCTGGCCGATCAGCCCGTTCACGACCGACTCCGTCTGCACCAGCCCGACCATCTGCCCCGGCTCCCACAGCGACGGCTGGATATACGCCTCCTCCAGGCCCGACTGCCCCGGCCAATACGCCCGCCGGATCTCGCCGAAATCGTGATCCTCCGACGCGGCCCAGAACACCGGCACGAACCGAAGCTCCGGGTGGCGTTGCGCGAGCTCGGCCGCGAGCTTCACCGCCGCCGCGGCCTTGTAAACAATCAGCAGCGGCCCGGCAAGGAACCCCGGCTGCTGGCCCGCGATGACGACGCGCGTCTCGCGCCGCCCAAGCACCTCGATCGACTCAAGGCTCTTTGGGTCCGCGCACCAGTCCCGATGGCTTTTGCGGAGCTCCTCCAATTCATCGGCCGCAAGCGGCTCCGGCAGCGCCCCCGCGCGCTCCTCGATGCAGCGCTCGATCCGGGATGGATGCCGCCGCAACCAGCGCTGCCCCGCCGGTTCGCCCTTCAGTTCCTGCCACGCCGCCAACGAAACGGTCGTCTCCGCCATGAGGCTTTTCCTTTCCAACGACGATTCCCTTTCATTTTACAGGCGCACATTCAATCCGACAACGAATACGACAGGGTGGGTCGGTCTGCTCCCGACCAATCGTGCTCGTGCTCGTAATCGTAATCGATCATCGTCAATTTTTTGATACGTGTCGATTTTTCGTGATTTCTATTGAAATTTACGCCAAAATTTTGTCAATTTGATTGCGTTCTGGCGAGTTTTGGACTTATTGGCTATTTTAGCAATTCGTAATCGGATGGAGCCCCATGGCCTCAGCGGAAACAAAAACCGGCAAAATTCTGATCGTCGATGACGAATGGACGATCCGCGACGTGCTCGCCACGATTTTGACGACCGAAGGCTACCAGGTGACGATGGCCGAGGACGGCGCCGAGGCGATCAAAAAGCTCGACGAGGACACGTTCGACCTCGTCATCACCGACCTCAAGATGCCCAACATCGACGGCATGGAAGTCCTGCGCCACCTCAGCACGCTCAACGTCAGCACTCTCGGCATCGTCGCCACCGGATACGGCTCGATCGAGTCGGCCGTCGAGGCGCTGCGCCTCGGCGCGTTCGATTACATCACCAAGCCGTTCCACCTCGACGAGATCAAAATCCTCGTCCACAAGGCGCGCGAGTTCCAGTCGCTGCAGGCCGAAAACCAGAACCTCAAGCGCGAGCTCAAGCGCACCAGCCGCGTCGAAAACATCGTCGGCCAGTCCCCGTCGATGCTTAAGCTCGACCAGCTCATCCGCACCGTCGCCGACAGCGACTCCACGATCCTCATCCTCGGCGAAAGCGGCACCGGCAAGGAACTCGTCGCGCGCGCAATCCATTATCATTCCGACCGCGCCAACCAGCCGCTCATTCCCGTCAACTGCGGCGCGATCCCCGAGGACCTGCTCGAAAGCGAGCTCTTCGGCCACATCAAGGGCGCGTTCACCGGCGCGACGATGAACCGCATCGGCCGCTTCCAGATGGCCGACGGCGGCACGATCTTCCTCGACGAAATCGGCGACATGAGCCCCAAGCTCCAGGTCAAGCTGCTGCGCGTCCTGCAGGAGCAGACGTTCGAGCCGGTCGGCTCCACGCAGACCGTCAAGGTCAACGTGCGCATCATCACGGCCACCAACCGCAACCTTGAAAAGGACGTCGCCGACGGCCGCTTCCGCGAGGACCTGTTCTACCGCCTGAACGTCATCCCGCTGCACATCCCGCCGCTGCGCGACCGTCTTGACGACCTGCCGCTGCTCGTCGATCACTTCATCAAGCGCTTCAACAAATCGAAGGGCCGCCGCCTCACCAGGTTCAGCGACGAGGCGATGCGTCTCCTTGCCGCCTACCCGTGGCCGGGCAACGTGCGCGAGCTCGAGAACCTCGTCGAGCGCATGGCGATCCTCAACGGTGAAGGCGAGATCGGCACCGCGCAGCTCCCCGAAAAGTTCACCGGCCTTTCCCCGGCCGCGCTGCCGGTCGCCGGCGCCCCGGCCGAGATCCCCGACGAAGGCATCGACTTCAACAGGCTCGTCGACGACTTCGAAATGGGCCTCATCACGAAGGCCCTCGAAAAGGCCAACGGCATCAAAAACAAAGCCGCCGCCCTCCTCAACATCAAACGCACCACGCTCGTCGAAAAGATGAAAAAGAAAGGCATGCTCGGCAACGACGGGGAGTGATATATCCAGTATAGCGAGGGATGACGATGCCTGAATTATGCCGGTTCTTCGGTGTTGTTTTGGCCATGTATTTAAATGATCACGATCCGCCGCATTTTCATGCCCGGTATAACGAGCACCACGCCACGATCGAGATCGAATCGCTGAGAATCTCGAAAGGGGAATTACCCCCGCGCATTTATGGATTCGTGGTAGAATGGGCATTGCAGCATAAGGCTGAACTCATAGACAATTGGCAACGGGCTCATAGCAAAAAACCAATCAAGAAAATCAAGCCGCTTCAGTAGGAGATTTGAGATGCTTCACGACGTGACCGACGCTGTTTATAAAGGCGATTATTTAATTGAGATCGGATTCGATGACGGTACGCGCGGCATCGTCGATTTCTCGACATACCCATCAATGGGGGGTTTATTCCGGAAATTCAAGGACATGAATTTCTTCAGGGGTTTTAAGGTCAGCCGCGATCTCGGAACGCTCGTTTGGTCCGATGAAGTCGACGTGGCTCCCGAGACGCTGTATGAAGAAGCGCTTAAATCGAAGCCAACTCGCAAAAACAAATCGAGCACATAATCAGGATTTTCGAATCTGACCGAAACTTCCGATCAGAAAGAGCCGGCGAATGGGTGTCGATCTGGTCTTGCGTGGAAAAAGAGGGTGGAGCCTCAAGGGCCTGTTTGCCCGGCAGGAACTGCTGATTGATCGCGCCAATAACTGGCTTCAGCAGGATCGCGGCAAAAGCATCTTCCGCATCCAGCACTATCGCGACACGACAGGCAAGCTACACATCCAGATCTATCTGCATCCGCTGGATTTCGTCGAATTCACCGCCGAGGGCAAAAACGTCATCCAGATATACGCGAAAACCAGCCCGCTCGGCGCCGGCTATCACCGTTACCTATGCGATCTCTTAAAAAGAATGGGAACGGCCCTCGATCTCACATGGGAAGTTCTCGAGGACGACACCGGGTATTTTTGCGGTGGCGACTCGAACCGCATCGAGGATCTGATGCTGCAATGGCTCGGCGCGGCGGTCCAACATATGCGCCAGGTGCGCGCCGAGGGAACCTCGGTCGTCACCCTGAACATGAACATGGACGAGGATTTCGATTTCAAGGGGATCCTCACTCCGATGGGACCGCGGGACGATGCGTGGCTCGAACGCGCCGCCGCCAATCCGCAGCTGGGAACCGATATTTTCCCGTGGTGGGATTTCGATCTGCACAGGGCTTTCAAGAGCTGGGCCGAGTCGCTCATGTGGAACGAGATCCGCTGGCGCAAGCCGCTGAACAAGGACGAAAGTGTCACGATGGGATTAGCCTGCGCGTGGCTGGAAAAAGCTTTCGAAAAATACCCAAACCTGACGTATCCATGGCGCGAGTGGCTTCAGGTCATGGACCTTTGCGGATGGAAAAGGCAATCCAATCGCGCCATCATCGAGCAAAACGCGAGTCGCTGCGAAGGGCCTCTCATCGGCTACCGCCGGCGTGACGTCACATTCCTGAAAATCAGGCCGTGGTCGATCAGGCTGCCGGGCTCGTTCGGCGACGGTTCCGAATCGGGCGAAAATATTATCCTGAACGACGAAACGCGACGCGTGCTCATTACCGCTTTCCGCACGGCGGAGAATTTCGAGCCGGGGTGGCTCATCGAAAAGCACGACCCCGCGACGATCGCGGAAAAACTCGAATTCAACACAGACACATACAAAAGTGAGGCACTGATTTTCAACCAACCCGACGATGCCCAGATGCAATCGGTCAGCTACGCGGGAAAGCACGCGCTGATCTGCACCTATGTCCATCCGCCGGAAGACCGCCAATGGGCAATCGACACCTGGCACAGCATCAAATTTTCCGAAAAGCAGCCAACGTGGATGCAGGAATCGTTTGGAGAGAAGGTTTGATGCCCCTGGACTGGTAAATATCCTGCCTTTTCGCACCCGCCGTTTTGGAACATCCCGCAACACATCGGGAAATTAGCGCATCACGCAATTCTCCCCATTTTCCTGCCCGCCAATACGCCCCATTGTGTTTTTCTGTCCAGCCCATTACAATATTTTCAGCGTGTGAAATTGCACCCGCAGAACAAGGAGCCATGATGACAGAGCGCAAGAAAGCCGAAGCCCACGCCCCCGCGAGCGACGAAATCGTCGAGCCCGCCAACACTATTCCCGAAATCACCTTTGAACAACTGAGCCCCCGCATGCAGGACGCGGCCCGCCGCGCCGGCTGGGACAAGCTCATGCCCGTGCAGGCGCGCTCGATCCCATACCTCCTCGCCGGCCGCGACCTCATGGTGCAGTCGCGCACCGGCTCCGGCAAGACCGGCGCGTTCCTGCTGCCGATCCTCGAAAAAATCGACCGCAGCCGCCCCGTCACGCAGGCCCTCATCCTCGCCCCCACGCGCGAGCTCGCGATCCAGATTGTCGGCGAGGCCGCCACGCTGAGCGGCGATGAACCGGTCAACGTCCTTCCGATTTACGGCGGCGTCGGCTACGGCCAGCAGCTCGACGGCCTCAAGAGCGGCGCGCACATCGTCGTCGGCACCCCCGGCCGCATCCTCGACCACCTCGACCGCCGCACGCTCGTCCTCGACGACCTGAAAATCATCGTCCTCGACGAAGCCGACCGCCTGCTGTCGATGGGGTTTTATCCCGACATGCGCCAGCTTGCGCGTTCGCTTCCGCGCCGCCGCGCCGGGTTCATGTTTTCGGCCACGTTCCCGCCCGCCGTGCGCAGCCTCGCGCGCGAGTTCCTGCATGAGCCCGATTTCCTGAGCCTCTCCAAGGACCACATCCACGTCGCCGACGTCCCGCACATCTATTACGAAGTCCCCGGCATGGACAAGGACCGCGCGCTCGTGCGCATCATCGAGATCGAAAACCCGCAGACGGCGCTGATTTTCTGCAACACCAAGGTGCGCGTCAATTACGTCGCGACCGTGCTGCAGCGGTTCGGCTACGACGCCGACCAGCTCACGGCCGACCTCTCGCAGAACGAGCGCGAGGGCGTCATCCGCAAGTTCCACGCGGGCAAGCTGCGTTTCCTCATCGCGACCGACATCGCCGCGCGCGGCATCGACGTCGAGGACCTCGCGATGGTCATCCAGTACGAGTTCCCCGAGGAGACCGAGCTTTACATTCACCGCGCCGGCCGCACCGGCCGCGCCGGCGCCGCGGGCGTTGCGATTTCGCTCGTCGCGCGCGAGGAGCGCCGCGACTTCATTCACGTTTGCACGAAATACAAGATCGAGATGGAAAAACGCGAGCTGCCGACCGACGACGACGTCGCGGCGGTCGTCGGCGAGCGCACCGTTGCGCTCCTCGAGGCGGCCCAGCGCGGCCGCGACCGCCTGCAGATCGAACGCATGCAGCGTATGCTTCCGCTCGTTTCGTCGTTATTCGAGACAGAGGACGAGCGCGCGCTGCTGGCCATGCTCCTTGACGATTTCTACCAGCAATCGCATCACGGCGCTTTCGGCTCGCAAGAGGCCAAAGAGGCCCCCGCACCGCGCAAGGCCGAATCGCAAGGCGGGCGCCAGCGTTCCCGGCGGGGCGGCTCCCGTCGCGGCAGATAATCGAACGAAAAATTACAGGTTCCGGGAACCGGTCATGCTTGCAGTATTTCTACATGGAGGAAGTCGCATGCGTTGGTTGTATCCGTCCGCCAGAAAACCGCTGGCCTTGGTCTTGATCGTGCTGGCATTGGCCGCAATGGCCCGGGCTCAAGGCTCCGTCGATGTTTCGCCGCTCATGAAAATGTCGATCGACGAGGTCGTCGCGCAGGTGCCATCGGCCGCCGGATTCATGTTCATCGGCTGCCCGAAGTGCGACGGCGGCAGCCAGGAGGCCGGCGTGCTCGGCTGGCATTACGGTATCGGTGACACGCTCCGCTGCCGCTACTGCGGCGCCACGTTCCCCAGCGCGCAGTACCCGAACAACAAGGAAAAACGCATCACCGCGCCCGATGGCTCGGTCCAGATTTACCGCTATTACGAAGCCCCGAACGGGCGCCAATACTTCTTCGAAGCCCACGCGTGGTTCGAGCGCACGATGTGGCTGCGCAAGTCGGCCGATGCCCTCGCCCAAAAATACGCCGCCACCGGCGACCTCGCCAGCGCCGATCGCGCCGCGGCGATCCTCGCCCGGTTCGCGCAGGTCGTGCCCAACTATGCCGTCAAATACGACATGCCGTATCGCCCGAAGAAATTCTTCCCCGCCGACCAGAAGTGGCCCTACGCCGGCATCGACGTCTATCGCGGCTCCAAGTTCGACTGGTGGGCGTTCCAGGACATCCCCGAGGACCTGACGAGCGCCTATGACACGCTCAAGAAAAAAAATTACGATTTCAAGCGCCTCGGCGGCAAGTTCGGCCCCGACCCCGACGCGCTCATCCAGAAGGATCTCTTCCGCCTGATCGTCGATTTCACCGCCGCCAATCCCGAGCAGTATCACAACATGTCGCCGCGCATGTATCGCGCGATGATCCTCGTCGGCAGGGCGATCAACGAACCCAAATACGTCCACGACGCCGTCGATCGCTTCCGCGGCCTCGTCGAGCGGAGCCTCTTCGCCGACGGCTGGTGGAAGGAAGGCTCACCATCGTATCACTCGCAGACCGTCAATAGCATGGCCAAGACCGCCGACGTGGCCAGAGGCTACAGCGACCCACCCTCCTGGACCGGCGAGAAATTCACGAACCTCGACCTGATGACGATGGTGCCGCTGCTGGTCAAGGCTCAGCAGGTGCGCAGGGAAGCCGTCCTGCCCAACGGCCGCATGATCCCGATCAACGACACGTGGTCAAACAACTACGTCGAGCCGACGAACGTCTCGCAGTCGCGGCTGTGGCCGAGCGTCGGTCAGGCCCTCCTGGGCGCCGGCCGCGGGGACAGCCAAATCTGCCTCGGCCTCAACTGGAGCGGCAATTACGGCCACTCGCACATGGACAACGGCTCGATTTTCCTCTACGCGTTCAGCGGCGAACTCCTGCCCGACATCGGCTACACGCACACGCGCTGGCGCAACTGGGCGGTCAACTCGGCGTCGCACAACCTGGTCGTCGTCGATGAACGCTCGCAGGCGGAAACCGGCCCCAGAAAGGAGACGACGCAGGGCAACCTCCTTTGGTTCGACGCCAAGGACGATCATGTCAAATCGATCGACCTCGACGCGTCGCCTTCGTATCCGGACGTGAAAACGTATCGCCGCCGCATTGCGCTCGTTCACGCCGCCGAAGGCTTCGACTACGTGATCGACCGCTTCGACGTCAGCGGCGGCAAAACGCACGACCTGTTCCTCAACGGCTCGGCCGACGAGAAACCCCGGCTCGAAACGAGCGTTGCGCTGAACTCGAAGGTCGCCGCGCTCGTGCCGTCGTGGGGCAAGGCCGGCAACTACGTCGGCGAAAATGACATCGATTACATCGGCAAAAAGTTCCACGCCTACGGCTTCCTGCGCGACATCGGCTCGGCGGCCGTCAACGACGGCTGGACCGCGACGTGGCGCTACAACGGCTCGGGCCTGCGCGCACATATGATCGCGCCCGCGGGCTCGACCGCCTACCGCTACACATCCCCCATGATCCGCCCGGCCGGCAAAAACGACGCCGATCTCCCCAAATACATGACGAACGGCATCATGCAGCGCCACGCCGGCCCCGAAAGCACGTTCGTGACCGTGTACGAACCGTTCCGCAATCAAACATGGATCGAGAACGTAAAGAACGACGGCGACAAGCTCGCCGTTGTCTATGGGCTCAACGGCAAGCGCGTCACCGACACGGTCGTCTTCGGCACCGATTCCATTTCGATCATGTCGTCCGCAGGCTGGTCTTATCAAACCGGCAAGCCCATCGGCGGCAGCGTGACCGGCCTCGAGACCATCGGCGGCAAGAGCGTGATGAAGCTCGACAAAAAA
Source organism: bacterium (assembly GCA_021372575.1). Taxonomy (GTDB): domain Bacteria; phylum Sumerlaeota; class Sumerlaeia; order MVZB01; family MVZB01; genus JAJFUE01. The sequence continues at coordinate 15,941 of JAJFUE010000003.1, read as the reverse complement.
GCGCCCGCCGCATCGGCCGTGCGCCTTACGATCGGCAAGCGCTCGTTCGTCTTCCCGGTCGCGAAATCCGCCGGCAACACGCTCGAACTTGCGGATGACGCGGGCCTCGTGATGGATTCGCCCGAATCCCTCCGCTACACCGCGTTCCCGCACGACACGCTCAAGGGCCGGATCACATGGACGGCATACACCCGTTAACGGTTTGTGCTCGTGCTCGTAATCGTAATCGAAACCCTTGCCGAATATTCAACATCCGGCAAGGGTTTCGGCGATTCCCTCACGCGCGATCCGCCAATCCGGAGATTGGCGTTCCCGGGCTGCGGGCGTTCGCAGTCCAAAGATGCCTGGGAACGCCACTCTCCTGAGTGGCGGCTTCTTTCTTCATTCATCATTCCTCATTCATCATTCATCATTCATTCCGAACTCCGCACTCCGGTTGACTTCCCCGCCCGTTGCGCTACTATGGAGCCAAACTGCTGGACGGGAGGCAGACCCGACGATGCGTCTTAAACCTGAGAAGATTGAAGTCCTGGCCGAACAAATTTACGATGTGCTGGCCGCCAACAAGGACGCCGGCATGAGCGCCGAGCGCGCGACCGTCACCGCCGCGATTCGCCGCATCATCACCGAAGACATGAAGGCCGAGGACGAAATCGAGGAGCAGGCGCGGGCTCTCCTCGAGGAACACATGGACGAAATCCAGCGCAAGGGAATCGCCTTCGACAAGATCCTGCTCAAGACCAAGCAGCAACTCGCCCGCGACCGCAAGATGGTCCTCTGACCGAAAGGGAAACCGACATGCGCCTGTCCGAAGACCGCATCAGCGCCATTGCCTACAAGATCGCGTTTGAACTCGTCAAGAAGCGCCATCTCAAGACCCAGAAGCGCCTCAACCAGGTGACCGCCTGGATCGAGCGCCCGATCATCGACCACTTCCGCGCCGAGGATTCCATCGACGACCTCATCCGCGCCGACATGGCCAAGATGACGACCTGCCCCCCCGAGGGCTCGTTCGAATACCAGGCCCTGTTCCAGAAGAAAAAGGAAGACTACGCCCGCAAGCGTGGGTACCAACTGTAGGCTGGTCGTGGCAATCCAATTGAATTTAAAATGAGAAATGAGAAATGAGAAATCTAAAATGAGCCGCCTGGCACGGGGCACGGCTCTTTTGCGGTTTCTCATTTCTCATTGCTCATTTCTCATTTCTCATTAGAATTTATTTCAGGTTCCCGACCGTTTCCGACTGGATCTTCCCATGCGCATCGGCATCGACGCCCGTTTCCTCGGCGAAAAGACCAGCGGGTTGGCGCGTTACAGCGAAAACCTGCTCGAGGCCATGGCGCGCGCCGACACCCACAACGACTACGTCGTCTTCGTGAGCCGCAAGCTCCAGCGCAAGCTCAAGCTGCGCCCCAATTTCAAGCTCGTTCCCATGCGCGGCCATCCGCTCGGCCTGACCGCCATGATCCGCATGATCCTCGCCGTGCGCCGCGAAAAAATCGACCTGCTGCACGTGCACTTCCCCGCCTCGCCCCCGGTCATCGACTGCCCCGTCCTCATCACGGTCCACGACATCGTCCCGTTCGCGCGCGAAAGCGCCGTCACCGGCTACCGCCTGCGGCCGTGGCGCCGCCTGTGGTCCTACATCCTTTACACGATGACGCTCACCCGCGCGCGCTGGGTCACCTGCGTCTCCAGCGCGACCCGCGAGGCGCTGTGCCGCCTCTACCCCGAACTGCGCCACAAGACGATCGTCGTGCATTCGGGCGTCGATGAAATCTTCCGCACGCCGATCGAGGCGACAACGTTCGAACTGATCCGCTCGCGCCTCGAGCTGCCGAAGCGCTACATGCTTTATTCGGGCTCCATCCGCGCCGAAAAAAACATCGCCGCCCTGCTGCGCGTGTTCGCCACGATCCGCCAGCACCACGCCGCGATGGAAGACCTGTGGCTCGTCATGGAAATCAGCGGCGCGGAGCACGAGCTCGAGGCGCTGAGCCGCATGGCGCGCCAATACGGCATCGCCGACCGCCTCCAGGTCGTCACCGACGCCAAGGACGACGAGCGCCGCGTGATCTTCGAGGACGCGCGCCTGCTCATCCTCCTCAGCCGCGCCGAGGGTTTCGGATTCCCGATCCTCGAGGCGCAGCTCAGCGGCCTGCCCGTCATCGCGGCCGACGCCGGCGCCCTGCCCGAGATCGCCGGCGAGGACGGCGCCGTCCTTGTCGATCCCGAGGACCAGGACTCCGTCATCCACCTCATCGAGCGCGTGCTGACCGACGAATCGCTGCGCCGTTATCTCATCGACCGCGGCCGCGCCAACGCCGCCGATTACTCGTGGAACGAATCGGCCCGGCAGCTCACGCAAATCTACGACTTCCTCTTTTACCCGCGCGACCAGGTCGAGCTGCCGCCACGCAACAAACTCGTCACCCTGGTGAGCCAATGGCTTCGGCTCTGATCATCTCATTCGTCGAATGGGCCGGCGCGTTTCAGCGCCCGCAGCACATGGCCGTCGGCCTGGCGCGGCGCGGCTGGGACGTGACCTACATGAGCCCCGGCTACGTTCACCGCAAATCGAAACGCGTCGCCAGCGGCGTCGAGCTGCCCAAAAACCTGCGCGTCGTCGAGCCCATGGGGCTCCCCGGCGGCAGCCGCATCGCCGCGATCGATTCGATCAACATCGGTTTCATGCGCCGCGCCGCGCTGAACATCACGCAACAGCCGTGGGACGTCGTCATCTTCAACGACCCGCGCTGGCATGCCGTCGCGGCCGGCATCCCGGCACGCCGCAGAATCTTCGATTACATGGACGACCTCAGCGCGCACATCATCAATCCCGAGGACTGCACGGCGCGCGAAGCCGCCGCGCTCTCGATCGTCGATCGCGTCTGGACCGGCACCGCCTCCCTCGCCGACCGCCTCGCCGGCCGCCACCCAAGCGCGCGCTTCGTTCCGTGCGGCGTCGATGCCGCCCTGTTCGCGCGCCCCAATCCGAAATTCGATGCCGGCATCGAGCGCGACCTGCCGCCGGGCGGCGGTCCGCTCGCCGGTTATTTCGGCGCGCTCAACGAACGCTTCGACACCGCGCGCGTCACGGCGTTTCTCGACGCGGCCCCATGGCGGCTCCTGCTGATCGGCCCCGCATCCTCCCGATTCGAGCCGCTTCCCGAAACCGACCGCGTCCGCTGCATCGGCCCGCGTCCATACGTGATGCTCCCATCGTATCTCGCGCGATTCGACCTCGCGCTCATCCCCTACGACACGACCGGACCGCACCGCTTCCTCTACCCGGTCAAGGCGCTCGAATACCTCGCCGGCGGCAAGCCGGTCCTTTCCACGCCGCTGCCGGACGTGGTGCGTTTCCTCTCGAATTTCGTCGAGCTGGCCGACACCGCGCAGGACTGGCGCGACCGCTCCCAATACCTGTTCGCCGACCGCGCCGCCGCAACCGAAAAAGCCCGCGCCGGCCAAACCTATACCGCCTCCCGCACCTGGGACGCAATGATTGACGATATGCAAACGGATATGGTTTTGTAACACCCTGTAAGACCTATAGGACCTATAAGACCTATAATATTACCCATGCCCGCCTCTTCCACCACCATCCGCGTCGGCCACATTCTTGACGGCCGCCATTTCGGCGGGGCCGAGCAAATGGTGCGCCGCCTCGCCGAGGCCTCGCCGCGCGCGGACATCGAGGCCCATGTGTATTGCCTCAGCGAAGGCCGCCTCGCCGAGTTCCTGCGCCAGTCATCGATCCCGCTCCGCATTTTCCCATCTTCCGGCCGGTTCGATTTCCGCTTCCTTTCGGCCATGGCGCGCGCCGCCCGCGCCGACGGCCTGCACATCCTGCAAGCCCACACGAGCCGCACGCACCTCATCGCGCGCATCCTGTCGCGCCGCCTCCGCATTCCGAACATCACAACGATCCAGTCGCCGATCGCGCTCGACGAAAACCGCGCCGTCAAGAGCCACCCGCTGCGTGCCACGGTCGAGCGCCTCGGCCGCCGCTGGACCGACGCCATCTGCCCCGTGAGCCGCGAGGAAACCGAGCGCCTCGCGCGCGAGGAAAACGTCCCGCGCGAAATGCTCCACTGGATCCCGAACGGCATCGAGCCGCTCGCCGACGCCGCCCTCGCCTCGCCCGCCCGCCGCGACGCATTGAATCAATATCTCGCGTCCGAATCTCTTCCCGCCGACGCGTTCACGATCGTGATGATCGCCCAGATGCGCCCGCGCAAAGGCCCCGAAACACTCCTGCGCGCGTTCGCGAAACTGAACCCCGCCGAACACAACGCCGTCCTCATCCTGATCGGCGACGACGAGTTCACCGAGGGCATGGGCTACCTCGACCGGCTCCGCGCCCTGGCCGGCCAACTCGGCATTTCCACCCGCATGCGCTTCACCGGTTTCATGGCCGATCCGTGGGCGCTGGCCGGCGGCGCCGACCTGATGGCCTTGCCGTCGCTCTTCGGCGAAGGCATGCCGCTCGTCCTCCTCGAGGCCATGAACCACGCCCTGCCCATCGCCGTCTCGGACATCCAGGGCAACCGCGAACTGATCGACGCGGGCCGCAACGGCTGGCTGCACGCCCCCGGCGACGCCGGCACCCTCGCCGGCCAGCTTGCCGAAGCCGCCGCCGATCCCGCCGCCACGGCCGCCAAAGGCGCCATCGGCCGCGAGTTGTTCCTCAAGGACTACACGCTCGACTCGGTCGTCGCCCGGCATCGGCAACTCTATGAGCTGCTCGTGGATCGTGGATCGTGAATCGTGGATCGTGGCGGATCACGGATGCATGCCACGAAAGCGGCATGTGTCATCCACCATTCACCATTCACAATTCACCATCCACCCTTTACGCTTTACCCTTCACCCGGAATGGTCTAAAAAAATGGGTGAAGTAACGGTGGATTTTGTGCCGATGATCATCAATATGGAATCGCTTCGCAACGCTCAGGCCGCATCGATCAATCAGGCCGCCACTGGCGAGCATGAGGAAACCCGCCGCCTCGTTCACATCCCGCTGCACGTCCTCGTGATGGCTTCGGCCAAGGCGCCGGCGGCGCAGATTTCGCCTGTCATTCGCGGGGTTTTCCCGCGAAGCAAGATCACACTCCCCAAAAGCGTGCGCGGCGCGCGCCAGGCGCTCAAGCGCTCCCCCTTCGACCTCGTCGTGCTCGGGCTCGACCCGCTCCCCGGCGATTTCGACAAGCTCCTCGAAGCCCTTAAGAATCACGAAACGCCCATGCCGACGCTGCTGATCTTCAGCCCCGAGTCCGAGGCCGAGATTTACGAGCGCGTCCCCGACATCCCATCGACGTGGGAACTGATGACCAGCGATGCGCTCTCGGCGTCCACACTCGAGCGCCGCATGCGCATGGCGATCGAAAATCACCAGCGCCACTGGGAACTCAGCCACCTCCACACCGCGTTCCGCAGCTCGCTCGCGCAATACCGCAACCTCTTCGACGAAGTCCCCGACCTCATTTTCCTGTGCGACCGCTCCGGCTGCCTGCTCGACATCAACGCCACCGCCGAGCGCATGTTCGGCCACACGAAGGACAAGTTCCTGCTGCGGCCGGTCTTCGACACGATCGGCATGAACCGCGAGGATTTCCAGCGCCTCATCGAGCGCGCCGTCTCCACCGACGGCCTCATCGAGGACTTCGAGATCGAGCTTCGCCCCCGCGGCCAAAGCCCGATCTACGGCCTCATCCACATGATCCGCTGGCAGACCGGCCCCGGCCGCCCCATGCACTTCCAGGGCGTCGTCAAGGACATCTCGCCGCACAAGCTCCTCGAGACGCAGCTGCGCCAGAGCGAGGACCAATACAAGACCCTCTACGAACTGGCCCGCATCAGTTGCTCATCCCTCAAGCTCGACGAGGTCGTCGGCCGCTCCATCCAGCTGATCCACGGCTGCCTGAACGCCGCCGGCACGCTCCTGCTCAGCAACCGCAACTACGAGGAGCTGAACCTGCTTGCCGAGTCCGGCATGCCCGACGACCTGCGCGAGCGGTTCCTCGATTCGCCGCCGATCATCGGCCAGGACACGATCGGCGCCCTCGCGCTGTCGCCGGGCGTCGTCTCGGTCGCGCAGGTCAGCGACGCCGGCATGCACCCGGTCATCGCCGAATGGGCCTCGCGCATCGGCCCGTGCCATCTCGTCGGCATCGCGATGGGCCGCTCCAACCCGACCCTGCCGACCTCCGTGCTGCTCATGCTCATCCCCGGCCAGCACGAGGACCGTTACGACGAGCTTCTCGCCGGCCTCACCAAGACCCTCGAAATGGGCATGACGAACTGCCTGCATTACGACAACTCGCTCGAGGCCGAGCGCCGCTACCGGGAACTTTGGGAAAACGCCCCAACCTATTTCATCAGCGTCCTCAAGGGCGGCATCGTCTTCGAGATCAACCAGACCGCCCTCATCGCGCTCGGCTATCCGCTCAACGAGCTGATCGGCCACCCCATGCGCCGCATCATCGACCCGAACGACTACGAGCTCTTCGAGCGCGCGCACGAGGACCTGATCGAGACCGGCAAGCCGCAAAATTACGAACTGCGCCTGCTCAAGAAAAGCGGCGAGGGCGTCATCGTCAGCCTCACCTCTCAGGCCCTGCTCGACCGCAATGGCCAGCGCATCGGCGAGAAGGCCGCGCTCAACGACATCACGCGCGACAAGGCCCTCAAGGCCCAGCTGCGCGACTACGCCGACAACCTCGAGCGCATGGTCGAGGACCGCACGACCGCCCTCACGCAAACCATGAATTTCCTCAACGGCATCCTCGAGGGCTCGACCGAGCACGCCATCGTCGGCCTCGACGACACCGGCACGTTCCTCCACTTCAACAGCGGCGCGCAGCTCCTGTTCGACTATCCGGCCGCCGACATGGTCGGCCGCCACAAGCTCGACATGCTCATCGACTTCGAGCGCGCAAGCTTCGGCTCGCTCGACGAACTGATGAACGAGGTCAACGCCCAGGGCGTGTGGGTCCAGGAGACGCCGATGATCACGCGCACCGGCCACCGCCTGACCGCGCTCGTCACCATGAACCGCCTCACCGAGCCCGCGGCCAACAACCTGACCTACGTCGTCATCGCGCGCGACATCACGGAGCAGAAGGAAATGGAGGACCTGCTCAAGCTTTACACCGAAAACCTCCAGCAGGTCATCGAGCAAAAAACCCGCGAACTCGACCACCAGCACATGCAGCTCATCCAGTCGAGCAAGCTCGCCACGCTCGGCGAAATGGCCACCGGCATCGCGCACGAACTCAACCAGCCGCTCTCCGGCATCCGCACGCGCGCCCAGCTCATCTGCAAGAAATTCGAGCACGGCGTCTATGACCAGGCCCAGGTGCTCTCGACGCAGCGCGAGATCATCGAGCTCATCGACCGCATCACGCACATCATCAACCACATGCGCATCTTCGCGCGCCAGGACATGACGCACTTCGCGCCGTTCAACCTGAACCAGTCGATCCAGGGCGCGCTCAGCCTGCTCGGCGAGCAGCTCCGCATCCACAACATCGACGTCGTCACCGACATCCCCGACGGCCTGCCGCCGATCCATGGCGAGCCGCTGCAGATCGAGCAGGTCATCCTCAATCTCATCTCCAACGCGCGCGACGCGATGGATGCCCGCTTCGAAGCCGAAACCCGCTCCACCAACGGCCGCGGCGATTACCACAAGCACCTCGAGATCAAGGTCGATCAGGTCCGCCCGGACGAGCTCCGCCTGCGCATCTGCGACAACGGCACCGGCATGAGCACCGAGACGCTCGACAAGATCTTCGACCCGTTCTTCACGACGAAGCCGGTCGGCCGCGGCACGGGCCTCGGCCTGTCGATCAGCTACGGCATCCTCACCTCGCACAGCGGCCGCATTGAAGTCCAAAGCAACCCCGGCGCCGGCACGACGTTCTCCGTGCACCTGCCCATCTTCAACGAATCCCAGCACGCCGCCCCCAACGACGCCGAAGAAGATCTGATCTTATAGAGCGCTTGCCGATGGTTGTCCCTTCGTGCCCGTAATACTACGAAAATACGTCGGAAGTCATCGTGCTCGTGCTCGTAATCGTAATTGTAATCGAACCAATCGCTACTTCGCAAAACCGCGGATTATTCCGATCAGGCTCATTGCCGGGACACTTACTCTGATCCGTGAAAATCCGTTCAATCCGTGTGCGGCTTGGATATTGTATTATCTGTGAGTATTTGAACCGCGTAGCGGTTCAATCATGACTATTGATGTCTTGCTGTTTATACCTTCCACCCCAATCCCTTCAGCCGATTTCTTTCTTCCGGCGTGACCACCACCGCCAAACAGCTTTGAACGTGGTCGCTCGTTTCGAGCACGTATTCATAGCCCGCCGGCCTTACAAAAGGGTTTAACTTCTCGCAGATTTGCGGCCCCATCCCCTTGCGATCTATAGTCAGCCGAATTGATTGCCTTTCGCCTCGATGATCGAAAATGATTTCGACCGCGTTCTTCTCCTGATTCATGGCAGCCTTGATATTCGTCGGTTGGAAAACGCCCCGCGAAATCCTTGCCCAGCCCTGTAGAAAATCAATCCACTCTTTTGGTTCCGACAAACGTTTGATTTCCATTTCGTCGCACAGAACTCGATCTTCGTCCGTGAACACAAGCAGGTAAGGCGCTTCCCGATATATGCCCGGATCCACTTCTGTCATCTGATTCATAAAAAAGCTCATGATCTCCTCGTCCGACAACTCGCTCGCTTGCTTGAGAAAACCCAATGAGCGCAGCACGCGGACCTGATTCCCAATCCAATCCCGAAAATCCTTGCTCTCGAGAACAGCTTGGCGCCGCCTCTTGTTCCGCCTGTTTTTAATCTGTATTTGAAGATCCTTGACAAGCAAAAAGACGATAAAAAGCACAGCCGCACACAGCACCGTTGCGAGTATGTAAATGTTCGTTGTATGCATTCATTCCGGCTTTTCAGGAACTCTCAATGTGCACTGATGTCTGCGATTCAGTTTCGGGCCATTAAATATTCCAGCCCATTTTCTTCAATATTTTTCTCTCTTCATCTTTTACTGCGACGACAAAACACCATTGCCCGTGATCGCTGAATTCAGCTGCGTATTGATATCCCGCGTCGCTGACGAAAGGGTTGAATTGATCAAACAGCGCTGGATCCATCCAATCCCCGTCCAGCTTGAATTTCAATGAATGCCGCCGGCCGTTTTGATCGAACAGAACTTCGGCCGACTTCTTGTCATAATCGCATTTCGCCTCGATATTCTCAGGCTTGAACGCGCCGCGCGAGATTCGCGCCACGTCTTGAACGATCTCAACCCAACCGTCGTCATTGAGATACCGATCGTCCTCCGTGTCCTCGTAATAGACCCGATCCTGGTCCAACGCCGCAATCAGGCACGGCGCAACCCTGCAGGCGGTCAGATCGTTCCCTTCGCGCTCGACCATCTCCGCCAGCACTTTGTCAAAAAGCTCCTGGTCGCTGAGCATTCGGTCGGCCTGGAAAAAACCAATCGCCCGCAGATCGCGAATTTGACCCATAAGCCATTCCCGAAACTCTTCGCTATCCGGCTCGGCCCTTCCCCGCCATTTGCGCTTTTGAAAGCGCGGTACGATATACATGGCGATGATCACAATTGCGACCACCAGAAAAAGGAGTCCCGCCATCATGAGACTCATGAACTTCAACACCCGGAATCCTGCTCGCGGAAAATGGAACAACAGCAAAAGCAGAACAATCGCGATCGGAATGACGATGACCTGATCATTCCTGAGGCTTTTAATGATAAGCTTTTTGAACTCGATTCCCATGGTCCGCCCTTGTTATCTTGGAACATCAAAACACAAAAATCACACCGAATCAAAGAAATCAACCTTCTCGTCCCTGTGCCCCACGGATCAATTTGCAAATCGCGCCACGAAAACATTTTCGTGTCTTTCGTGAGTCATTTCGTGTATTTCGTGAACTGTATTTGAATTTGTTTTTCTCTCAAAACTCAGCACTCAGGACTCAGGACTCAGCACTCAGGACTTCCCATGATCATCGGCATCGGCTTCGACCAGACCGAACTCGCCCGCATCCGCGCCGTCCTTGCGCGCCACGGCGACCGCTTTCTCAAGCGTTGTTACACCGAGGAAGAAATGCGCTTCGCGAACCTGCATCACGATCCGGTCCCGCGGCTCGCGGCGCGTTACGCGGCGAAAGAAGCCGGATCCAAAGCCCTCGGCACGGGCATCGCGCGCGGAATTTTATGGAAAGACATCGAAATCGTGCGCGCCGAAGGCGAGCGCCCATACATCCATTTCCACGGCCGCGCCGCCGAGCGCGCGCAAGCCATCGGCATGCGCCGCGCCCACGTCTCCATCACCCACGCCCGCGACATCGCCGCCGCGATCGTGATCATCGAGAAATAAATCTGAACAGGAGGAAACGGAGGGAACAGAGAAATCTCTATTTTGATTTCGTATTCGGTTTATTCGTTTTTGAATTCATCACGACGATACGACTGCCACGCAGGAAGCGTCGATAATACTTGCCGCGCACGCCTATTCCAAGTTCCCCGCGTTTAAGCTCTGGAATGCCTAAATCGCTCTCGCCCGTTTTTTTCTTCATGGTTTTATGCAAGAAGAACCGATGAACAATTTCTCTGTTCTCTCCGTTTCCTCCTGTTTAAATCGAATTAATACTTCTTCACCAAGTACGCCTTGAACGCCTCGTATTCCGCCGGCATTGAATCGTAATCTTCCGTCAATCCATCCAGCGCGGCGAGCGCGGGCGGCGCGTCGGGGTGAACCCCCGTCGTGCGCTCGATCTCGTCGGGGAACTTGGCCGGGTGGGCCGTCTCGACGACCACCGCCGGCGCGTTGCCGAGCGGCTCGCTCGCGCAATAATCGAGGAACCCCTTCCAGCCGACCGCCCCGTGCGGCTCGAGCAGCAGCTTGTAATCGTCCCACGCCTTCTTGATCGCGTCGCGCGTCTCCTGGTCGGTGACCGACGTCGAGAACAAATCCCGCCGCATCGCCGCGAAATCCGGCGCCTTGTGCAGCACGCCCGTCTCGTCAAGCCACCCGCCATAGACGTTCACCAGCCGCGCGAGATTGCTCGGGTGCCCCACGTTCATCGCGTTGGAAATGCACGCCCGGCTCGGCTCGACCTTCTCGTAATGTTCGGTGGCGAGGAACTTCGGGAACTCGTCGTTCTCGTTGACCGGCACGACCAGCCGTTTGACCGGCAGCCCCATTTCGCGCGCCAGCACCGCGCCCATCATGTCGCCGAAGTTGCCCGACGGCACGGACAGCACCACCGGTTCGCCGGCCTGCGCCACGCGCGACGCCGCGTAGAAATAATAGACCGACTGCGGCAGCAAACGGCCAATATTAATGGAATTCGCCGACGACAGCGGCAGCCCCGAAAGCGCCGGATCGCTGAACGCGCGCTTGACCATCGCCTGCGCGTCGTCGAACTTGCCGTCGATCGCGATCGTCCGGATGTTATCGCGCAGCGTCGTCATCTGCTTGCGCTGGCGGTCGCTGACCTCGTTGATCGGAAACAGCACCAGCACCTTGATCCCCGGCACCCCGTGGAACGCGCTCGCCACCGCCGAGCCGGTATCGCCGCTCGTAGCGGTCAGGATCAGCAGCTCGCGGCCGTCCTCGCGCACGAACCGCCCGATCAGCCGCGCCATCATCCGCGCCGCGAAATCCTTGAACGACGCCGTCGGCCCCCGGTCCAGCCGCATCACATGCACGCGGTCATAGACCTTCTCCAGCGGCACGTCATAGTTATAAGCGTCGCGGCAGAGCTCGCCGAGCGTCCCCCGATCAATGACACCCTCGGCATAGCGCCAGATCACTTCTTCGGCGATCTCGTGATACGGCCGCTTGGCGAACGACGCGATCGTCCCGGCATCGAGCGTCGGGACATGCTCCGGCATGTAAAGCCCACGGTCGGGCGCCTGCCCGGCCAGCAGCGCACCCTTCAGATCGACCATCGGCGCCTTGCCGTTTGTGCTGTAAAACTTGAGAGAACCCATAGCCCACCCTTCCGCAACGTAATCTTTTTCAAGATACTCAGCAGCAACGACTCGCGCAACGGGGAATCGTGCGAGATCGTTCCCGTGTGACCTATAGGACCTATAAGACCTATAGGACCCATTTCTCACGCCCCATATTGCGCCCGGTATTCCTTGATCTCCCCGAGCGCCGCGTCATCGAGCACAACCTTGCCGTCAACCGGCTTGCCGTGCAGATGCTCAACGATCTCGTCAAGCGTGACGATCGCGAACGCCTCGATCCCAAATTCCTCTTTGAGCTCCGTGAGGGCCCCCTTGCCGCCGGGGCCTTTCTCCTGGCGATCGACCAGCACGACCAGCCCGGCCAGCTTCACGTCGGCCACCGACCCAAGCAGCGCCGCCGTCTCGCGCACAGACGTCCCGGCGGTCGTCACGTCCTCGACGATGACGATCCTGTCCCCATTTTTCGGCGCACGCCCGATCAGGCCGCCGCCCTCACCGTGATCCTTGATTTCCTTGCGGTTGAACGTGAACGGCACGTCGCGCCCCATCCCGGCCAGCGCGATCGACGCCGCCGCCACGAGCGGGATCCCCTTATACGCCGGCCCGAACAGCAGGTCGAACCGGTCGCCCATATTCTCCATAATCGCCCGGGCATAGAACCCGCCCAGAGTCGCCAGCCGCGCCCCGCTGTCGAACCGCCCGGCGTTCATGAAATACGGGCTCGTCCGCCCGCTCTTGGTCAAAAACCGCCCGAACCGCAGCGCCTCGCACCGCACCATGAATTCAATGCACTCGCGTTTGTATTGCTGCACGCTTGATCTCCGTTCTTGTTCGTGTTCGTGCTCGTGCTCGTGCTCGTAATCGTAATCGAAACCAAATCGATTCCGCATTCCGCACTCCGTCCTCCGCACTTATTTAGTGGCGACAAGCCCCAAAGCGTCCTATAAGATAATCAAACCGGTCCGTCTTTGCGAGGGCCGTTTGCCTGGGCATCCAAGGAGTTCAGCGATGAGCAAGAAATTGCTGGTCATCAATCCCGACAACACCATGGAGGTCCAGTTCGATCAGCAGATCACGATCGGCCGCGACGTGTTCAATTCGCTGTGCTTGCGCGACGCCGAGATCTCCCGTTCCCACGCCATCATCTTCGAGCACGACGACCAGGTCGTCATCAAGGACCTCAAGAGCCGCAACGGCATCTTCGTCGGCGGCGAGCGCGTCCGCGAGGCCGTCCTCAAGCCCGGCGACGAGATCGTCCTCGGCGCCACCGTTCTGTTCTTCGAGCCCCCCGAGAATTTCGACCTCAAGCAGAACCTGTCGCGCCGCGGCGAATACCTGCTCGAGAAGAACATCAACACCGGCAACGAGAAGCCCGCCCCGGCCGAGGTCTTCAGCCCCGAGGCGATGAACACCGCGCTCGAGACGCTGTTCACCGACCCCGACCGCAACAGCTTCTTCACCCTCGACAACGCGATCATGCTCCTGCGCGCGATCCGCGAGATGGACGAGGCGCATGACCAGCGCGGCCTGTTCGAGGGCGCCCTGCGCTGCACGCTGTCCATGCTCGGCGGCCACCGCGGCGTGATCATGGAAGCCGACGAATCCAAGAAGAACCTCAAGGTGCGCGCCATCGTGACGGCCGACAACAGCGCCACGATCGTGATCGGCCAGCCGGTCCTGCAATACGTGCTCGCGGAGGAAAAGTGCATCTGCTGCGCGAATATCCACCGCGACCGTCGCTTCGCCAAGCTCGGCCTCAAAAGCGGCAAGCGCATCCATTCCTTCACCGCCGCGCCGATCCAGACCCCCGACGAGCTGTTCGGCTTCATCTACCTCGACGCCGAGGACGGGTCGGTGACCTATAGCTTCAACGAGCTGCGCTCGCTTTACTTCATCGCGTCGCACCTGGGGTCGCTGTTGCGCGTGCGCCCCGGCCACTTCGCGCGTCACGCCCGCTCCGAAAAAGGCTCCGACAAGATCTCCGTCGCCCCCGGGGCCTAAATCGGGCGCTTCCTGTTTCGATACAGCCGAATGTCTTCGCGGTCGCGGTCGGGAAGGCTCATGTCGATCGGGACCGGGATGAGTTCGTATTCCCTTAAAAACTCCGGCCGCTTTTCAATTCCTCGCTCCATGAACGCCGCCAGCGTGATGATGTAATCCGGCTTGAACGCCTGCACGATGCCGAAATTGACGAACGTCGCCTGCTTCGGCCAACCCACCGACGGCTGCCCGTAATAATCGGTGACCTCGGGATTGGTCAGCCCCATCCCGTCGATGATTCGCGCCTCGGGCCGGAAGTAGCCGATGTAGCCGATCTCGGGCGCCAGGATCGAAAACGGCGTTTTCTGCGGCGGAATCTTGTTCAGCGCCGTGAGGTAGAGATAGCGCGTGTGCCGTGGATACATCACGCGGTCGATCGACGACGGAATGTACATGCTGCCGCCGAAATAGACGAACGTGCCGGAGAGCACGAGCAGCGCGCACACGACCGCCGCGCCGCGTGCCGGGTTGAGACGTAGCGCCGCGCACAGCCTCTCGCCGAGCAGCTTGACGCCGGCGAACACGCCCAGCACCAGATACGGCACCGTCGGCAGCAGATACCACGAGAACATATAGACCGACGTCTTGGAGTAGGCGAACGTGAAGAACAGGCCGAACGCCGGCAGCAGCAACATGCGCCGGCGCCGCCGCCCGATCTCATAAACGCCCGCCATGAACAGCACGATCACGGGGATCGCCTGGATCACGTTATTCCAGTAAAACATGGAATGGCTCCGCGACAGGAAGCCGCTCCAGAACATCATCACTTCGTAATAGTTCGGGAACTCAAAGATGGCGCGGCGATCCAGGCCGCCCCACATCATTTCCTTCGCCACGACCGACTGCGGCATCAGCGTGCCGAAATAGAGCCATATCGTTCCCAGGTAGGCCGCCAGCAGCGCCAGCGCGGGAAGCGGGTCGGTAATCCGAAATTGCTTGCGTGATGTGATCACGATGTAGGCGACCAGCGTCACGCCGAGCATCATGCCGTCGGGACGGGTCATGATGGCGATCGCGGCCAGCAGCAGCGCCGTCCTCAGCCGCCGCCGCAACGCGCGCTCCAGCGCGAACACCAGCAGGAAGCTGTAGAACTCGCACTCCATGCCGCTGCCGCTATAAAAAACGCTGTGGAAGTTGACCGCGAAGTAGAGTGCGAGCAGGAAAGCCGGCGCGCGGCTGCGCCACAGGCCGCGGCCGATGGCATACAACACCACCGCCGTGCAGCCGTCCGCCACGTGATTGATGATGTTGGCGATGAGCGGAAAGTTTTCCGTGTGGAACACAAAGCCGAGGCCGGCCAGCAGCGCGGTGAACAGCGGCGTGGTCGTCCCGAGCACCCGCTCGCCGACGTTATACACAAACCCGTTGCCGCGCACGATGTTCAGGCAGTAGCGGAACGTGATATACGCGTCGTCGAACTGGTGGTATTGGAACGCGAACCGGAGGCCGACGGCAACGGCAAACGCCACAACGCACAGCCAAATGTCGATCGGTTTTTTCCTCGCAAAAGCCACGGCGCCGATTCCCATCCCCACAAGGCCTTCGCCGGATTTTCTCCGAAACCCGGCTCCGATCGCAAGCAAATCCCTGATGGATGGCGGATAGGTCCTTGAATTTCTCCTCCGCTCCCCCAAAAAAATCTCACTTTTTTTAAAGATTAAGTTTCCTAAGGGCCATAAGGGTCCGTAAGGGAATCGACTTTTTCGAACATTTTGGTTTATCCTTCCCGCGTCAGTTCGGGCTCCCCTGCCGTAGCCCGAGCGTAATCGAGGCCTCCCTCGAACGCGATTCCGTCAGCAGGTCGCTGCGGCCCGAAGCGGCATGGATCGCCGGCCAACAATGGACCACCCGTCCTCGTAACCCCGCGATTCATCGCG
>JAJFUE010000214.1 GCA_021372575.1 bacterium | reverse complement strand
GGTGGTGAGGAGACGGCGGCCGAGCGCGCCGCCGGGGTGATACAGGGCGAAGTCCTCGGGCTTGAAGCCGCGCGCCTCGAGCAGCGTCAGCGCGAGCGTGTCGGCGAGGGCGAGCATGGCGGTCGTGCTGGCGGTGGGGGTCAGGTTCAGCGGGCAGGCCTCGCGCTCGATGAGCGGGATGAGCGTCGTGTCGGCCTGCGAGGCCAGCGCCGAATCGCAGTTGGACGTGATCGCGATGATCGGGACCTTGATGTATTTGAGGTACGGGATCATGCGCAGCACTTCCTCGGTCTGGCCGCGATAGGAGAACGCCAGCACAAGGTCGCTTGCGGTGATCATGCCGAGGTCGCCGTGCAGGCTTTCGCCGGGGTGGACGTAAATTGCGGGGGTGCCGGTCGAGGCGAGCGTCGCCGCGGCCTTGCGCGCGATGAGGCCGGCCTTGCCCATGCCGGTCGTGATGACGCGGCCCTGGCAGGCCAGCAGCAGTTCGACGGCGCGCTCGAATTTTTCGTCGAGGATATCCTTGAGCCGCGCGACGGCCTCGGCCTCGATGTCGATGAAATGCTTCGCCCGTTCGATCCACGACCGCTGCGCGATTTTGTTGCCGAGGGTGTTGATGTCGTCACTCACATTCATGAAGCCTGGTCAGATGATCGAACCGATAAATCGGTTCAGGATTGTTGCGATTCTTCCCGCGGGTAGGTTTGTCGAACAAGTTCTCCAAACCAACCCACGGCTTTGAGATCGAACCGCTTCGCGGTTCAGAAATTCATTCCCGGCAAGTTCACCGTCATCATTCATCATTCATCACTGGCTTTGTCTTCGTTCGCGTATTCGCTCAGGAAGTCGTCGATGCGCTGCTGGATCGAGGCAAGGCGCTCGTCGCCGACCTCGATGTCGGCGATCTCGATGCGGTCGCCGCTGGCGGGGTCTTCGAACACGAGGCATGGACGGCCGGAGATGTCGGCGGCGTTTTCGCGGTATTTGAGGCCGCCCCACTTCATCAAGAGGTGCGCGAGCAGGTAGATTTCCGGTCCGACGTCTTCCGCCTCGCGGCGGTCCCACAAGGATTCAAACAGAGCGCGCAGGGCCATCGAGCGCTCGCGGCGGCTCATCTTGGGCGCCTTGCGCGGCGTCGTGTCGCGGCGCGTCATCCAGAACGACTCGTAAGCGTCGTCCTTGAGCTGTTCCCAGCAGGTCGGGCAGTAATCGCAACGCTCGACGGCGTGGTCGCCGGCGGGCCGAAGCACGCTCGCGTGGCGCTCGATCATGTCGATCTGCGCATCGCAATTCATGCAGCGGCGCTGCGGCCGGCCAATCGAGAGGAGTGTTTCTTTATCCATTCATCCGCGCCATCGCTCAAGCTGCCCGCATTTTAGGCCGCGATCACGATGGGAATCAATGAAAGATGAAAGATGGGAGATGAAATGAATCCGTAATCATCCGTATCAATCCGTTCGATCCGTGTTCAATTGGACGCGGATTTCACGGAGAAAACGGATGAATTCGGATAAAGCAAATCCGTAATCATTCGCACCAATCCGTTTGATCCGCGTTCAATTAAACGCGGATTATGCGGATGAAGCGGATGAATTCGGAGTCTTTTATTCTTCGTTCGCAATTTGCTTCGAGTCGGTCCAGGTGTAGGCCATCGCAACGTGGCTGCGGGCGCGGCGGGTCCAACTGGGAAAGAGCAGCGCGAGCGAAATGAGGGATTGGACGAGCGACGTCGTGACCGCCCCGGTGTGCGGATCGGCGTTGAGCACGCGAATCAGCGCCATGATCGGCGACAGCGCGTAGAATGCTTCGGCGATCGTGCTCGTGGTGTAACGGCTGTAGCTCGCCTTGACCACCTGGTCGATCATCGCACCCAGGGCCATGCTGCCGAACCACAGGGCGATCACGATGACGAGCGTCATCGACACGGCCTTGTTGCGGTCGGCGACGATGCAGGTGACCAGCCGGCCGACCGACCAGATCAGCAGCAGGGCGGTCAGGAACACCGGCAGCAGGTCGAGGATTTGCGTCTGCACGCGGCTCGATGACGCCCACGAGTCGGCAAGCGTCCATGACAGCACCAGCCAGCCGACGATATAGAACCCGTAAATGATAATGCGCTCGTCGAAATACTGGAACACCTTGAAGCGCATGCGAAGCTGCCAGACCTCGTCGCCGCGTTCGAAGCGGCCGGCCGAAAACAGCGCGATCGCCAGCAGGATCATCACCCATCCGACGACAAAGATCGCCATGAGCGAGTAATCGATGTTTTGCGGGGCCTTGAGCGTCTTTGAAAGCGGAATCACGTACCACCACGTGTAGCCGGCCAGAAATCCAAGCACCACGATAAAGAAGCCGGTGTATTGGCGGTAATTGAACAGGCGGTTTTGCGGGTCGTAAAGCCGGCGCGTCGCGGCGACCGACAGGAACAGGACGATCAACGCGGCAAACACGCCCGTGCCGGCCATCGCCTCGAGGCTCAGGTTGCCGAGCGAGCGCGTGCCCATCAGCGTCCCGAACAGGACGCGCCAGCCGAGCAGGAACAGCAGGATCAGCGCGATGAGCGAAGCGATCTGCATGCCACGCGCGCGCACCTGCGCCGTCGAAACGAAAATGAACCACGCGCAGATCAACATCGCGCCGAGGAAGAGCAGGTAATTCAGCGACAGGATCTCGGCCATCGACACGCCGCCGAAGATGAACGTCAGGCCGAGGATCGGCAGCGTGCAACTGAACGCCAGCAGCAGGAAGCACGCGGTCGTCATCAGGCAGCCGAGCACGAACGTGCGCGCGCGCAGCGTCGTGACCTTGAGGAAATCGAACGTGTCCTTTTCCTTTTCCTGCACGGCGAGGCCGGCGCTGATCATCGGCGCGATGAGCAGGGCCAGCAGCGCCTCGACGACGGCCATGCCGCCGAAGATATGGCGGCCGACGGCGCTCACGGCCATGATCTTTTCGCGCAGGTTCGTGTGGCCGATATCGAGCGGGTAAGTCGTGAGCATGATGAACGTGCTGACGACGCCGAGCGCGATCAGGTACATGATGAGTGACCATGACAGCAGCTTGTTGCGCATGCGCCGCCGGATTTCGCGCACGAGCAGCGGGTTGTCGAGCAGCCACCCGAGCCAGATCGAAGAACGCAGACCATCGAACGTCAAGCGCGTAAAGCTAAATCCACTGCCCATGAAAACGCCTCGAATAACCAAAGTCTCGAAATATCAACCTAATCGAACGAGGCGGGGATGTATAGGAAATCGTGGATCGTGGTTCGTAAAAGGCAAACCGTGGAATGTTTAAAAGTAAATGGTGAGGGTCGAAAGAAAAACGTTTCATTTCACCCTCACCATTTCACGATTCACGATCCACGAACTACCCGTTGCGCTTTTCGAAATCCTTCATGAAGTCCACGAGCGCATCGACGGCCTCGGGCGGGCAGGCGTTGTAGATGCTGGCGCGGATGCCGCCGACGCTGCGGTGGCCCTTGAGCGCCTTGAGGCCGGCCGCGTCGGCTTCCTTCACGAACCGGGCCTCGAGCTCCTCGCTCGGCAGGCGCCACGAGACGTTCATGATCGAGCGGTTTTCCGGCACCGGGTGCACGCGCCAGAATTCGGACGCGTCGAGCGTCGCGTAGAGTTTGGCGGCCTTGGCGCGGTTGATCTTCTCCATCGCCGGCACGCCGCCCAGGTTCATCAGCCAGTCGGTCACGAGCTTGAGCAGGTAGATCGCCCACGTGTTGGGGGTATTGTAGAGGCTGGACTCGGCCGCGTGCGTCTTGTAGCGGAAGAAGATGTTGACCGAATCCGGAACGCGCTCGAGCAGGTCCCTGCGGATGATGACGAGGGCAAGCCCCGAGGGCCCAAGGTTTTTCTGCGCGCCGGCGTAAATGAGGCCGAACTGATTGACGTCGATGACGCGCGAGAGGATCTCGCTCGACATGTCGGCCACGAGCGGCGCCGCGGACGCCGGGAACTCCGGGACCACCACGCCGCCGATGGTTTCGTTGGAGCAGATGTGCAGGTACGCGGCGCCGGGGGTCTCCTGATATTCGCCGGGCTTCGGGACGCGGTTGTAGTTGCCGTCCTTGCCGTCCCAGATGACGTTGACCGGGCCGCCGATGCGCGCTTCCTTGATCGCCTTGGCCGACCACGCGCCGGTGTGGATGTAATCGACGACCTGGCCCGGGGCGCGCAGGTTCATCGGCACCATCGCGAACTGGCAGCTCGCGCCGCCCTGCAGGAACAGCACGTCGTAGTCGTCGCCGATATTGAGCAGCCGGCGCAGATTGGCGATCGCGGACTGGTGCACGGCGTCGTAGGTTTTGCCGCGGTGCGACATTTCCATGATCGACATGCCCTGGCCCTGGTAATCGACCAGGTCGGCCTGGGCCTGCTCCAGGACCGGCGTCGGAAGAGCCGCCGGACCCGCCGAAAAGTTAAATGCCCGCGCCATGTGCAAGATCCTTTTGAATGCGTGAAGTGATCGGAGGGCCACGTTTACCGCCGGTCATGCCCGCCTACAGAAGGTCCATATTTTAGAAGGGGACTCGAAGGATGGCAAGGGCGATGAAAAGAACGCGCCGGGCCGCGGGCCTGGGCGGACTTCTGGAAAACGAACGGTTATCATCATAATGAGTTATTATGACGATTAATATGAACTTGAGTTTAAGCGGGGCGTGCCCTACACACGGTTGGCTGACAAACCACTCCGAGCCGGCAAAATATGAACGGGAAATTGTCGAAACTCTCGGCCGCTGTCATTGTATTTGCGGCTGTATTGGCCACCGCGGCCCGCGGGCAGTCTTTGCCGCCGCGGGGGACATCATCGGAATCGGCGCGGACGTCCTGCAGGCGTGCATTGCGTCGGATGGGCGGACCGTGCTGGCGGCGGGGTTCAGCACGACGGAAGGCCACAGCCGCGACCGGCTGCACGTCCTGGCGCTCGAGGCCAAGGATCTGAGGCGCACCGGAATTCTTGAAGGGCCCGCCAATCGCGCGGCCAACCACTTCAGGATCGCCGCGCTCGAGCCGGTCGAGGGCAAACTCCTCGCGGTCGCGACAAGCGACAAATCGGTTTACTTCTATCGGCGCGAAGGCTCGTCGCTCGAGAGGCTCAATTTCGAAGGGCCGCTGGTCGAGGGGGAACTGGCGATGGGGAGCGATTTTGTCGATATCGATACGTTGGATTGGCAACCGTAGCCATATCCTATACAAACATGCCGCCCCTGCGGGGCTGGGATGAATCCCGCTTATGATTTACAAAACCTTTTGTCAGCTGCGCGGTCAACGCAGTTCGGATTGCAGGTTCTTGAGCGGCGTGTCGTCGGGCAGGCGCTGGAGGCCGGCGGCGATGCTTTTGCGCGCGGCCGCGGGGTCATTGAGCTTGCGCAGCTCGATGAGCGGGATGTAGCGCAGCGCGGCCGCGTAATCTTCCTCGTCGGATGCGGACCACGTCGTGCAGACCTTTCCCTCGGCCGGGCGGATTTTCTCGGCGAGCGCGGCGGCGCGGCGGAACGCGTTCAGCGCGTCCGTCCATGCCTGCCGCTGAATCAGCACCCGGCCGCGCATGAGGTGCAACTGGAACACGTCCGGGTTGTTGCGCACGCCCTCGTTGATGAAATCCTCGGATTGCGTGAGCGCCGACGGATTGCGCGCGAGCCACCACGTCCCGATGATATAGCCGCGCCAGTGATGCGGGTTGCTGTAAGTGAGCATGCGATACCACGGCAGCAGCTCGTCGCCGGGGGCGTGGACGTGCGGCGCCTTTGCGTCCTGCCACGGCTGCACGTTGCGCTGCAGCGTGCCGATGAAGCCGCGATAATCCTTTGAGGCTTCGGGGATCAGCGTGCCGGCGCGGGTGCAATCGTCGTCGTCATCGTCTTCATGGGCGCCGTCGTGATGGTGTTCCTCGTGTTCGTGCCTGGCCGCGACGGCCCCGGTATGGGTGAGCTCATCGACATTCAAATGGCCTTTGAACTGGACGCCGTTGTGCAGATAGAGCTCGGTCTTGACCCACATGAGGTCGGCGGCGCTGGCGCGGACCTCGCCGAGGATCGTCACGAAGGCGCTCGAATTAAGCTGTTCGCGGGTTGTCTGGTCGATTTCTTCGGGTTGCCAGCGCGCGGTCGTGGCCAGTGACGGCCGGAGCGGAATGAGCGCAATCAGGCCGACCGCGGCAAGCGCATATGGATTTCGGAAGATCGAATTCATCATCGGGCCTCAGATCGGCATGCGGCGGAAACGGCCGGCCGCCAGCATGGCGAATACAAATGTCCACACAAGCGCATAAACCATGAGCGCCAGCAGAACGGACGGCGCGGGAAGCGCCCCGCCATCGACGTAGCGCTGGAATTGACCCAGCAGGCTGAGGTCCGGCCACAGCGCGGCCAGCCAGTTGCCCCAGCGGCCCTCGCCGCAAAGCTGAACCACGAAATTTGCGGCGAAGCGGCCGCCGAACGCGATCGCGCCGCACAGGAGCATCGTCACGGCCGGCGGAAGCCACAGCGAAACGCACATCGTCATCGCGGTGAGGATCGCAAGCGAAAGAGCCTTGAGGAGCAACGCGGACATGAGCACCAGCGCCGATTGCTGCGGGAGCGTGGGCGTAAGCGCCACGGTCGCGATGCAGAACATGGTGAGGGCAGCGACGCCGAGCCCCCACGTCGGCAGCGCCTTGCCCCACAAGAGCGCCTCGCGGCGAACGGGCTTGGCAAGAACCGGATAAATCGTGCGCAGCTCGATTTCGACCGGCAACTGCCGCGCGGCCGTCACGATCACAAGCAGCGAAGCGAGCAGGCCGCCAAGGTCGAACCCCAGGCCGCGAATGAAACGCGCCGACTGCGGCGATTCGATGCCGACGATGCGCAGGACCAGCGCCGCCGCCGCGTAAAGCCCAAGCAGAAGTCCAAGCACCCACATCTCGTTGCGGCGCAGGGACTCCAGCCAGACCGCGCGCACAAGGTGCGGCAGCGGCCGGAGGCGCGCCGGCGAAAGGGGAAGGGGGGTGGTGTAACCGGTGGCCATGATAGGTCTTATAGGTCCTATAGGTCTGATAGGTCCTAGAGCTTCCTCTTTCGAAAGAGCAGGTAGCTGAAGGACAAGTAGGGAACAATAAACATCAGTGCGTAGAGGGTTGAGAGGCCGAGAACCCACGCGGGCACGGGCGACCACTCGTGGACGACTTTGGCGGACATGTCGAAGAGCGCGGGTTGCGGGATGACGTAGTTGAGAATGACCAACAAAACACGGCCGGCCGCGCCAACGAAATCATGGACGATGATCATTGCGTTGGTGAGGACCGACCCGAGCAGATAGAGCAAAAGCGCCGTCGTGATCGCGGCGTCGATGTCCATCAGCATCGACAGCAGGAACGCAAGCGCCGCAAGGAGCGCGACCGACAGCGCCTGCATGTAAATGAACTGAAGGAAGATGCGCCAGCCGATCGAGCTGCCGGCCAGCAGCGTGCCGGCGGCGAACACGGCCATGAACAACGCGAGGCAGAACAGGCCCGCGCCGACGACGCCCAGCCACTTGCCGAGGAGGAATTCCCAGCGCGCGAGCGGCTTGGCCATGATCGTGTAGATCGTGCGGCGCTCGAATTCGCGCGGCAGCTGGCGCGCGGCAAGGACGACGGTTGTCACGGCCGTGGCGATGCTCATCACCTTGAGCGCGATCTCGTGGTAGAACTTGTGCAGCGCGGCCAGGTTGAAAAAACGAATCCAACTCGCCGCGACCAGCAGCGCCACCGTCACGATCACGATGACGTAGATCTCACGGCGGCGGATCGCCTCGGTAAAGACCGTGCCGGCCACGAGCCTGATGCGACGGATCATGCCGCGAGCTCCCGGGGGCGGATGAGGTCCATGAAGTAGTCCTCGAGCGAGCGCGGGCGGCCCTGGCCGGCCTCGGCCTGCAGGCGCGCCATCAGGTCGGAGACGTTTTCGTCGGCGACCTTGCAGCCGCGGTTCACGATCACGACGCGGTCGCAGAGCGACTCGACTTCGTAGAGCTCGTGCGAGCTGAAGAAGATCGTCTTGCCGCGCGCCTTGAGGTCGAGCAGGACGTCGCGCAGGTCGTGGCGGCCGACGGGGTCGAGCCCCGAGCTGAGCTCATCGAACACGAGCAGGTCGGGGTCGGAGATGATCGCCTGCGCGATGCCGACGCGCTGCTGCATCCCCTTGGAAAAGTTCTTGAGCAGGATCTCGCCCTTGCCCGCGAGGCCGACGCGCTCGAGAAGAGGCTGGATGCGGCGCTTGAGCTCGGCGCGGTCGAGCCCGGCGAGGCCGCCGTAGAGCTCGAGCACTTCGCGCGCCTTCATGAACGGGTAATAGAGCGAGACCTCGGGGAGGTAGCCGGTGCGCTGGCGGGCTTCGACCGAGCCGGCGGGCTGGCCGAAAATCGTGACGCGCCCGGCCTCCGGGAAGATGAACCCCATCATGGTCTTGATCGTCGAGCTTTTGCCGGCGCCATTGGGGCCGATGAAGCCGACGGTTTCGCCGCGGCTGACGGTGAAGCTGATGTCGCGGACGGCTTCGGTCGCGCGCGCGCCGCGGCCGTAGGTGATTTTCAGCGATTTGACATCGATCACGTGATCGAGAATGGACATCGATCGTGCTCCCCATAGACAAGACAGGGCAAGGAGTTCTGCCCTTCTGTTAGTGTTATCGACAGGAGAGGGGGAGAGATTTAGCGGGAGGGCGAGGAAAGGATGAAAAGAGTCGTGATGCCGCCACCGGTGGCGGACACCCATGTGGAGTGCGGCAGCTTGCTGCCGCTTGAACCAAGGGGAGCTTGCTCCCCGTCCGCATGTCGGCCAGTCACGGGCAAGCAAGCTTGCGTATGCGTTCACCGGTATTTGCCCAAACTGATGAGTGTTGGGAAAAACGATATGAGTGCGAGTCCCTCGCTCACGCTCGGGCTACTGCATCCATGCCGCTGAATTTTGTTTGGCGCCTTTTTTTAGTGCGGCTCGGTCAGTTCCCAGTGCTCGTCGTGCGTGGAGATCGAACCGGGGGCGAGTTCATTAAGCGGGCCGAGTGTTTCGAGCTCGACGTAATCGGAGGCGGTGCAGACCGCGACGTTGCAGCCGCCGTCGGGATAAACTGCATTTGGAATCATTTCAAATCGTTTGACGAACGTGCCGGCGGGGGTCTCGTGCGTGATCGGGCCTTCGCTGGCGAGGCCGATCTTGCCCCATTCGCCACGCGGCTCGATCACGAATTCGTCGCGCCCGGCTTGCCATTGCGGGCTGGCGGGATCGGTCGAAAGCGGGCCCCACTGGCGCCAGTAGCGGACCGTCTGCATGCGCCAGGATTCGGGGCCGGCGCCCCACGGGATCGTGATCCTGCCGGCGGGCTTGACACACGTGATCGCCCACGGCGCGGCGGTGATCGGGTAGGCGCCTTCGTTTTCGATCTCGTGGCGGATGCGGAAGCCGGGGCCGCGGTCGGAGGCGCTGATTTCAATGTGGCGGCGCAGGAGCGACGCGCCGGGGCCGCAGCTGATCACGAGCCGGTCGGCGTCGGCGACGACCTTGCACGGGCCGGTTTCGTTTTCATAGGTCGATTCGGTTTCGGGGGCGGCCCAGAGGCGATGCCCGCCGAGGAGCCGCCACGACCCGCGGCCGAAGCGCGATTCGGCGTCGTGATAAAGGATGTTTTCGCCGCCGTCGCGCGAAAAGGAGACGATGCGCGGGCTGAGGCCGGCCGTTGCAATGAGTTCGAGATCATTGTGGCGGCAGCGCCACGCGTCGCCCCAGGGTTCGAACGCGATTTGATCGATTCGCATCATTTTGCCTTCACGTTCTTGACAGGTATCGCATTTATTTTATCGACATAATCGTTTAATTTAATTCCGTTGAGTATTCCGATCACCTCTCCCTTTTCTTCTGCATTCATAAAAATTGCATTATGTTTCAGCAAAATATCCATCTTCTTTTTTGCATCCCGAATCGTTACGATCGAGAGATATAGCGGGCTCATCCAGATATCGCGGTTTGGATCCGCCCCGGATTTGATCAGTGTTTCAACCAAATTGGACGAACCGGAGAATACCGCCGTATTGAGAGGCGTTGCGCCATACTTATCCATTACATTTAAATCATAATGTTCTTCAAGCATGTCATCAAATAAAACTCCGATCGCACTCAATTCTATCGCATACGTGACCGCATATTTTCCCGCAATTGGATTATTAGCCAAATTATATTCGGTATTCAAACTGCGTATTTCGGCATGATCGTTCGTTTCAATCGCAATCAGAAGTTTTTCCAATGTACGATCATGTCTTAAGAATATGCACCATGAAACTATTAATGCGAGTGACAGGATCCATACACAATATGCCAACAGGCGGCATTTCGTTTTTTCAGTTAACATTCTTTTCTCCATGAGAACTGATCACATCCACGGTTATCGGCGCGCGAGGCGGTCGTTGACCCAGAAAATCGGAAACAGAACCACGCCAATGATGGTGGCGAGGAGTGCCATCGGCCAGCGGAGCCAGCCTTGCGCGCTGGTCAGTTCGAGGCCCCAGCGGACCCAGCGTTTGCCGCGCAGGGTGTTGAGGTCGCGTTTTGCTTCTTCCAATTCTTTTTCGAGGCCGGCAATGCGGCGGCCTTGTTCCTCGAACGCGAGCCGGCCGGCCATCTTGCCTTCGCGGAACTGCGGCGCGCGGCACCAGTCGGCAAGCGGCCGCGCCGTGTGGTCCCAGTGCAGGTGATCGCGCACGGTCTCGAGCGCCGCCTGGCCGCGCGCGACGAGGTTGTATTCGCCGGAGAGAATCTTAATGAGGTGCGAGCGGAGCGTCATGCGGTCGGCGGGGTCGATCGCCCAGCCGTCGCCGGTCTTCGCGATGAGGTCGCCGAGCTCGGAGTAGTTGTCGTGGATCACCGGCAGCCCGGCGGCGAGATAGACGACCGTGCGCGTCGTGAACGCCAGCTCGCGCTCGGCGTTGCGCGCCATGAGGTCGAGCGCTACACCGCCTTCGGCGAGGAGCGCGAGGTAATCGTCGAACGGCATCGGGCCGATGCGGCGCACGCGCGGGTGGAGGTCGAGTTTTTCGAGCAATGATTCGAAGCGGCCGCGTGAGACGTCGAGACTCGGATGCTGGCCGCCGACGAAGAGCAATTCGCCTTTTCCCAACTCGTCCATTGTTTCCAACGCCGTTTCGAGCGCCAGTGTCGGATCCTGCCACGGCAGCATGTAGCCGCCATAGATGAGGCGGTCGGGCCGGGGCGGCGCGGGCTCGCGGGCGGGGGCCATTGAAAACGGGATGACGGGCAGCGCGTCGGCCTCTTCGATCGGCCAGCCGGCCATTGACAGGAACGGGAGGAAATAGAGGCGCTGGCGTTCGCCGGAGCAGGTCAGGAAATCGGCGCGGCGCAGGGCGTCGAGTTTTTCGCGCAGGTCGGCCTCGGGATGGTCAGAACCCCACAGCCGGCGCTCGAGCAGGTGCGGCCCCGCAAGGTCGATCGCAAGCGGGCAATCGACTTCGCCGAGTTCGGCGGCCAGGCCCCAGTGCTGAAGGACAATGGCGTCGGGCTTCTCGGCGCGCACGGCCTCGCGGATTTGCGCACGCCTGAAGAATTTAACCCAATCGAATTCGGTTTCGGATTTCGGATTTCGTATTTCGGATTTGCCGCCGTAGGTGGCGGTCGATTCTTCGGGCGCGAGCAGGCGGACGTCGAGGCCGGCGGCGCGCAGGCCCATGGCGAGGCCCCACGCGCGCAGGCCCGCGCCGCTTGTCGGCATGCCCGGCAGCGGGAGGGGTTCGGTGGTGAGGATAAGAATGATGCCCATGCGTCAGCGCAACCCTGAATTCGTCGTGACAACAAGTCATCCTAAGCGCGTTTGGACCGAAATTTACAGAATGAAAAATCGTCGATGCGCTTCTGCGCGCCGGCGAACCGCAAAATGAGTCAAGGCTCGGCTCTTAACTTGGCGCGCGCTCAAGACCCGTCGGCCCTTGGGGGGGAATGATTCCCGCCCATTCCCGACGCTTGCGCCGTCCTTGCCGCCATGTCAGCGGCCCGCGCCAGTGGGCTTTTTCCTTTGTTCGAGAAACTGCCGGTTTATTTGCATTAGGCAAATCGGGCCGCTCGCGGTAATAATCGGTTGATTGTGGAAGGGTATTGCATGAACGAGCGCGGTGGGCAGCTTCCGGTTGGTTTTGTCCATGTCGATCTCGATGGGCTATGGACGCTCGCGGGATGCTATGGTTATCCCGAGGGCGACAGTTTCGCCGATGATCCGACGTTCAACCTGGCGCTGCCGCGGCTGCTCGGCCTGTTCGACGAGTTCGATATCAAGGCGACGTTCTTCATCAGCGGGCGCGATCTGGAATTGCCCGAGAAGGCCGACGCCGTCAGGCGCATTGCGGCGGCCGGCCATGAGCTGGCGTGCCATGGCTATTCGCACCGGATGGATCTGGAGGACCTGAGCGATGCCGACATCGACGACGAGCTTGCGCGCGCGGCCGACGCGATTGCGCGCGCCGGCGGATCGCGGCCGATCGGGTATCGCGCCGCGGGATATGCCGCCGGGCCGCGGATGTTGGCCGCCGTGGCGCGAGCCCGCATGAAATACGACGGTTCGTTGTTGCCGACTTATTGGGCGCCGCTGCTGCGCCTGATGGCGGGGCGGCTGAGGTCGCGCGTCGAACGCGAGACCGGCGGCAAGGCACCCCGCGCGCCGGGGCAGTACGGCCGCGGCGGCCGGCTCTCGCCGCAATGGTTCGATCCGGGCCGGGGGCTCGGCAAGGTGCTGCGGCTTCCGGTCGCGGTCTCGCCCACGTTGCGCCTGCCGATCCACGCCAGCATCGGGATGCTGATCGGCGCGGACTTCGTGCGCGGCGGGTTGCGAGGCCTCGCGCGCCGCGGCGTGCCGATCTGCTACCTGCTCCACGGCATGGACGCGATCGGCGCCGAAGAGCTGACCGGCCGATTGCCCAATGCGCTCATGAGCACGAAAGCGTTTCGGGTGGGGCTCCAAAAGAAGATGGGGTTTTTGCGGAGCGTGATGGGAGAATTGAAGGTGGTCGCGAGAGTACAGAGGAGCGATGGGTGGGTTGAGAAGCAAGTGGACTGGGGGTGGACTGGGTAGAATGGACGAAATGGGCCGACACAAGAAATGGACCACGGGTTTCTTCCGCTCTTTCAGAGCTCCCGGATTTTTTGCGACCTGACCTGGGGCGTCGCTACGCTGTGCCCCAGGCTATATTCTTGTTGCGCTTTCAGCGCGCGCGTTTCAACGTACGTTCGGTTTACCCGATGTCGAGTCTAAACACATACCCGGCTGAAGCCGGTGGCAATCGATTCAGCCCGCTAAAGCGGGCGGTGGCTAGATCGATAACGATTACGAACACGAACACGAAAATAGCGGAGAAATAACCACATGCCGAAACAGACGATGAGCATGCCGAGCGCGACGGAGCGGAAATTCCGCGAGCTGGCCGAGTGTTTTTACGGTCAGACGTTCGAGCGCTTCCCGATCGAAGGATCGGTCGCCGGGCGGCATGAATTCGACGGCGACATGGGACGGTCGCGCCCGGCTGAATTCGAGAATCAAAAGCAACTCGTCGAGAAGACGCTGGCCGCGGTCGAGGACCTGCCGATGCAGGATTTCAGCGCCGACGGCATGCTCGACCGGCGCGCATTGCTTGCCAACCTGCGGTCCGAGTACCTGCAGCTCGGCGAACTGAGCCGTTGGCGCAATGATCCCCAGATGCACATCAACTCGGCGGCGACGGCGATCCATCATTTGCTCGCCCGCCACGCGCAGGACCTCGCGCCGGTGGCGGGCGCCATTTATTCGCGCCTCAAGAAAATCCCGCGCTACCTCGACGATGCGGCCGAGTGTGTGCACCGTCCCGACCCGCTGTGGCAGCAGCTTGCGGCGCGCAACGCACCGGCGGTCGCGAACATGTTCCGGCAAATCGAGCCGGAACTGGCGAAGGTGCTGCCGAACGTGAAGCGGCCCGTGCTGGCAAAGGTGATTCGCGAGGCCGCCGATGCCGCCAACGCCTATGCGGAGCGCATCAGGCGCGTGAAGCCGGCGTACGCCGGCAGCTTCGCGATCGGCGAGGAGAGGTTCAAGCGCATGATGCGCGACCGGCTGGGGCTCGACTGGTCGCCGCGCGAGGCGGCATCGTTCGCGCGGCGGCACGCGGAGTGGCTCGCCGGAGAGATGCGCGCCGAGGCGCGCCGCATCGACGGGCGACGCTCGCCGGAAGAGATTTTGGAGAAAGCCGCCGCCGACTGGCAACCCTGCGGCAGCCTCATCGAGGCCTACCGCAAATCCGTCGGTGTGATTCGCGACCAGTTCGCCGAGGCCGGGTGGATCGATTTCCCCAAGGGCGAAAAGCTGCTCGTGCTGCCCGTGCCCGAGTTCATGCGGGACCAGTTCCCGACGGCCGCCTACTCCAGCCCCGGCGCGCTTGACCCCGACCAGACGGGCATCTTCTGGGTCAACGACCTGGGGGCATCGGCCGGTTCGGCCAAGGGCCGGGCCGCCGAAACCGCGCAGCATTTCGGCATCGAGCTGACGTGCGCGCACGAGGCCTACCCCGGCCATCACCTGCAATTCATTATTCAGAACCGGCATCCGTCGCTGGCGCGGCGCATGGCCCACCACGCGGTTTATTACGAGGGGTGGACGCTGTGGTGCGAGCAGATGATGGCCGACCTGGGCGCGCTGGAGAATCCGTATTTAAGATTGATTCAACTGCACGACGAATTGTGGCGGACGTGGCGCGTCGTGATCGACGTCGGCCTGCAGACGGGCGCGATGACCTACGAGTCGGCGTGCCGGACGCTGCAGCGCGAGGTCGGGTTCACGCCCAACCGCGCACGTGGCGACGTGAACTGGTACACGTCCTCGCCCGTGGTGCCGATGTCATACCTGATCGGCAAGCTGGAGGTCATGCGGCTCAAGCGGCGGCGCGTCGATTCGGGCGAGATGACGCTGCGCGAGTTCAACAACTGGCTGCTGAGCTTCGGCGCCATCCCGTGGCGCTGGATCGAAGAAAGCGGGATTTAATAAAGGGTGAAGAGTGAAGGGTGAAGAGTGAAATAAAATTTCATCATTCATCACTCATCATCATTCCTTTCACCCTTCACTCTTCAGTTTCTTGAGCCACTTCTCAATTGCCGGCTGCCAGAGGTTTGGCCAGACGAGGTCGAGCACGGCGGTCATGTCTTCCGGCGGCGGCGCGGTGAACAGGAGCGGCTCGCTGGTCGCGGGGTGATTAAACGACAGGCGCGCGGCGTGGAGCATCTGGCGGCCGGGCCACACGGCCGAAAGCTGCGGGCGCAGTTTCGGGGTCACCGCCGCCAGCGTGCGCGGCAGCGTCCAGCCGTAATCCGGATCGCTCAGGATCGGCCTGCCGATTGACTCGAGGTGGACGCGGATCTGGTGCGTGCGGCCGGTGTGCAGCGTCAGGCCCAGCAGCGCGAGACCGTGGTCCTGAACGATCACGCGCCAGTCGGTCTGCGACGGCCGGCCCTGGCCTTCCTTCGCGATGCCAATTTTTTTGCGGTCGCTCACGCGGCGGCCGAGCGGCCGGTCGATCGACCCGCTATCCTGGTGCATGGTTCCGATTACGATGGCGACGTAGCGGCGGCTGATCTCGCGCCTGGCGAGCGCGGCGGTCAGGGCGCGGTAGGCGAGCTGCGTGCGCGCGGCGACCATCAGGCCGCTCGTCTGCGCGTCGAGCCGGTGCACGATGCCCCAGCGGCCTTCGCCGCCGACGCCGGCCAGCTCGGGTCCGCAGTGCGCAAGGAGCGCGTTGGCGAGCGTGCCGCCGAGATGTCCCGGCGCGGGGTGGACGACCATCCCGGCCGGTTTGTTGATGACGACCACATGCTCGTCCTCATGGACGATGGTGAGCGGGATGGATTCGGGCTTGAGGCGCTCGGTGTCGGGCGCGGGGATGGTGTAGGTGATGGCGTCGCCCTCGTGGACCTTGTAGCGCGCCGGCTCGGCGGCGCCGTTGACGGTGATGTGGCCGGCCTCGAGGTCGTGCTGGATCTGACTGCGCGTGCGGTCGGGGGCATGGTCGGTCAGCCAGCGGTCAAGCCGCAGGCCGGGATTATCGGTGACGGTGAGTTGCAGGGTGGTTGCCAATGGAAAGGTCCTATAGGGCCTATAGGGCTTATAGGTCGTATAGGACCCCAAATGATTTCACGAACTTCACGATTTCACGATTACACGATCCACGAATCATTCCTGTTCGTCGGACTCGTTCTCTTCTTCGCCCTCGATGGCGTCGCCGCCGCCGTAGTCCTCGCCGTCGTTGATCAGCTGGCGGAAGCTCTTGCCGGGCTTGAACGTGGCGATGAGCTTGGGCGGGATGTGGATACGGTCGCCGGTGCGCGGGTTGCGGCCGTTGCGCGCCTTCTTGTGCTTGACGTAGAAGGTGCCGAAGCCGACGAGCGAAATCTTTTCGCCGGACTTGAGGCCTTCTTTAATGGAGGACAGGAAGATTTCAAGCGCCTCGATGGCGTCCTTGCGGCTCATGCCGGTGGTCTGGGCGACGCGATTGATGATTTCGGCCTTGGTCATGATGCGATCCTCCTGGTGGATGCGGCGCAATACAACGAGGCCCCGTGGGGCGCCGATGCGCGATCGGGCGTTCTGTTGATGCAACCGGCTACGACTGCCTGCACTTTGCTATCCTGTGAAAAATCAGGCGCTTAGTCAAGTGTGGATTTGTCGAACGAGGTCGGCGGTTCGGCCTGGGTGTCTGGCTCGGGGGCGGCCTGGCCCGTGAGCTCGGCGCGGATTTTCATCAGGTCGTCGCCGGCGCGGTGGATCATCCTGGCGCCGGTCGTCAGGATCGTCATGCTGAGGTGGGCGAGGAACAACGCCCCGGCTCCCATGATCGCGACGGTCAGGACGCGCCCCATCGGCTGGGGATCGACGTTGCTTTGGAGGCGGGCCTGGATCTGGCCGAGCGCCTTGGCCCAGTTTTCGAACGTGGCCGGGAGCGTCGATGGGCCACTCAGCGCGCCGGCGACCAGGAAGAACAGCTTGATGGCGAGCAGAATGCCGATCACCATGCAGGCGAAGCCGATGAGCGCGACGCCGAAGCGCATCGCGACGACGCTCGTGAGGAGCGGCTGTTGTTCGGTCGAGGCCTGGCGGCTGGTCGAGGCGTTATAATATGTTTTCATCGTCGCGGCTCCGGGCTGGGATCAAATATGATTTAAAATACCGATAGCGGTTGGGAGAGTCCAAAGGAAACAGGCGCTATTGGAATCGATTCGGTTGATCCGTCAAATCCATGTTTCATGGGAGCGAATGATTAATCCCTCTTAACCACGGAATACACGGACCACACGGAAAATCTCAGACATTCATTTCCGTGTATTCAGTGTATTCCGTGGTTTAAAGATGGAAAATTGGACGCGGATCGGGCGGATGGGTGCGGATGGATACGGATCATGCAAAATCATCAAACTGGAACGGGATGATGGCGGTCTGATAGGCACCGATGGATAATGCAGAATCACAACCCAAGGCTGGCGAACTCAGTTCTCAGCACTCAGTCCTCAGTCCCAAAAAAAGATTGTGGCTGAAGAGGTTGGCATGGGCCGCGGGTGCGTTGGTTGCATTCTTCATTCTCGTGCTGGCGTGGCCGATGGATGCGCGGCGGTATTTGCGGCCGGAGGCTTCGCCGGAGGTGGTCGATCGGGGCGGGCGCACGTTGCACGTGTTTTTGCGCCCCGACCAGCAGTGGTGCATGGTGCGCGAGCTCAAGCGCGTGAGCCCGTGGCTCGTCAAGGCGACCGTGGCCGCCGAGGATCAGCGGTTCTATTCGCATATGGGGGTCGATCCGGTGGCGGTCGGGCGCGCCGCCGTGCAGAACGTGCGCGGCCGGCGCGCGGTCAGCGGCGCCTCGACGCTCAGCATGCAGGTCATCAAGCTGACCGACGGGCCGGCGGGTTCGATCTTCGGGAAGGTGGGGCAGGCGATTTCGGCGGTGCGGCTGGATTTGCGAGCCGACAAGGACGAAATCCTCACGGCCTACCTCAACCGCGCGGCGTATGGGCTGAACCTGATCGGCTGCGAGGCGGCGTCGCGGAGATATTTCGGCAAGCCTTCGAGCGAGTTGACGCTGCCGGAGGCGGCGCTGCTGGCCGGGCTGCCGCGCGCGCCGTCGCACCTCATGCCGCTCGAGCACGCGAAGAAGGCGCGCGTGCGGCGCAACTGGGTGCTGCGGCGCATGCGCGACGAAGGGATGATCGCGGAGGGCGAATACAAGCGCGCGGTGGCGGCGCCGGTCGTGGCGAAGCGCCACGCGTTCCCGGCATACGCGCCGCATCTGGCATGCCGGATTCAGCCAAAGCCCGGCGCGCCACCGACGACCACGACGCTCGATCTGGGAGTGCAGGCGGGCGTGGAGAAGATCGTACGCCAGCACGTCGCGGGGCTCGGGCCGGCGATTCATGACGCGGCGGCGATCGTGCTCGACGCGCGCGACGCGAGCGTACTGGCGTGGGTCGGGTCGCCGAATTTCCTGAGCGAGAAGGGCGGGCAGGTCGATGCGGCGATCGCGCCGAGGGCGCCCGGCTCGACGCTCAAGCCGTTCACCTACGGGCTCGCGATCCAGCAGGGCCTGCTGTGGCCGCGCGAGGCCCTGCTCGACGACACGCTCAATTACGGGTTGTATCAGCCGCGCAATTTCAGCCAGACGCATCGCGGGCTCGTTGGCGCCGACGACGCGCTGCGGCTGTCGCTCAACGTGCCGGCCGTGATCGTCTTCAACCGGCTGAGCGAGGGCGCGGTGCTGGAGTTTTTGCGCGGCGGCGGGATGACGACGTTCAACCGCACAGCGCAGGTTTACGGCCTCGGACTGGCGCTCGGCAGCTGCGAGGCGCGGCTCGACCAGCTCGCGGGAATGTATTGCATGCTCGCGTCGCTGGGCCAGTGGCGGCCGCTGCATTGGACGCCGGCGGTAAAAATCGAACCGAAGCCCATGCTGTCGCGCGGCGTGTGCCTCGGTTTGTATCAAATGATGCGCCAGCCGTTCCCGCGGGCCTACGAGAGCCTGTCGGCCACGGACACGCAGTCGCCGGTCTGCTGGAAGACCGGGACCTCGACCGGGTTCCATGACGCGTGGACGTTCGCGTTCAACCGGCACTACGTGGTCGGCGTGTGGGTCGGCAACGTCGATGGCAAGCCGGCGCCGGACCTCGTGGGGGTGCGTGTGGCGCTGCCGCTCGCGGCGAAGATATTCAGGTCGCTGCCGGCGCGCAGCGATCCGCCGTGGCCGGAGTTCACGGACGAATTTCGCGAGGTCGAAGTGTGCGCGATGAGCGGGCTGCCGGCAAGCCCGTGGTGCCCGCACAAACGCAAGGACCTTGTGCCGCGCGAGCTGACGATGGCGCGCACGTGCGACGTGCATTGGCCCGGATTGGACGGGCAGGTGGTTGAGAGGTGGCCCGGCGCAGCGCGCGGCTGGGACCTCGCCAAAATCGACGCGCCGTCTCCAGCTCTTGCATTGAACTCAGAACTCAGGACTCAGGACTCAGCACTAAGAGAACTTCGCATTCTTGATCCGGCGGCCGATGGCGAATACACGCTGACCGGCGAGCCCAACGGCGACAAGCTGCGCGTGAAGACGTCGCTGCCCGACGAGCGGCTTTACTGGTATGTCGATGACCGCTACCTCGGCGAATCGACGCCGGAGAAGCCGCTGATGCTGGACCTGACGGAAGGGACGCACAAACTGGCATGCATCGCCGACGACGGCCGGATCAGCACGACCAGCTACACGGTCGGCAAGCCCAACGAAGCGCCGAAGTTTGAAGAGTAATGAAGCGAATGATGAATGATGAATAAGGCCTAACGGTTGCTCCTGGTGAAAATATCGCAATCAGTTCATAAATGGCCCTGCTTTGACATGAAGAATCAATCGACATATAAAATCGTGTAGTCGATATCGATTGTTCGGAGGATCCAATGAGGTTCCAGAAGGGCAGAAGGCGATTCGCCGCATCGATTCTGGCCGGGGTTGTTTTGCTGAATGCGGCGTGGGCAATTGATGTGAAAGTGAGCTCGCCGGCTGCGATCAGGATGCTCGATCTGAACGGGCAGGAAGTCGTCAGCGGTGATTCGGTCCGCGTGCGCACGAGCACCGCGGGCGCGGCCGCGCCGACGTTCAAGATGAAAATCAAAAACCTCGGCACCGAGCCGCTGACGATCCGCTCGCCGCAGATCAACCCGCCGTTCAGGTTCGTGAAGGCCCCCGCGCCGTCAGTGGTGCAGGGCACGGACACGCTGGTTGTCATTGCCATGGATACGGCCACAACGGGCACGTTCGGCTGGGACCTGACATTCTCAACCAACGACCCGGCGCATCTGGCGGTATCGGTGACGGTCAACGGCGTCGTCCAGAGCCGGGCCCGGGTAATGTACGTCAGTGCTGACTCGGCGGCGACGTCGGAAACGGCCGGCATCGGCGAGTCGTGGGCGCTGGCTTACCCGAACCTGCAGTGGGCGATCGCCGCCGCGCAACCCGGCAACGAGATCTGGGTCAAGGCCGGCACATACAAGCCGACCACGACGGGCATCCGGTCGGTGTCGTTCGTCATGCCGGAGGACGTCTCGATCTACGGCGGTTTTGCCGGCAACGAGACCACGCTCGCGCGCGACTGGAAGCGGCACCCCTCGATCCTGAGCGGCGATCTCGGGACGACCTACCCGACCGACAATTCGTATCACGTGCTGATCGGGAGGAACTTGTCGGTCATCGACGGGTTCACGATCCGCGACGGGTATGCGAGCGAAGCGGACGCCCCGCCGCGCGGCGGCGCGATCTACATGGTCAACGTTTCGCCGACGGTCTCGAACTGCACCTTCCTGAACAACACGGCGATCAGCATGAGCCGCGCCACGGCCCACGGCGGGGCGATCGATTGCGTCGACTCCTCGCCGGAAATTCTGAACTGCATTTTTGCAGGCAATTCCGCATCAGCGACAACCGCGGGTTTCGCCGGATTCGGCGGCGCGATCTGCCTCGAAGGCGGTTCGTCGCCCATTCTCGTCAACTGCGTGTTCGCGAATAATATCGCCGGCGGCGCCGGCTGGGGCGGCGCGATCTATTCGTCCAGTTCGGAGGAATGGGGCGCGGTCCAGATCACGAACTGCACGTTCGCTTCCAACGTCGACGCGTTAAAATGGGCCATCTACATGGGCTACCAATCCGGGTCGTTCACGTTGACGGCATGCATCTTCTGGAACAACGGCATCTACCTGAATTACGGAACCCTGACGCTCAAAGACTGCGACCTGCAGAATCCCGTCTCCGTCTACCCCGGCTACTGCTTCCTGATCGACGGCGGCGGGAATATTTCGGCCGATCCCACATTCCTGAACGTGGGAAATCCCGTGGGCATGGACGGGATTTGGCGGACAAGCGATGACGGGCTGACACTGCTTGGGGGTTCGCCGTGCATCAACGCAGGAACGGAGACGGCGACGCCGCCGACCGATATTACCGGGAGAACGCGGGTCGAGCGCAATGACATCGGGGCGTACGAGTATCCGATGCGGAACGCGACGGGGGGATGGATGGTTTATGAGTAACATGCAGTTGCCCGCGCATGAGCGAGGACTGCAATGATTTTTATTGATCAAATTCTCAATAATACCATTCTAAACTCCTTGACAGCTTGGCGTTGGACGACTTAGATTCTTTTCAATGGAAAGTCCTGAGCATGCGAATCGCGAAATGGTCCGATTCGCGGCTCGGCCGTTGATGCAGAGTTGCCTGCGTTGGCAGGACGGTTCGGCCACAAGTTCGGCCGGCCGGAATTCGTTCCCGTTCTCGCGGAGTGTTCGGCCATGCACGCAGTCCCGTCCTGGGAACTGGTGGGCTCGCACGAGGCCGCGACCGTCAAGCCGGTTGCGCCGCCGGTCGTGACCGAGTTCGCCCTGACCTTAACCAATCCCCCGCGCCAGACCGAGATTCGCCACGGCAATCCGCTGTGCCTGCTGGCCGCGCGCACGCGCGCCGGGATGGGCGTGTGCAATCAGGGGTGCGGCGTGTGCCGCAGCGAAGCCGGCATGCTGCACACGTGCCCGTTCGGCCTCGAGATGCAATGCGCCGAGGTCACGGCCACCGGCGCGCGCTGGGTCGGGCGGCGGTTCAGTTCGGCCAACTCGATGCACAAGACGCTCGAGCTGCTCGAGGTGAACGGGATCGACCGCGAAGAGATCCTCGCGAGCCTGCCCGACGAGCCGGTCGTGCCGAGGTCAAAGTTTCAAACACAGTCTCCTACCGCCAGGTCCGCCGCGGCGCCCGAGCCCGCGGCAACGAATGATGAACGCGCCGGACATTTGCTTGAGTATGTGGAGCAGGTGCATCGGCTGATTGCCGCGCCGGGCAAGCGCGAAGAGGTGTGCAACCGCTTCCTGCGCGCGCTGTGCGGGGCGGTTCCATTCGACGAGATGGCAATCTACCTCGCCGACGCCGAGGGGCTGGTCCTTGCCGCGGCGGCCGATCGCGACGACAAGGCGCGGCCGCGTCCGCGCGCGCACCCGTGCAAGCCGCCCAAGGACGGCCTCGTCGCGCAGGCGGCGGCGCGCTCGTGCACGATGATCCAGAAGGCGAGTGGTCCGGCCGAGCCGTTCGTTGCGAACGACGGTCGGCCGCGGGCCGTCGCGATCCCGCTCGCGGGCAGGGGGCTGCGCCCGATCGGGGTGTGGCATGCCAGCTGTGCCGGGGCACTCAACAGCCCGATCCAGCTGCATCCGATGCGGCTCATGCACCTGCTGGCGGAGATGCTCGCCGAGCGGCTCGACCGCGAAGACCGCTCCGCCGCGCCGGGCGTCGAGGTCGTGGCGATCGAGGATCCCAACCACAAGCTGATGGCTGAGCTGCGTTCCGAGGTCGCGCGCGCGACGCGGTTCGAGGGCTCGTTCGCGCTGCTGCGGGTCGCGGTCGATCCGGGCCGGGCGAAGGTGCGGTTGCCGCTTGAAGTTTTGGGCGAGGCGATGGCCGGTGCGGTGCGGCCGTATGACCGCGTGCGGCCGGTCCACGGCGAGCCGTGCGCGTGGTGGGTGATGGGCGCGCATGCCGGCAGCGAGGACGCCCGGGCCATCGGCGCGCGCCTGATTGCGACGCTCGAGGACGTGATGGACGCGCACGGAGGCGCTGAAGAGTTGGGGATTTCATTCCGGGTGGGGATCTCGGTGTGGGGGGACGATGCCGCGTCGGCCGACGAAATGGTGGCACACGCCACCGCTGCCGTCGCGGATGCCATGGAGCCGATCAGCCAGTTCCGCCCACCCTGCCTTGTCAGCGATCACGGTTAATCGTGAATCGTGGATCGTGAATAGCACGCAATGCACTCCGGACTCAGGACTCAGCACTCAGGACTCAGCACTCAGCACTCAGCACTCAGGACTTCGTCGTTCGTGAACTTCAATAGCATCACCACCATGAAGGGTTATTCGCAGCAGTTGGGTGCGCGCGTGCCGGCGGAGTATTTCGGCCGCGAGGCGGAGCTGGAGGCGGTGTCGCGGCTGGCTGACGACGCCCAGCGCAAGGTCGCGCGCTGCATCGTGTTTGAAGGCCCAGCCGGGTGCGGGATGGGGGAGCTGATGAAGCAGGCGGCCGTGAGGCTGCTTGCGCGCCGGCCGCCGATGACGCCGCTTTGGCTGGACCTTGCGGTGGGCGACGCGGCGAAATGGATTGCCGGCGCGATCGGCCAGGTGCTGGCGCACGCCGGTGCCGTGGCGTTCGACGAGCCGCTTGACGCGGGCCGGATGGGATCGCTGCTGCACCAGGCGAACCTCGGCGAGCTCGCGGCTTTGCTCGGCGGGCCGTGCGATGAGGCCGCGTGGCGGACGGTGTGGCGCGCGGTGCGGCGGCGCAACTTGCCGCCGATGGTTCTGTTTGTGAGCGGGATCGGCACGAACCCGGGGCCGGCGCGCGAACTGCTGGCCGCGGCGAACGCCGAAAAGCTGCCGGTCGTGGCCGAAGGACCGATCCTTGCGCACGGCGCGGATGTCGAGTATTGCGCGGTCGAACCGCTGTCGGTTGCGGACGCCGTCGCGCTTGCGCAGACGGTGCTTCAGGGTTGCGGCCGCGGTTTCGAGCCGGCGCAGCTCAGGCCGATTCTGGCGAGGCTGGGGCCGTGGCCGGCGTGGGTTCGCGCGTGGGCCGAACGGTTGCGCCGGAGTGGAAAAGGATCGGACTGGTCGGCGGCGCGGCTGGCCGAGCAAACCTACCTCGATTTTCTCAAGGACAGCCCGTGGTCGCGCGCGGTCGCCGACGGGATCCGCAGGGCGGTCGGGCCGGCGCGATGCGGCCGGGCGCTGGCGCTCGCGCGCGTGGCGATGGACGAGAACCGGCCGATCGATGCCGGGCGCGCATTGCAGATTTTAGGAATCGAAGAAGACCGGTTCGATCGGGCGCTTGCGGAACTGGAGCGCGTCGGGCTGCTGTACCGGCGGGGATTCGGCGTGGAGGCCCCGCGTGCGGAGGCGGTTGCCGATTGGGCGCGACTCGAGCTTGCGAAGGAGGCCGACGGCGCGCGCGCCGCCGCCGCCCCGCTCGACCTGCTCGGCAAGCACCTCACCGCCGCGAGGGATGACGCGGCCACCGGCCCGCGGATCGAGAAGATTCTGGAACTCATGGACGGGC
Organism: bacterium; assembly: GCA_021372575.1. Taxonomy (GTDB): domain Bacteria; phylum Sumerlaeota; class Sumerlaeia; order MVZB01; family MVZB01; genus JAJFUE01. The sequence goes on along the minus strand of JAJFUE010000214.1, from coordinate 4,689 downwards.
AGGTCGTGCCCGAGGCGCTGTTCCACCTGGCCGATTACCACGAGGCGCTCGGGGCGCTGCCGGCCGACCAGAAGCGCGCGGCGGTGATGGCGTCGGCGCGCACGGTGAGCCTGCCGGAGGTCGTGGGCGTGGCCGAATGGCGGCGGCCCGAACAGCCGCGCGTCGTGTTCGCGCGCGCCTATCGCGGGGGGCTTTATCAGCGTTCGCACGAGGAAGTGTGGATCGGCATCGACCTCATGGACTCGCGCGCGCTGACGACGACCGAGATCCACGAGGCGCTCGCCGCGGCCGAGTCGCTCGAGCGGCAGCTCGGGCCGGGCCGGTATGTGTATTGGCTCCTGGCGGGGGCGGACGCCTCGCCGGAGGCGCTGCAGTGGCTGCACGACCGGCGGGTGTTCTGCTCGGCGCGCGAGCAGCTTGATCACCTGGCCGACCTGCTCAAGCCGGCGCCGCCGCGCATGACCGATCTCGGCAACCTGCCCAAGGCGCGCATCGTCGGGCTTCAGGATGAGGAGCGCCGGCCGGCCACGCCCACACTGACTTCCCTGCGCCGCGAGAAATCGCGCGTCGTCACGATCCCGGCGCATTCCGAGAGCGAGCACGAGGCCGTGGATGCCGCCGAGGCGTTCGCGCGCGAGGCGGGCTTCGACACGGCCGATGTCGGCCGGATCAAGACCGCGGTCCTGGAAGGGGTCCTGAACGCCATCGAGCACAGCTCGGACCCGGAAAAGCTCGTGCGCGTCGAGCTGGTGCTGACGGCGCAGGCGCTCGAGATCCTGATCGACAACGAGGGGCCGTCGTTCGATCCGCTGGCCGTGGCCGAGCCGGATCCCGTCGCCAAGCTCAAGGCCGTCAACAAGCGCGGCTGGGGCATCAGCCTCATGAAACGTTTCATGGATGAAGTCGGATACGAAGCGATTGCCGGAGGAACGCGGCTGCGGCTCGTCAAGCGCCGTCCGCAAGGGGGCCGGCAGTCGGCGGCTCGGGAGGTCATCGAGACAGGGGCCAGCCATTCGTAGTTGCTCAACGTCTGGGGATGCCGTCAGGGAGGAGTTGTCGTGAGTACGCAGGAAAAACCCATTCAGATCGAGATTCAGGAGGGCGACGATTACGCCGTCATCATCCCGAAGGGATATCTCAATGCGCTGATCGGGGACCGCATTGACAAGGCCTGTGAGCAGCTCGTCGAGCGCGGGATGCATTATTTGATCATCAATTTCGGGCAGATCGAGCTCATCAACACGATCGGGATTTCGATTCTGGTGGGGATCATCGAGAAGGTGCTGAACCGGCACGGGCTCGTGTATTTCACCGAACTCGGGGGGACGAACCGTGAGATTTTCGACGTGCTGGGCCTGAACAGCGTGGCGATGATCCTGCCGACGGACGCCGACGCCTTGGCGCACATGGCCAACGACAAGGAAATCTACCGGCCCGCGATCGGGGGATAAGGGCAAGTTGAAGTTGCAGTGTATTTTCGTTTAAGAACCGCAAAGCGGTTCGACTTACGTGGGTTGCCGTAATCGGCAACCCACGGTCAAGACGGGGTCAATGGCGGAAAACGAATCACGGCAATTCCGGTTTTATCTGGCGGCGCTGCGCGATTTGTCGGCGGCGCTGGTCGGCAGCCGCAGCCGTGCGGACACCGCGCTGCCGCTGCGCGAGAGCCTCTACCGCGTCCTCGGCACCTTCGCCGCCGGGCGCGGCATCGTGTTTTTGTGGCATGAAAATGAGAAAAAACTGGTCCAGCACGCGGCCAAGGGGATTCGCGGGCGGGCGGTTTCGTTCGCCTTGACGCCCGCCGATGCGCGCGCGCTGTCCCTGGCGACGCGGCCGTTCCGCGTGCTGATGCCGCCCGGCGGCACCGAGAAATTCTGCGCCGAACTCAAGCCGGTCGCCGAGAAGCTGAAACTCGAATGGGCGGCGCCGCTTGTCACCGGCGGGGCGTTGATCGGGCTGCTGCTGCTCAGCGCGCCGCTGGCCGGCAAGACCTACAGTGACGTGCAACTCGATATCCTCGAGCAGATGGCGACGATGATCGCGCTGCCGGTGGCCGACTCGCGCGTGCGCCGGCGGCTGGCCGACCAGGTCATGCAGCTGCAGACGGCCGGCCGCCAATTGCGCCAGATTTACCTCGAAACGCTGCGCATGATGGCGGGCGTGATCGACGGCCCGAGTGAGGACGCCCGTCCGAGCCACTCGCTGCGCGTCGCCGCGCTGGCCGCCGAAACCGGCCGCAGGTTGAACCTCGCGCCGGAAGTGTGCGACAGGCTGTACCTGGCGGGGTTGCTGCACGACATCGGCAAACAGATCATCAGCCGCGACCTGCTCGAAAGCCCCGGCCCGCTGAGCGCCAATGAGCGGCGCGAAGTCGAGGAACACCCGCGGATCGGCTACGATCTCATCAGCCACCTGCGGTTCCCGTGGGGCGACGTGGCGCGCATTATCCGGCACCATCACGAGCGGCTCGACGGGCGCGGTTACCCCGACCACCTCAAGGGCGACCAGATTTCGATCGAGGCCAAGGTGCTGATGATGGCCGAGTCGTTCGATGCCATGACGAGCGACCAGCCGTGGCGCCCCCGGCTGAGCTTCGACAAGGTCGTCGAACAGATCCACGGCAACCTGGACATGCAGTTCGACCCGCGCGTGGCGGCAGCCCTGTGCCAGGCCGTCGCCGATGGCCTGGACGGCAATGCGCGCGAAAAAGACTTCGTCCCGCACCTGGAGGAAGGCTTCGATCCGTCGGTGATCCGGCACCTGCTGGAAGAGCTCCGGCGGCAGCTGGCGACACCGACGCTGAGGCCCAAGGCAAAGATTGTTGAAATCTAATATTATGATTTATGCGGTTGATTACCGTTAGATTTTCAAAGCCCGAAATCATTATATCGAAGCCAAAATATAAATCTAATATTAACAATCCAGATATGGCCATGGGCCCTATCAGGATGTTGAAAAACGAATTCCATCCAAAGGACATGTTCGATCGTCCATCCGGGACTCGCGGTGTTATTGGGTCTTTTCCCCGCCATGGCCGTGGCGGGCTGAAAGCCGCCGTCCCTTCGGGACTGTTTCAACACCCTGCCATGGGTCCCATAGGACGCATCGGACTCATCGGATCCATCGGGCCCAGGCCCATAAGACCCATGCCCCGGCGCGTTTCTCTTGATGGGGGACGGCGTGGCCGGTGTCAGCCCAATTGAACTGACGCGATTCGGACCGGAAAATCTTTTTTTTCCGGAAAAATGAGCGGCGATTTGAGGCCGGCGGGGACCACGGTCGAATTATAATGTTGATATTGTAGGACTTATGAGCGCAAAAGATTTTTTGCAGAAAGGGGGTTGACAAGCCGTTCAAAACCGGTATGATAACCGAGCCTTGCGAGACGGGGACCTGAAGCCGATGAGGCGGAAAGGTCCGGGGGACCTGAGAAGCGCAGGGTGGCAGATGAGAATCAGTCGAACGGGTCCTTGGTTTTGAAAGACGAGACCCCGGTCAGGAGCGCCTTTGGAGCGCACGGCCGGCGCGACAAAAGCCCTCGCGAAAAAATCGAAAAAAGCCTCTTGACTCGGCAGGGCACTTTGAGATAAAAGAAATAGTTGCCCTGACGCCGGGAAGAGTTTCGGCCGGCAGCCAATGCCGGGCGGAAGAGGTGTCACGGTTCGGCCTGACGAGGGTCGAAAAAAAAGTGACTCGAGGGTCTTGACAGGCGCGCAGGGGTTTGATACAAACAGGTCTTTTGCGGCTGGCCCGGAAGGGTTGGCGGCAGTAGAGGAAGCGGAAAAGGGGTCGCTGGACCCGGTCCGTTCTTTGAAATCTGAATAGAGAGCAGCAAAGGCAATTCCTGAGTTGGAATGCCGATGCGGCCAGATCGAGTTCGGTAGATCCAGAGAGAAACACTGGCGCCGACCGTCACTTGAGTCGGTCGGTGGCCTTTCAAAATCTCCACAAAGTGGAACTCAAGTTCTATTAATGGAGAGTTTGATCCTGGCTCAGAATGAACGCTGGCGGCGTGGATTAGGCATGCAAGTCGTGCGAGAAAGTGGTAGCAATACCGCGAGTAAAGCGGCGAACTGGTGAGTAACAGGTGGGTAATGTGCCCTGAAGTGGGGGATAACAGGCGGAAACGCTTGCTAATACCGCATGTGAATCTGAAGACTCCGGTCCGATGATTTAAAGCAGTAGTGCGCTTCAGGATCAGCCCGCCCCCGATTAGCTTGTTGGCGAGGTAATGGCTCACCAAGGCTACGATCGGTAGCTGGCCTGAGAGGGTGGTCAGCCACACTGGAACTGAGATACGGTCCAGACTCCTACGGGGGGCAGCAGTCTAGAGGCTTCGGCAATGGGGGCAACCCTGACCGAGCGACGCCGCGTGCGGGATTGAAGGCCTTCGGGTCGTAAACCGCTGTCAGGTGGGAAGAATGCCCGTATGGCGAATACGGGAGGGACGGTACCACCAGAGGAAGCCCCGGCTAACTCCGTGCCAGCAGCCGCGGTAATACGGAGGGGGCAAGCGTTATTCGGATTTACTGGGCGTAAAGGGTGCGTAGGCGGCCGCGCAAGTCTGACGTGAAATCTTCATCGCTCAACGAGAAGAGGTCGTTGGAAACTGCGTGGCTCGAGTGTGGTAGAGGCAAGTGGAATTCCAGGTGTAGCGGTGGAATGTGTAGATATCTGGAAGAACACCCG
>JAJFUE010000213.1 GCA_021372575.1 bacterium | reverse complement strand
CCTTTCAGGCGCACGAGTGCGGGAGCTTGCTCCCGCTTTCGCCGGGCAAGCTTGCTTGCCCGTGACTGGCTGGTATGCGGACGGGGAGCAAGCTGCCGCACTCCACATTAAGTTTTTTCCTTTTTGCAAGAGGCTCCCGTTGAAACGGTTTCCTGAAGGAAGGATTGTCTTGACCCCGCGATGAATCGCGGGGTCGAACGTCCGTATCCGGCCGGAAACCGTTTCAACGGTTTGAAAGAAGGCGTTCAACACATACGGGTCGATGACCCGAGCTGCCCGTCAATACCCGACGAGCTGTTCGACCGGCTTCCATTCGGTCCAGTTGACGTGGCCGCCCGAACTCGGTTTGGCGCGCACGACCGGCGTCAGCTTCCCGCCTTGCCACTTGTATTCGGCATCGTTCCCGACAAACATAACCGTCGATCCGTCGCGGACGTCGTCCGGGTAGAACGCGCGGATCTTTTCGAAATCGGGATTGATCACGGCATTCGTGATTTTGATTTTATCCACGCCGTCGGAGTATTCGCCTTTCGGTCTCTCGCTCCGAGCGGTTCGGGTCGCCTCGGTCGGGATCCACACCGAGCCAATGCGAGTGAATCGAACATCGCTCACGATTTCGGTGACCTTCATGATCAACTTGCCGTTCTCGATCGCCGAAATCGTCGATTCCAGTTTCGCCGGCAGCCAGCCGTGTTCGGGATCGAACCAGACCGTGTATCCCTCGTGCGAGGTGACGCGAGTCGAGGCCATCCTGTGCGGCGCGATTTTGAAATCGGCCACATGACACATCGAGCCGCCGACCATTTCGGGCTTTACTCTCAGCGAAACCGTCCTGGCCGCGCGCATGATGTCTTCGATCCTCTCCGGCTTCGCGTTCGGTCCGTGCATGTAACCCATCAGGGAGCCCCCGGTGAAGCTTGACGTGATTTCACCCGCCTGGCTTCTTGCGTCGGAGCTCTTGTTGATATACAGCAATCCGACATGGGCGGTGTCGCCCTTCTTCGCGGTGGCGTATTGGTAATGTTGCTTGCCGTCCCAAAGGCGGCTCCGGTGCTTTGCCTGGTTTTCGGGCGTGAATTCCCTGGGGCTTTCGATGTGGCCCCAGTAATCCTGACGATACGCGCAGCGCTCGCCGTCGCGCGCGAACGTGCCGGCGACGTAAATCGTCTTGTGCCCGGATTGGGCCGTCCACTGGCCGGAAAGGATGTTGAAGCCTTTCGATTCGACGCGGTATTGGAACCAGATCCTGCTCTGCGCGGCCTGCGTCGCACGGTATTTTTCCATGATGTCGTTTACGGTCGGTGTGTTTTGGGCCGGCAGGATGCTCGGGAAAAACAAAGCAAGGATCAAAAGGAGCAGTCTGGTTTTCACCACAAATCCCCTTTCGGCCACTCAAAAGATTGTAAACGGTTTTAGTGCGCCGTGCGATCCACTGTTGCATCCACTGGTGATCTCATATTCCTAACCTTCCGCTTTGTCAACACACGATCCCGGGAAATAAAAAAGCCGGGCGTTTTCGCGCCCGGCCCTTTCGTTGTTTCAACGCCTGATCTTACTTCGCGAAGTATTTTACCGTGCCCATCGACTCGATGGCGCGGCCGATCCTGCGGATCGCGTGGGCGTAAGCCGCCGTGCGCATGTCGATCTTCTTTTCCTTGCTCAGGTCGTAGATGCTGTTGAACTCGCGCACCATGATCGTCTGCAGGCGGTCGTGCACCTCGTCGAGCGACCAGTAGTAGCACGCGCGGTTCTGCACCCATTCGAAGTAGCTGACCGTGACGCCGCCGGCGTTGGCCAGGATGTCCGGCAGCATGAACACGCCGTTCCTGTTGAGGATCTCGTCGGCGTCGGTCGTGGTCGGGCCGTTGGCCAGCTCGACGACCACCGAGGCCCGGATGCGCGCGGCGTTCTCGATCGTGATCATGTTTTCCATCGCCGCCGGGACGAGCACATCGACGTTCAGTTCGAGCAGGTCGGCGTTGGTGATCGGCTCGCACTTGATGCTCTCGAGGCACGCGGCCACGCGGCCGGTCTTGTTCTTGATCTGTTCGGCCTGCATGATGTCGAGGCCGTTTTCGTTGTGAATGCCGCTGGCCGAGTCGCTGATCGCGACGATCTTGTAGCCGTCCCTGTAGAGCAGGCGCGCGATGGCCTGCGCGGCGTTGCCGTAGCCCTGGATCGCAACCTTGATCTCGGACGGTTTCCACTGGCGCTTCTTGGCCAGGTCGATCAGGCAGTAATAGCCGCCGCGGCCGGTTGCGTCGTCGCGGCCGAGGCTGCCACCCAGGCCCAGCGGCTTGCCGGTGATGACGGCCGGATAGCTGCCGCGCTTGATCGTATTGTATTCGTCGAGCATCCAGGCCATGATGCGCGCGTTGGTGTACATGTCCGGGGCGGGGATGTCGAGGTCGGGACCGATCAGGTCGGCGATCTGGCGGATGTAGCCGCGGCTCAGCCGCTCGAGCTCGGCGTTGGACAGCTCCTTGACATCGACGATGATGCCGCCCTTTCCGCCGCCGTAGGGCAGGCCGACGCACGCGCACTTGCACGTCATCCAGAACGACAGCGCCTTGACTTCGCTGATCGAAACATTCGGGTGGTAGCGGATGCCGCCCTTGGTCGGCCCAAGCGTGTCGTTGTGCCGGGCGCGGTAGCCGGTGAAAATCCGAAGCGAACCGTCGTCCATGCGGACGGGAATGGAAACCTGCAGGATCGACTTGTGCGTCTTCAGCCGTTCCAAGGCCTCGGGCTCGATCTCGGCGTATTGGGCGGCGCGATCAAGCCGCTTGATAGCGTCACTGAAGATGGGATCGAGTTCACTGGCTGCGTTTCCAACTTCGACGTGAACGTGAGCTGCCATAAAAAACACCCCCTCCACATTTAGGCCTGAATCGCAGAATTAGTAATTCTCTCAGAGGCCTTATGAAGTAATTCATAATATGGCGATTTCTGTAATGAAACCGACCTTCCATATTCAATATTAAACAATCTGCTATCAGGTTGTCCACCCTATTTTCAGATATTGTGGCTCCCTAAACCAAATAAAATTATGCAGAAAACCCTCATGCCGAAATGGTCATTGCCCCGATATCGAACCGGCCAAACGTCTTTTAAACTGAACATTGACAGAGCAAAAGGAAATCAGAAGCTTGTTCAAACCTTGAAACACAGTGAGTCAACGCTAGCGGCTTCCCGGCCGCTGCCGAAAACATCAGGATAAGGAGTATCGACCATGCTATACTGGGCCATCGTCTTCCTGGTGATCGCATTGATCGCGGGCGTGCTTGGTTTCGGCGGCATCGCTGGGACCGCCGCGAGCATTGCCGAGATCCTCTTCTTCATCTTCATTGTATTCTTTGTCATTGCGCTGGTGATGGGCCTCATGACGGGCAGACGCCCGCCTGTGCCATAAGGAGGGGGGAGCAATCATTTGGAATTCGAAAATCGAAGGGCGGCGCAATCAGACATTGCGCCGCCCTTTTTACTCACGAAATCCACAGCATCGTTTTCTTCAGCTCTTTCAGTTTGCCGTCCTTGAATTCGTAGAGAATGATGAACCCGGCGCCGGCCAGCCAGTGGCTTTGCGTGCCGCGATAGACGAGGACCAGCCCGTTCTTGTCATCGATCACGGGACGCGACACTCCCGTCATGCCGTGGGCCTTGGGATTCTCCTTGTAGAACTTGTCCCAGCCGCCTGCCCCCTTCTTGAAATATGACCTGTAGTGTTCGTCATAGTCGATCACGTAGCCTTTTTCGGGTTCGGATTGAAGCGACAGCGCGGAGGGTTTGCGGTTGATCTTGAACAGCCGGTCGAGCATGGGTCCGATGTCGTATTGCTGAATCGCCATCTCCTTCATGACCCCTTTCTTCACCTGCTCGACCTCCTTGGAGTCCGCAGGATTGGCCAGGCCGAAGATTTCGGTTTCGGGATGGACGACCGTGTAGCGCCCATCCTTGTCGGCCTGCGACTGCAGCACCAGCGAGAGGACGGTGTTTTCGGCGGGCGTCAACTTTGACGAGCATGCGGCCGTGGCAAGGCACGCGAGAGCGATCAGAAAGGTCTTCATGGTCGGCCCCCTTTCCGAATCGGAAACAAAAACATGAATGAAACTTGCGGCGCCATGACGGCGACCCACGGCGCCCTGGAAACCACCAACGATAAGGAATATATATCGCGAAATGATTTCTGGCATGTGATGCGCGACACAATCTGCCCGCCGTGCGGCGTCGCGCAAAAGAAGGCAAAATGATTTTTGGATTTTCAGAAGAGCAAACTAAAGTTTGAACTCCGAACAGGAATTCCAACGGCGACGTTGAGGAGGTGGAACTCATGTTCGGAGTTCAAACTTCAGTTTGCCCGGTTGCGAACGCCCGGTTTACACCATCGGCAATTCGATGGTCCCGCCGCTCTCGATGCTTTGCGCCACCGCCGTCGTGAACTCCATGTATTTGACGCCGTCACGGAACGTGGTCAGGCGCACGGGTTCCTCGCCGCGGATCGCGCCGATGAACTCGGCCTCGACGCGCCAGCTGGCGCGCTCGTTCGAGGGAATCTCGATCTTCTTTAATTCCTTGTCGCCTCGGCGGCCGCCGAAAAGATCCGCGCCGTCGAACCGCAGTGTTCCGTCGCTGCCGTAAACGAACGCCTCGGGTCCGCTAGCCATGCCCGTCACCGCCGAGAACCGCATATGCGCGAGCGCGCCGCAGGCCATGTCGGCGATGATCTCGACGTGCTCAGGCACGCGCACGGCGCGCATGCTGCCGTCCGCCGCGCGCCGCATCTTTTGAAACACGCGCCCCATCGCCGTGACGCGCGTCGCCTCGCCGACCCACCGCATCAACGACTCATACCAGATGCCCATCGTGAGCACGTTGTGCCCGCTCAGGTCCGAGTCCTGCCGCCAGTGCAGCGGCGAATCGCGATCGAGCAATGTGTTGCCATGGTGGATTTCGATCGCGAGCGGTTCGCCGATGAACCCTTCCGCGATCAGTCTTTTCACCGTCGCATCGACGCCGAGCGTGAACGGCGACGGCACAACCTGCGCGACCAGTTCGGGGTGCGCGACGGAGGTCTCATACATCTGGCGCGCCTCGACCGCGTCCATTGCCATGCGCGCCTCGACGAGCACGTGCTTGCCGGCCTCGAGCGCCTCGATCGTGATCGGCGCATGCAGGTAGGGCCACGTGCCGATGACGATCGCGTCGATGGTTTCATCCTCGATCACGTCGGTCCAGTGCGCGTGCGTGCTCGGGATGTTGAATTCCTTCGCCACGCGTTCGGAGGACTCGCGGCTGCGGTTGCAGACCGTGACGATCTCGACGCCCTCGATCGCCTGCAGGCCCGGGATGTGGTGCAGTTTCGTGTTGGTTCCGGCACCGATCACGCCGACGCGAATGGCTTGGCTCATGTTGCGTGGTCACCTTCGAAGGATTGACGATTGACGATTCAAAAACCAATCAATCGCGACACGCCCATGGTCATGCGTTGGTGCACAATCGTCAATCGTAAATCGTCGGTCGTCAATCCCCCTCAATCCTTAATCAAATTCAAGCTGAACCACGGAGACACGGAGGCACGAAGATGATTGAAAAATATGAGATGTCACCTTGGCCCATCTCCCCACACGCGTCCGATGCCGAAAAATTCCGGTTTCTCCGCGCCTCCGTGTCTCTGTGGTTCAAAATTTCCGAATCTCGTTGCGAGTTTGCGGGCGACTTTGGAAAGATGGGGTGGTTGCCATGGAAGTTTTTCGCGGAACGGAGATGCATATGATCCGGGTTGTGGACGTGGTTCAACATTACGGGATCCGGCCGGTGCTGCGCGGCGTCAATCTCGAAGTCAAGGGCGGCGAGCTGCTGGCGCTGATGGGACCCAACGGCATGGGCAAAAGCACGCTGCTGTCGGTGATGGCCGGCGCGCTGTGGCCGCAGCGCGGCTACGTCGAAATCGGCGGCATGCGCCGGCGCAGCAGCGAGGAGAACGAGCTGGCGATCCGCAAAAAGGTCGCGTACCTGCCGGCCGACCCGTGGCTGCCGACGGGCCACACCGGCCGCGAGTTCCTGCTGGCCGTCGGCCGGCTCTACGGCGTCGATGAACTGCGGCTGATGGAGCACATCGACCGGCTGCTCGAGCTGTTTGACCTGACCGCGAAGGGCGATTCGCCGATCGGTTCCTACTCGACCGGCCAGACCAAGAAGATCGCGCTGGCGTCGGTGTTCGTGACCGAGGCGCCGATCCTGCTGCTCGACGAGCCGTTCTCGGGCGGCCTGGACCCGGCCGGCATCATCGCGCTCAAGAGCCTTTTGCAGCGGCTTTCGCAGGGCGACGACATGACGTTCGTCATCGCCGTGCCGGTGCCGGAGATCGTCGAGGAACTCGCCGACCGTATCGCGATCATCGCCGACGGCCAGATCAAGGCGTGCGACACGGTCGCGGGACTGCGCCAGCAGACCGGCTGCAGCGGTTCGCTTCAGGACGTCCTCGAAAAACTGCTCAGCCCCGCCACGCGCGAGCACATCGACAACTACTTCAAGACCCGCTCATGATCCGGCGAATTCGCAAAATCCTGTCCGGCGGCGGCCTCCGGCTGCACCCGTTGATTTGCCTGATCCTGGTCGTGTCGATCGTGTTCACGATCGGCGCCGGATTCAGCAAGGGCGCGTTTTATTACGATTTCCTGAGCATCATGGGCATTGTGACCGGTGTTGTCGTGATGCTGGGTTGCGGCATTCAGCGCTCGGTAACGTTCCATCCCGCGATTCAGCCGAAGTATCTTGGATGGCTGAAGATGACGCCGTGGAACTGGCGCAAGCCGTTGCCGCTCGGGCCGGCGATCGTGTCGTGGGAGGACGGCTTCATTCTTGTTTTGATGACGCTGCTGTTTAAATGGGCGATGCCGCCGTTGATCTGGTGTGCGCCGATGATGGCCTACGCCGCGCCGTGCATTCTGGTCTATAGCTACATCCTGCTGAAAGTCGAAATGTTCCGGCCCGTGTATATTTGCTGGTTCGTGCTTGGCGGTGTCGTCTGGGCCGCCTCCGCGAAAAATCCGGCGTTCGTGATCCCGCCGATTCTTGTCGTTTATGCGGTCCTTGCATTCGAGGCCGTTCGGTCGCTTCGCCAATTCCCATGGAAACCCGACGCAGAACCCGAGGTCGAGACCGGCCATTACAGGATCCTGACTGGCGCCTCGATCAAGACGGAGAAAGGCTTCTTCCTTTCGCCGGCGTGGGCGGTGATGGTCGGCTGGTGGATTCACGCCATCATGTATTTCGCCGCCGCGGTCAATGGCGGCAAGGTCGATCGGCAATTCCTCGGATTTGCGGGAATCGTGTACGCCATTTGCATGGCCCTGTCGATCGCGCCATATTTCCGCGCGTACTTTGAAAACGTCATCAGCCCGACTTCATTTTTCGGCCGGTTCACGCATGGGCCGCTTGTGGTTCCCGGTTACGACGGCATGCGGCTGCTCCCACTCCTTGCGCTCGCGATCGGAGCGGGACTGCCTTTCGGGCTGCATCGGCTCGGCGTTCCGCTGCACTACAATATGAGTCTGTGCGCCGTGGGAGAGTTGTTGATGCTCGCGAGCGGTCCCGATCCAAGGACGTGGCATCTGACGGGAAAATTCAGGCTCCAATTGCCCGAGCGCGTTCAGGGCGGCGCGACGGCGCAGCCGCAGGCATCCGCACGCAAGCCCAATGAGCTTGAGGCGCAGATGGACGCATGGGGGAAGAAGTTTTTCCCCAAGGGCTTCGGGGAGGCCTTTTCCGGCCAGACGGTCGCGAACCGCCCCTCGCGCCAACGCCAGCGGCACAGAATCGAACCCACATGCCTGCGCGTGATCCCGAAAAGCCTTTTCGTGATTGGATTGGCTGTTCTATCAGCTCTCCTCGCATGGGAGACCCTGTGGCCGGGCGTGGAGGGCTCGGAAGTTAGCATTTTGCCCATGATGTTCTTCGTGATGATGGGTTATGGAATGATTCGCGCCAGGGGATTCCATCCGGCGGCCAATCCGAAATACCTGGAGTGGTTGAAGCTGACGCCGTGGCATCCGGGCAAGGCCCTGCCGTTCGGCCCGGTCGAACTCGTCTGGGAGGACCTCGTCGCGGTGGCCGGCATGGCGATGCTTGCGTTCATCTGCATCTGGCTCAGGTTCCCGGATTTCGTCGCGCAGTATCATTTTGCGCATGTGGCGGCGGCGACATTCGGCCTGACCGGCGCGGTCGTTCTCCTTTTTTACTGTTTTGCGGCGGCGTCTCTTTTGTCAGGCATCGGCCGGCCCGGAACGGCGCTTGCGATCGCGGCCCTGTTCGGCTCCGCGCCACTGTTCGTCGATGTCGCGTGGTGGATCGCGTTGCTGGTGGCGATGGCCGCGATCGCGAGCAGCGGCCTGCGCCGGAGCATTCGCGATTTCCCGTGGACCGACACATGGCTCATGCGGCGGCAGCAATATCCCCCCAGAAGAGCCGATGGCAAATACCTGATCGACCCGTTGCGCCACGAAGGCAAATTGAGCCCGATGGGGATCTACCTTGCGCCCAAAATCGAGATGTTCATGATGGCGCGCCGCACGCGGGTGTTGCTGAGCCTGACGATCGGGTGGTGGGTGTTCGTCGCGGTTCGGCGGCTGGTGATCGTGCGCGAATTGATCCTTGCCCGGCATTCGGCGGCGAAACTGGGCGAACTGATGCCCGCGGCCCTGTTCGTCGCGTTTGGTTTCCTGCTTGTGTTCCTGTTCATGCTGGCCGGCCGGGTGTTCTTGTATTACATCTATACATCCTCGCCGATCGGATTCTGGGGCCGGGTGTTCACGCTGCGGTGGATCATCTGGGGCCACGACAAGCCGTTTTTCGTGATGCTGGGGCTTGGCGCCGTTTCGATCGCGTTTCCAATCATCATCTATCAGACCGACGTTCCGCTCGCGCCGGGGTGGGGGGTGTCGGCCGCCTTTGCGTTTGCGATCGTCACGCTGGCCGGGCCGTCGATCAAGAAATGGCGCCTCACCGGCGCGCATCGCGCCCCGCGCCGCATACTCTGATTGCTCGTCTTGCAGGTCGTTTATTTCATGCTAAAGCTGCCGGCCGTTCGATCCGATACGAAACGTGTCGGAGTCCGGCCTTTTCGCCGGGCCAGATCTCTCCCCTGAGTGGCCGAGCCAATGTGGAACGACCGTTTTGAAATCATTATCGTTGATCCCGAGGACCATTACGCGCGCGCGCTGGCCGACACGCTGCGGCCGCTCGGGTTTGAGCCGCGGATCGGGGCGAACTTCGCCGACGCGCGCTCCGGCGTGAGGCAGGATGCCCCGGATTTCGCGCTCATCGGGATCACCCGGCCGCGCGACCTCGACGTCAAGCGCCTGCGCGAGGAACTGGCGACGCTCGACGGTTGCCGCACCCTGGTGCTTGTCGCGCAGGGGATGGAGGGCTACGAGCACGTGCTGCGTTCGCTCGGCGTGCGGCTCGTGCTGCCGCGCGACCTCGAGCCGCACCAGGTCGCGCAGTGGCTCCTTGCCCAAGGCGAAATCCGCCAGCTCGAACAGCAGAATGTGCGCCTCAGCCAGATGATCGACGACCGCGTCAGCTACGAGTCGCTGATCGGCGGCTCGGCGCCGATGCGCGCGATGTATCGCCTGCTCGACCAGGTCGCGCGCACCGACGGCACGGTGCTGATCAGCGGCGAGGACGGCGTGGAGAAGATCGAGGTCGCGCAGGCGCTGCACGCGCGCGGCAGCCGCGCCCGCAACCCCATCGTCGTCGTCGATTGCGCGGCGTGCGCCGGCGATCCGGCCGGGAGCGAAGTGTTCGGCCCCGTCGGGCGCGGCGCGCATGCGCTCGGGCCGCACCAGGGGCACTCGGCGTTTGCGCGCGCCGGCAAAGGCACGATCGTCCTGCACCGGATCGAGATGCTGCCGGCCCCGGCGCAGCGTCGGCTGCTTGAATTTTTGCACCACCCGTTCTTCCAGGACGAAACGCCCGGCGCGCCGCAGCCGCTCGCGCGGATCATGGTTACTGCCGACCCGAACCTGTTCGGGCGCGTCGAGTCCGGCCAGTTCGACCGCGAGCTGTTCTACCGCATGAACGTCCTGCAGGTGCGCGTGCCGCCGCTTCGCGAACGCCGCGAGGACATCCCGATGCTCGCGCAGCACTTCCTGCGGCAGGCCCTGGCCGCCCAGAACGGCCGCACGGCTCAGGCGTCGGGCTTTTCAAGCCAGGCGATGCTCTCGTTTTTCCAACACGATTGGCCTCGCAACCTCGTCGAGCTGAAAGATGTGGTCGAGCAGCTTGTCGGTTCGGCGAGGGGAGCGCAGATCGAGTTCGACGACCTGCCGGAAGAGATTCGCGGCAAGCCCGAGCACAATACGGCCGAGCAGCGCCGCACGAACGGCTTCGGCAACATGCCGCTCAAGGAAGCCAAGCGCCGCTTCGAGACCGAGTATTTCAACGGCCTGCTCAAGCGCACGCGCGGCAACATGACCATGGCCTCGCGTTTCAGCCGCGTCGGCCGGCCGTATCTCTACAAGAAAATCCGCGAATACGGCATCGAGCCGGAAAAATTCCGGTAAACAAAGCCCCACGCAAAACCGCAAAAACTCCAACAAGAAAAGGGCCGGCATCCTAGCCGGCCCTTTATAAATATCCCCGTTTCCTCTGTTGCCTCCTGTTCATCCCTGATCTCTCTGCTTCTCTGCCCCACTCTGCGTCTCCGCGACAACAATTCTGCATTTCGTGAATATTCGTGCTTATTTTCGTGTGTTTCGTGTTTATCTGGGATTTATAGTTGCGGCTTCGCCGCGCTGATGCCGCCGATCTAGACGAATTTGAAAAAAATAGTTGACGCCCGGCGAGAGACTCTATAAATATAGAGACAAGACGATGTCAATGGAGGAGCTCGATGGCTAGAAAAAAGAAAGCGGATTCCGGGGCGCCGCAGCTGACCGGGCTCGAGCTGGAGATCATGCAGGTCGTGTGGGACCGCGGCAACGCCACCGCGTCCGAGGTCGGCGCCTCGCTCGGCAAAAAGCGCCCGCTCGCCGGCACCACCATCCACACCGTCCTCGCCAACCTGCGCGGCAAAGGTTTTATTGAACCCATTCCAACGGTTGAGCGCGTGCTCCGCTTCGCGCCGGTCGTGCCGAAGGAAAAGGTCGCGACGCGCTCGCTGCGCCAGGTCATGCGCGATTTCTTTGGCGGGTCGCCGCAGCGACTGCTGGCGCACCTGGTCAAAGAGGAAGAGGTCGGCGAGGCCGAACTGAGCGAACTCAAGTCGCTGCTGCGCGAGTCGAAGAAAAAGGAGAGCAGGCCATGAACGGATGGACGCTGAATGAGGCCGCGCGCGTCGCGGCGCAAAACCCGTTTGTCGCCAGGCTTGTGTTGGTCAGCCTGGAGCTGGTCGTTTTCGCCGCGATCGTCGCGATGCTGATCCGCGCGCTGCGGCTCTCCACGCCGCGCCTGTGCGCGCTGCTGTGGCTCGTTGTTCTCGCCAAGCCGATCCTGGGTCTCGTCATCGGCACGCCGGTTCCGCTCCTCAGATTCGACGCCGCGCCGGCGATGACTGCGGCGGTCGAGCACGAAGCCGCGGTGAATCAGGCTTTGAATGAGATCGCCAAATCCGACGTCGCGTTAAAGCCGGGCGCGATTGTGAGTTCCCAGGCACCGGCAGCGATTCAAGCAAGTTCGACCATTGCCGCGCCGGCTCCTGCCGTTCACAAAACGTCTGAACACACTGTGTGGAGCGCGATCTCGCCGATTCGCGCGCTGGAATATGCGTGGCTCGCGGTCGTGCTGGGTTTGACCGCGTATTTATTGATCGACATGCGCCGGCTCAAGTCGCTCGTCGGCCGCGCCGGTGCGCCGTCGCCCGAGCTTCAGCGTGTGTTTGATGAAGTTGCGCGTGACCTCGGCTTGACGAAGTTGCCCAACCTGCGCATTTCCGATGCGCTCGATTCGCCGGCGCTCGCCGGCATCATTCATCCGGTCGTGCTGCTGCCGGCGTGGATCGCCGAGCAGGCCCGCCCCGAGCAGTTCGCGTGGCTCCTGCGCCACGAGCTGATGCACTTCAAAATGCGCGACCCGCTCGGGCTTGCCGTGCGGCGCGTCTCGGAAGTTTTGTTCTTCTTCCACCCGGCGGTGTGGTGGGCTGGGCGCAAGTGGGAAGAGTCGATGGAGCTGGCGTGCGACCGCGCGTTGCTCAGCACGAACGACGACGCGCGCAGCTACGCCGAGCAGCTTTACTGGGTGCTCGAGCACCGGCTGAACCGCCAGCGCATGCTGCGCGCGGGACTCTGCGCGACGCGCACGCAGATCGGCAAGCGCATCGCGTCGCTCCTTTCCAACCCGATCCGCCTTTCGTCGCGTCTCAACACGGCCGCGCTCAGCGGCCTGGCGATCGTGGCGCTTGTCGGTCTTACAATGGGTTTTGGTTTTCGAGAACCGGCTCATGCGCAGGCGCCGACGCCCGTAAGAAAGCCAACCAATACATCCAATGCCAATCCGGTCGGATCGAAACCGATGATACTCGCCAAGGACGGAAAGACGTATGACGAGTTGGCCGGTTTGTCTCAGGACCTGAAAGATAAGATCCTGCGGCAGCGGTCCGATATATCGTGGGTGGCAGCAGCCATTGCAGTCTATGTTCAGCGTCACCACGCCCTACCTGATAGCCTGAGCCAGTTACCCGGTCCAGAGACAAAGCTCGATCGCGTTCCGAACGATCTTTTCGCAGTTGAGCGACCGCTCTCGTATATGCTCAGCAGGGACCGGCAGGAGGCGACCATCTACAGCGTTGGCCCCGACGGTAAGGACGACAGCGGCAGCATTCAGATGAAAGGGCCGTTCTCGAAAGAGGCGACGCCCCAAGGTGACATCGTGCAGGTCGTGAGGCTGCATGATTTGTGGTCGCCGGAACGAGAACAGTCGCGCCTCAACGATACGAAAAAATTGCGCGATGAATTAGTTGCGATTCGCGAAAAGACCGGGCGCGATAATGCAATGCTCTACTATATCGAAGCGTCGGTTCAGATGGGGCGCGTGCCACTTGTCGGCATGGGAGACGAGATCGATCTGATACAGGCAACCCTTGCCAACGGCTGGACCGAAAAGAGCACGCCGCTGCTGACAACGCTCGCGCGCTTCGAGACGTCGATGGCGCAAGTCCGCAAGGCCGTCGCGCTCGACCATGCGGAGAATTTTGTCGGCGATTTCGGACCCGACACGCCGGTGCCGAACTTCCTCGCGGCGCAGACGCTCGGCAAGATGCTCTGCGTCGAAGGCTGCTGGCTCGAGTCGCAGGGCAAATACACGCAGGCGCTCGACGATTACCTCGCGGCGCTCACGATGGGCCGCGATTACGGCGCGCCGAAGGCCACGCTGATCGGCGGCTTGATTTCGGTTTACATTGAAAGAATGGCGCTCGACCAGATCACGAGGCTCGTTGCATCCGGAAAGCTGGATCGTGGCGACCTCGAACGCCTTGCGGTCAGGCTCAAGAAAGTCGAGTCCACCCAGGGCCAGTTCATCGATGCGCTCGCAGGCGAGTTCAACTGCGCGCAGTGGGTGTTTGACAAGGCCCGCAAGGATCCCGACGCGTTCCGCGTGGAATTCAACAAGTGGTACGCCGAAGGCAAAGCACCCATAAAGGCCGACGATTTCATCAAGAACGTGGACAAAATCGAGGCTGATCATAAGAGTCTGGTCGATTGGGAAGTGGCCAGGATCCACACGCCGTATTGGGAGCGCGAGGCGAAGGGATACACGGAAGCCGCGTTCAAGTCGATGCTCGAGCAGTCGCATCCGTTCCTGAGTCATTCGTGGCCGAACTTCCGCGAGGCCGACGTGCGTTACCTGACGACTGTGGCGCGCATGGCGATGGCGCGTGTCGCGACGGCACTCGAACTGTATCGGATCGACAACGGCGCGTATCCTGACGATCTGAAGCAACTCGTGCCGGCATGCATCGAATCGGTGCCGGTCGATCCATTCAGCGGCAAGCCGCTCTTGTATTCGCTTTCGGCCGACAAGAAAACTTATCAGCTCTGGAGCGTCGGGCCGGATTCGACGGACAACAAAACAGTGATCAGTTACGACCCGACCAACGGAACCGTATCCGGCGGCGACATCGCTTCGGTCCATTAAGATTGCACGACGATGTCTCTCCTCCCGAGACAGCCCGCCGGGTTTTTCCGGCGGGTTTTTTTCGCGTGAAAACATTTTCGTACTACTATCCGTCAGAATCTTGTTTTCCTGACAAGATTTTTGAACAGGAGGCAACGGAGGTAACAGAGGTAACAGAGATTTCAGCCAATAGAAATTACTCCGTTTCCTCCTGTTCAATTCTTCTGTTCAGAAATATTCTCTGCCTCTCTGTCCAACTCTGCATCTCTGCGACAAATTTTTTTCGTGTTTTTTCGTGCTCTTCTTTCGTGTGTTTCGTGTTTGCATTTTTTTGGTTGCGGCTCGACCACGCTAAGCTTTTCGTGACCGTATTTATGTTTGTTTTACCGGCGCATACCCGTGCCGCATCAGGTTCTCGCTGATTGCCCGGCTTGTCATGAATTGCTGTAAATAACCCGGCCCACCGGCTTTGTCCCCGATGCCGCTGAGCTTCATTCCGCCGAACGGCTGGCGTCCGACGATCGCGCCGGTGATCGCGCGATTGAGATACAAATTTCCGCACTGCATTTCGCGGCGCGCCAGCTCGAGGTTGGACGGCGTGCGCGAAAAGACCCCGCCCGTCAGGCCGTAATCCGAATCGTTCGCGATCTCGATTGCTTCCTCGAACGTGCGCGCGCGCAGCACGATCACGACCGGGCCGAAAATCTCCTGCCGCACGAGTTCGTGGTCTTTCGGCAAGCCCTCAAAAATCGCGGGCGCGACGTAGTGGCCGCGATTCTCGAATTCGCCCAGGTTTCCGATATAGATCGCGCTGCCGTCGCGGCAGCCGAGTTCGATCGCGCGTTCGACGCGCACGCGGGCGTCGTTGTCGATCAGCGCGTTGACCTGGCAGCCGGGGTCCCACGCCGGCGCGATTTTCAAACTATCGACCGCGTCCCGGAACCTCTTGATCAGTTCGTCGGCGATCGATTCATGCACGATCAGCCGCGACAGCGCCGAGCATTTCTGGCCGCTGTAGCCGAACGCGCTGACGAGGATGTCGCCGAGCGCGGCGTCGATGTCCGCGCTCGCATCGACGATCATCGCGTTCTTGCCGCCCATCTCGACCACCATGCGCTTGACGAAACGCTGGCCGGCGGGGACTTTGCCGGCCGCGCGCAGGATCGACAGCCCCACCTCACGGGATCCGGTGAACGCGATCATGTGCACGCGCGGTGATTCGACGAGCATGCGGCCGGCCGTCTCGCCGAGGCCGGGAAGGTAATTGATTACGCCCTCCGAAACACCCGCTTCCTCGAAGATTCTCATCATCTCGCCGAGGATGAGCGGCGATTGCCGGGCGGGTTTCCACACGATCGTATTGCCGGCCACGAGCGCGGCCGACATCATGCCAACCGGAATGGCCAACGGGAAATTCCACGGCCCGATCACGGCCACGACGCCGAGCGGCAGCCGCACGAGTTCGTTTTTCTCGCCGAGAACGTCGGGTTGAAGCCGCAGCGGCTCGCCGAGCCGCAGCATTTCGCGCGCGTAATACTCCATGAAGTCGATCGCCTCGCAGATATCGGCGTCGGCCTCGCGCCACGGTTTGGCGCACTCGAAGACTTCGATCGCGGCCAACTCCAGCCGGCGCACACGCGTGATTTCGGCGACTTTTAATAGAAGATTGGCGCGCTCGGCCGCGCTCGTCGCGGCCCAATCGTGAAACGCTTTCTCCGCGGCGTCGATCGCCAGTTCGGTTTCGGCCTGGCCGGCGCATGCGCTCTCGCCGACGACCAGCGAGACGTCGGACGGGGATAATATTTTAATGCGTTCGCTTGTTTCAATCCTGCGGCCGTTGATCACAAGCGGCTCGTTAAGAGGCAGTTTCGCCTGAACATGCGCCAGCGCATCGGCAAAGGCGTCGCGCGACTCGGCGCGCGAAAAATCAAGGTGCGGCTCGTTCGCGAACCCGGGCAACTGGCTGCCATCGACGTCGTTCATAGTCGCGTCTCCTTGGGGTCGGCAAGCAGGCGTTCCTCGTCGCCGGCGTGCGAGGCCTGCCGCAGGAACGATTCGTTCGAGGTGTTCTCGAGGATGCGCCGCACGAGATACGCCATCCCGGCGATCGGCTCCCCGCACGGCGTGTAAATGCGCACGCGCCGGCCCATCGAAACGAGCGCGCGCCCGAGCGCCCCTGACATGCCGTACAGCATCTGCAGCTCGAACTGGCTTTGCGGAACGCGCATTTCATTGGCCAGCGCAAGCGCGTGCGCGATCGAGCGGACGTTGTGGCTCGCGATCGCGGTGCGCACGAACGCGTGTTCCGCAAGCAGCCGACGCGTCATGCGCTCGTATTGCGCATCGGTGTGGCGCTTGACGCTGAGGACCGGCGCCGGCCAGCCGCGCTGGCTCGCCCACAGCACTTCGCTGTCCCAGTATGCGCCTTTTACGAGACGGATCGTCATTGGCTGATTGTGGTCGCGCAGCCATTCGAGCATCGATTCGAGCGACGTTTCGGCGTCGCGCAGATACGCCTGCGCAACCATGCCGATGCCGTCCCACCCGCGCAGCGATTCGGTTTCGAGCAGCCGCCTGATGATTTCGAGCGTCAGGTCGCGATACGTGAAATGCTCCATGTCGATGTTGATGAAAACGTCGTTGTCGCGCGCGGCCTCGAGCAGCGGCACGACGCGGCGCATGACGGCGGCGGCGGTTCCATTCACATCGATCGGGTCGAACCGCGCCGTGAGCGAGCTGAGCTTGATCGAAATATTAATGTGCGGGCCGAATACGCGCCCGGCGGGATCGGCCGGCGGTGGAACCCACTGACCAAGCTGTTCGATCATCTCCAGGTAACGGCACTGATAGGCGTCGGCCTCGGACTCGCTCACGACGAGCTCGCCGAGCAGATCGACCGAAAACATGAACCCGTGCTGCTGGTGTTCGTTCAGGCGCGCGGCGGCGTGTTCGGGCGTGTTGCCGGCGATGAAACGCCGCGCGAGCAGCCGGATGGCGCGCCGGCTCGACCACGCCACCGGGTATCGCGACAGCCAGTGCGTGCGCCCGAGAAGATGCGCGAGTTGATGGAACGCCGCCGCCATGCCCGCGCTCAATTTGCCCTCGGGCGCGAGGTATTCCTCGAAGTGCCGCGCGATCTGGTCCGACGAATGCAGGGCGGGAAAGGCATCGACGAAGCGCAGCAGTCCGTGCCGCAGCTCCTCGTCGCCCATGACCATCTCCATGATCGACTCGCCGAGCCGCTCGTGCGCAAGGCCGCTCCAGCCCGCGCGCAGCCGGTCGCGCCCGGCGAAGATCTCCCGGCCGATGCGCCTGGTTTCCGCCTCGACGCGCGCCTCATCCAAAGCCGGTTCAATCAACGGAGACATCATCTGTTCGCCTCCACTTAATCTTAACATATATATAGATGAGAGATAAGTAATCGGCGGGGATTGATGAAGCCTTCGGGCATATGTCGCAATTTAATTCGAAATGGATAATATGATAGAGCACCTGACAAAAGTGTTGCCTGAATGATCGCGGTGTGTGCGAGGCCCGAAGGGCCGGCAGGTTGTAGCCGGGGCGCGAGCGGAGCGAGCCCCCGGTTAAGCGGCCCCATACATCCGAGCCCCGAAGGCGGCGACAGAAATCGATTTAATCCTGCCGCCCCATTCGGGTCTCGCAAATCGCTGTACGAAATTATTTCTTGATCGCCCGTTCGATCGCGAGCGCCGCGCGGTTGATCAGCTCGCGGCCGCGATTGCCAAAACTGCCGCGCGCGGCTTCGAGTCGTTTATCGGCCTCGGCATAGAATTCGGGGTCGGCGAGAAACGGCGCGAGCGGGCACTGGTCGTGCGACTGGCAGCACGTCGGGACCGTCCGAATCCGCCGGTTAAAGAACGCCGTCGGCCTGCGGTTCAGCATGAAGTCGCGCATTTCCTTGCGGAACCGCGTGTAGCCCGGGCCGCGCCACACTTCGTCGATGCCGCGCTCGGCGACCGATTCCAGCGGCGGCAGGCTCGGGTGCGGCATCAGGTAGCAGCACGGGAACACCGACTGGCTGCCCATGATCATCATCGAATACCAGCCGATGTAGCAGTAGCGGTCGCTGACGTCGAACTGCTCGTCGCGCGGTGCGTAAGTGGGCATCTCGCCGCCGAGCTCGGCGTGCAACTCGTCGTAGATCGCGCGCACCTGCGGCCACACGCCGTGGCTGAACATCTGGATTTCGACGCGCCCCGAGCGCCAGTCGTCGCGAATGACTTCGCGCAGCTGGTCGAGGATTTGCGGGACCTGTTCGGGCGTGTAGAAATGCTCGGGATCGACCAGCGACAATTCGCGGAATGTCATCGCATCAACGCCGAGCTCGCGGCCGAGCCGGTACATCTCCAAAATATTGCCCGCCGTCGGGCGATGGACGAAAAACTGCGTCGTGACGCGCTCGATCGAGCCGCCGTTTTTGCGCGCGGCGTCGATGCGCTTCATGCCGTCCACCACGCGCCCGAAAAAGCGCGCCGGGACGCCCATCGCCTTTTCGTATTGGGCTTCGTTCGCGTAGTTGAGGCTCACGCGGATCTCGCCGACGCGCGTGCGCGCTAGATGTTCAACGACGGAATCGGTGAACAGCAGTCCGTTTGTCGTCAGGTTGTCCAGAACGACCCCGCGCCGCGCTAGCAGGTCGAGCAGGCTGATGAACTGCGGGTGCAGTGTCGGCTCGCCGCCTCCGGCAAGCCGGATCGAGCGCAGGCAGAGACCGCACGCTTCCTCGACGAGCTTTTCGGCGCGCTCCCACGTGAGCGACGCGCCGTTCTGCACGCCGGTGCTGTTGCAAAAGAAGCAGCGCGCGTTGCATTTGTCGACCCAGTCGAGCTCGATGTGATAAGGCCCGCCGTAAACGCCGCCATCGGCAATGCCGCGCAGGATCGCTTCGCGATCCTCGGGTCTGAGATGTTGCCAGCCATGAAGCATAGTTGTCGGTTCGTGCTCGTGCTCGTAATCGTAATCGTAATCGTAATCGTAATCGTAATCGTAATCGTAATCGTAATCGTAATCGACACACACTCGCCGTCGCTATTTTATGTTATCCGGATACGCGATCATAGCCGAAAATCCGATGCCGCGTTTGGCAGACGCGGCCTACCAGGCTGTGCGAATACCCATTTGGAATCGGATCGACAGGTAGATCGCAATTGAGATGAGCCAGCAGGCGGCAAGCAAATATTCTCTTTTTCGCGACAGGTTCATGTTGCGGCTTGCCAGATGCCACGAGAGCGTCGCGCCGAAGATGAACCAGTCGAACGACAGCACGAGGCCCATGTTGACTTCCCACGTGTTCCACGGGAAGAACGGCACGAGGTTGCCGAATCCGGTGATCGCGTCACCCATCCAATGGAACGCGGCCGCGATAGCGGCAATCAAAATCAGCATTCCCCACGGCGCGCGCGTCGGCGTTTCGCCCTGCGGCAGGTTCGGCGTCAGAAACCATCCGAACCGCCGCCACTTCTTCACGCACGCGACGGCTTGCACGATCAGGACCGACACAATCACCCAGAAAACGAGCGCCACGATGCAGTGCGTGATTTTGCGGTGATAAATCCCATACGCATTCGGCCCGAGCAGCGCCAGCCACGAGTCGCTGTCCATCAAGAGGCTGCCGAGCGCGCCGGTGAGCGTCGCCAGCGGCAGCCACTTCGGCCGCGGATTGATCACCCGCGCCACTCCGGCCCCGACAAGGCTGTGCGTGATGAAATCCATGTGCGGCCTTAATCGAATTTCTTGACGAGCAGCACGAGGTCGGCGACGTCGAATTGGCCGTCGTGGTTCAGGTCGGCATCGACCGGCTCGGGCCCCTTGCCGATGAGCGCGTTCTTGAATTCGTCGATGCGCGTGCGGTCGAACACGGTGACGGTGAGCTCGTCGGGCGTCGCCGTCGGCTTGAACTCGACGACCTGATCCTGAAAGCGGTAGCGCGCGACATTGGCCTCGCCGAGGAACGGCGCGAGCTTCGTCGCGATGCGCGAGTCGGTAAATTGATCGACGATCAGCCAGTCGCCGGGCAGCGTGCCGGTCGCGTATTGGCTGTATAAATACCGCGAGATGATGCACGTCGCCCCGGCCGCGACGCGCGCCTTGATGTCGTTGAACGTCGCAGCCTCGAGCCCGTAGCCGCACACGACGAAGCACTTGACCGAGTCGAGCACCGGCCCGGTGACGGTGTGGTCGAACACCGCCACGCTGTCGATCGGCACGAAGAAGCCGGGCTTGCCGCAGTTCTCGACGTCGTAACCCGGATAGACCACGTTGTTGTAGATCGAGGTCGATTTGCCCATCGCGCCGTGCGTCAGAATCGGCCACAGGTTGAGCCACTCCTGGCTGCGCGCGTTTGACGGCGTGTCTGGGTTGCCCAGCAGGCGGTCGCGGAAGAAGTTCCACGTGTTGCGGCCCCAGTCGCTGTCGGGCAGCCGCACGATCGCGACGCGCGGCCGGAAGTTGCGCCAATCGACGTTGCGCGGGTGCGCCGGCACGTAGTTCTTGTAAAAATCCTTCACGACCGCGCCGTGTTGGGTGACGGTGTAATGGGTCGGGTCGCTCCACGCGACGAGCCCGCCCGGATCGGACCCGGCGAAGCGGCTCGGGCTCTCCATCCAGTCCATGTTCTCGACGAACACGGCGTCCGCGCCGATCCAGTAGGCCGTCAGCAGCGCTGATTTCAAAGCCGCCGGCGAATGGCCCGGGAAGTCATACCAGCGGTGCAGGTCGCAGCAGATATACAGCTTCGTGCGGTCGGCGTATTGCAAGCCCGCGCCCAGGTTGTCGGCCAGCACCGGCGCGGTGATGGTCTCCTTCATGATCTTGGGCTGAAGCGTCCACCCCGCGCGCGCCCAGATGTGCGACATGCCGGTCCACAACTGTTCCGGGAAAAGCGGTACGCGGTTCTGATAGTGGCTCGTCCTGAGGTTCGCGGCCATGTTGGCCAGCGCCGCCCATGCCTGCGGCACCGGCATTCCCCAAGTATTCACAAGATAAGGCACGTCGTATTCATTGGGCGGCCCGGGGTCGAGCACGTTCACCGGATAGCGATTGTTCTCGATCTGCATGTGGTCGGCTTCGTCATACACGACGCCCATGAATGCCGGGCTGTCGAGAATCGGGTTAAGCCACGCCATCCTGAAATCCCAGCGGTGCAACCCGCCGACGAGCGTGTATTCGTTGACGCCGGGCGTGATCTCCGCGACCTCGTAAAAGTTGGCGTCCTCGTTGTTGAGCTGGTATTTGAGGCCGTGCGCGCGCATGCCGGCGTCCATGCGCCCGATCTTTTCGAGCGTTTTCGTCGAATTCCAATCGCCGTAGCCGAGCTCCGGATAAAGGTGAATATTGATGAACTGCCCGCCAAGCTCGTTCACGGCCTGATAATACGGCTCGTGCGACCAGTATTCCATTTTGGCGTCGTAAATATGGTAGCTGCCGGCCATGTCGATCCCGAG
The DNA here is from genome assembly GCA_021372575.1 of bacterium. Taxonomy (GTDB): domain Bacteria; phylum Sumerlaeota; class Sumerlaeia; order MVZB01; family MVZB01; genus JAJFUE01. Next base: position 7,375 of record JAJFUE010000213.1, on the reverse strand, counting down.
CATGATCGGATGCTCGGCCGCGGCCGCCAGCATGGCGCAGTAAAAAATAAGCAGGAAAATGAAGGTGGAGAACAGACGAGTCACTGAAATCACCGGCGTGGTCATCATGGAAGACTATATAACCATATCCGGTTTGCCGACAACACGATAAGAATGTCGATCCATTCCACACACGGATTCGAACTGATCACCTCTGATTCGATGCATATCTGTGGAAATCTGTTCAATCCGTTCGATCTGTGTGTGGAATTATAAATAAGCCACATGGGTCATTTCGCTACAGAATGTATTGAGGATGTGTTGGATCGAATCTAAAATCAGACCTCGAGACCGGGAATTTGAGGGAAACCGCCTGTTTTTCGTGGATCGCCGCTTGGCCCGTTTCTTGTATGTAGTTAAGGCAAGATGGAAGTGTGCCTCAACGAAGGAGTTTCGAGACGATATGAATATGAACCAGCTAACCCAGAAAACCCAGGAGGCCATCGCCGCCGCGCAGAGCCTTGCCGTCAAGCTTGGCCATCAGGCGATTGACGTCGAGCACCTCCTTGCCGCTTTGCTTGACCAGGATGGCGGGATCGCCCCGCGCCTGCTCGAGCGCGCCGGCGTCTCCGTCGATGCGCTGCGCCAAAGGGTCAACGCCGATCTGGCGCGCATGCCCAAGGTCAGCGGCCCGGGCGCCGAGGCCGGCGGCATGTATATGACGCAGGGCCTCAACCAGGTGCTCACGCGCGCCGAGGACGAAGCCAAACAGATGAAGGACGAATACGTCAGCATCGAGCACGTGCTGCTGGCGATGCTCGAGACCGGACGCGCGCGTCCCGCCGGCCGCGCCCTCGCCGAAGCCGGCCTCAAAAAAGAGAACCTGCTCAAGGCCATGGCCGAGGTGCGCGGCAACCAGCGCGTCACGAGCGACAATCCCGAGGCGACCTACGAGGCGCTGACGCGATACGGCCGCGACCTCGTTGAACTGGCGAAAAAGAACAAGCTCGATCCGGTCATCGGCCGCGATGAGGAGATCCGGCGCACGATCCGCATCCTGTCGCGCCGCACGAAGAACAACCCGGTGCTCATCGGCGAGCCCGGCGTGGGCAAAACCGCCATCGTCGAAGGCCTCGCGCACCGCATCGTGCGCCAGGACGTCCCCGAAGGCTTGCGCGAAAAAACGATTTTCCAGCTCGACATGGGTTCGTTGCTCGCAGGCGCGAAGTTCCGCGGCGAGTTCGAGGAGAGGCTCAAGGCGGTCCTCAACGAAATCCAGAAGGCCGAGGGCCGGATCATCCTGTTCATCGACGAGCTGCACACGATCGTCGGGGCAGGGAAGGCCGAGGGCGCGATCGACGCCGGCAACATCTTGAAGCCGATGCTGGCGCGCGGCGAGCTGCACTGCATCGGCGCGACCACGCTCGACGAATATCGCAAATACATCGAAAAGGACGCGGCGCTCGAACGCCGGTTCCAGCCCGTGCTCGTCACCGAGCCGTCCGTCGAGGACTCGATCTCGATCCTGCGCGGCCTGCGCGAGCGCTTCGAAATCCATCACGGCGTCCGCATTCAGGACAGCGCCCTCGTCGCCGCGGCGGTCCTCTCGCACCGCTACATCAGCGACCGCTTCCTGCCGGACAAGGCCATCGACCTCGTCGATGAGGCCGGCGCGATGCTGCGCACCGAGATCGATTCGCTCCCCGCCGAGCTCGACCAGGCCAGCCGCCGCGTGATGCAGCTCGAGATCGAGCAGGCCGCGCTCAAGAAAGAAAAGGACGAGGCCAGCCGCGAGCGGCTTAAGGCGCTCGAGAAGGAACTGGCCGACCTGCGCGAGGAACAGGCCAAGCTCAACGCGCAATACAAGGCCGAAAAGGAGACGATCGACAAGGTGCGCGTCGTGCGCGAGGCGCTCGAAAAACTGCGCGCCGAAATCGAGCAGGCCGAGCGCTCGTATAACCTTAACAAGGCCGCAGAGCTGAAGTACGGCCGCCTGCCCGAGCTCGAACGCAAGCTCAAGGAGCTCGAGGCGCGCGAGGCCACTGCCAAGCGCGCGCAGCTCCTGCGCGAGGAAGTGACGGAAGAGGAAATCGCCGAGATCGTGAGCAAGTGGACGGGCATCCCGGTCACGCGCCTCATGGAAGGCGAGCGCGACAAGTTGCTGCGTCTCGACGAGGTCCTCCACAAGCGCGTCATCGGCCAGGACGAGGCCGTCACCGCCGTCGCGGACGCCGTCCTGCGCGCGCGCTCGGGCCTCAACGACCCGCGCCGCCCTGTCGGCTCGTTCATCGTCCTTGGGCCCACGGGCGTTGGCAAAACCGAGCTCGCGAAGGCGCTCGCCGAGGCGCTGTTCGACACGGAAGAGAACATGATCCGCATCGACATGAGCGAATACATGGAGAAGCACTCGGTGAGCCGTCTCGTCGGCGCGCCCCCCGGCTACGTCGGCTACGAGGAAGGCGGCCAGCTCACCGAAGCCGTCCGCCGCCGGCCTTACAGCGTCATCCTGCTCGACGAAATCGAGAAGGCGCACCCGGACGTGTTCCACATCCTCTTGCAGGTGCTCGACGACGGCCGCCTGACCGACGGCCAGGGCCGCACGGTCGATTTCAAGAACACCGTCATCATCATGACGAGCAACGTCGGCTCGACGTTCCTGATCGAGGGCGCCGTTGAAAACGGCAAGCTGATCGAGACTGCGCGCGCGCAGGTCATGGCCGAGTTGCGCCGGCTGTTCCGCCCCGAGTTCCTGAACCGCGTCGATGACATCGTCTTGTTCACGCCCTTGGCGCTCGAGCAGATCAAGCAGATCGTCGATTTGCTCCTCGAACAGTTGCGCCAGCGGCTTGCCGACCGCCGCATCAACCTGACGCTCACCGACGACGCGCGCTCGTGGCTGGCCCGCGAAGGCTACGATCCGGTCTATGGCGCGCGCCCGCTCAAGCGGCTCATCCAGAAACAGGTCGAGACCGCCCTCGGCCGCAAGCTCATCGCCGGCGACATCCGCGACGGATCGTCGATCGAGGCCGGCCTCAAGGGAAACGAGCTTGTCTTCAAGGTCGTGCCGGCCGAAACGACTTCGTCAATGCAATGAGTCCCATGGGTCTTATGTGACTCATGGGACCCATGAGACCCATAGGACCCATTTCTTCTTCCCTCAAAATCATCGACAACCGCCGCGGCCGGTTTTACCATATCCTTCTGACTGTTGACCGATACACAAACTCAAAGGAAGGACGAGCGATGCGCAAGCTATTCCTGTTCATCATGATCGGCTGCCTGGCAACGGCAGCCTTCGCGGCCTCTTCGGCCAAGCCCCGCATGCACCCGACCTACACGATCAAGTATGCCAAGATCAAGCCCGACTTCGATCAGGCCAAGGGCGACTGGGCGGCTTACTGGAACAGCCCGGCGTGGAAACAGGCCGGCACGATCAACGTGGACCAGTGGACCAAGGACAGTGGCGAGAATCGCCCGAAGACGCAGGCCAAGGTCCTTTACGACGAAACCGGCATCCGCATCCTGTGGCGCGTCCAGGACGATCCTTACATCGTTTGCAAGGCCAAGAAGTTCATGGACAAGGTTTCGCAGGACTCGTGCGTCGAGTTCTTCTTCGAGCCGTCGAAGGACAAGGGCTACATCAACCTCGAGACCAACGCGTGCGGCGTCTATCTGTGGCGCGCGCAGCAGTGGCCGAAGGACCTCGACATCAAAACGAGCTACACGGCGGTGAAGTACAAGATGTGGGGGAGGAAGGAAGCCCCGCCGGAGATCGGAACGAAGGTCCAGGTCCGCAAGTCGCTGCCGGATTCGCTCGAAGCTCCGATCACGAAGGCGACGACGTGGTATGTCGAGTCGTTCTTCCCGGCCGAGCTGCTTGACTGGTCGTACGGCATCAAGGCCTCCGACCTGCCCGGCGCAACGTGGCGCGGCAACTTCTACAAGATCGTCGAGAGCAACGACCCCGCGGTCAAGCCGTTTATCCACTTCGGCGCGTGGGCGAACATCGGCCCGATCACGAATTTCCACCAGCCGGCGTTCTTCGGCACGCTCAAGTTCGAGAAGCCGTCCGCAAAGAAGTAGTTTAGGCAGCACGAATGGGTCCTATAGGACCTATAAGACTTATAGGACCCATAGGACCCATAGGACACATAAGACCCATTCTTGCAAAGGATTCCTCCCATGCCCGAATACACCATCCGCCGCGCCACCACGCCGCCGCCCCAATCAACCGACTGGGAAGCCCTGTGGAACGGCCCCTATTGGAGCAAGGCCGACACGCTCGAAGTCAGCCACTGGCACCCGCTCGGCAGCGACCACAAGCCGCGCACGCAGTGCAAGGTCCTTTACGACGACAGCGCCTTCTACCTCCTCTGGCGCGTCGAGGACCGCTATGTCCATTCCACGCGCACCGAATACCAGCAGGATGTCTATAACGACAGCGCCGTGGAGTTCTTCGTCGAGCCCGACCCGAAAAAGGGCTACATCAACATCGAGACCAACTGCGGCGGCGCATACCTCGTGAAGATTCCGCCGCCGCCGGGATCGCCCGTGCCGCCGCCGGACGCGCCCCCCGGATTCGGCCGCGAGTTCATGGGCGATGCCGGCAAACAGATCCGCGCGCGCGCATCCATGCCGCCCACGACCGACCCCGAATCCGACAAGCCGGTCACGTGGTTCATCGAAAGCACCATTCCGTTTGCGGTCCTTGAAAGCGTCTTTGGCGCCATCAAGCCCAATTCAGGCGACGTGTGGCGCGCGAACTTCTACAAGATCGCGGGCGACACCACGCACCCCAATTACGGCCAGTGGTCGCCGATCGGCGAGCGCCTGAGCTTCCACCAGCCCCAGTATTTTTCGCCCATCCGATTCGAGTAGTAGAATGCTCCGCGGATGGCGATGTGTTGCGATTATCAACGAATGCTGAATCTGAGTATCTGTTGAGCGCAAGCAAGCTGGTTGTAAGCGAATGTCGGTTGTTGAACCGCGAAGCGGTTCGATCCCTAAGCCGGGGGTTGGGTTGGCGAGCATGCGAGCCGAACCTGCCCCCGGTCGAATGGAAAATATATTTGAACCGGTTTACCGGTTCGATAATCACGCCGGTCATTTGGCGCATGACACGGCACCAGGGTCCCATGAAAACGCCGAAGTGCTGAAGGCGCGAAAGAGTATCGCCATGACCGATCGGCCGCAACCCCAGCCCGACCCCATGCGTATCACAACCGTTTATACGAAATTCGGCGATGCCGGCCAGACGCAGCTTGTCGGTGGGCGGGTCGTCCCCAAAAGCGATCAGCGCCTGAACGCCTACGGCACGGGCGATGAGCTTCAGGTCGCGATCGCACTCGCGCGCGATCAGCTCGCCATTTTATCCGAAAACCTCGGCGCGGCCGCGCCGCCGCTGCTGCGCCAGCTCGAGCTTCACCTGATCTGGCTGCAAAACCGGCTCTTTACCCTCAACGGCGAGCTGGCCACGCGCATGGAAGACCGCCAGCCGGGCATGCCGCTTGTCGGACTTGACGACGTCCATTACATGGAAGAGCTGATCGACACACTCAACGTGCCGATGCCGCCGCTCGAGGATTTCATCATCGTCGGCGGACACCCCGTCTCAACGGCGCTTCACCTGTGCCGCGTCATCTGCCGCCGCGCCGAGCGCGAAACCGAACGCCTCCTCGAAAAGGAACCGATCCCCGAGGCCGCCATCCCGTTCCTGAACCGCCTCTCCGACCTGTTTTTCGTCATGGCGCGCCGCGCGCACCACGAGCTCCACAAGGCCGGCCTCGCCCCCGCCGAAACGATGTGGGTTCACGACCTCCCAAAGCCCCCGATGCCGAAGTAATTTTTATTGATACAGGCCGGATCCCGTTGCCGCATTGGTCAGATCAAGCTCCGTAAAATAAGGTTGCTGGATGCCATCGACGGTCTGGAATCTGCCGCCGACGTAGAGTTTCGAATCTCTTAGCCCTAGCGAATAAACCGAGCCATCGAAACTTGGCGGAATCCATGGGGTTACGACGCCCGTGTTCGGATCGAGGGCGGCGAGATATTTGCGTTGCTGACCGCCGAAGCCGGTCATGAGTCCACCTGCATAAATGGTTGATCCTGAGATCGTCAGAGACTTGACCGAATCGTTCGAATTGGGATTCCACGCGGTGGGTTTACCCGTATCGTCGATCGCCGCGATGAAATTGCGCGCCTGGCCGCCGATGCTCGTGAACGCCCCCCCGGCGAACAGCGTCGAGCCGTAAAACGCCAGTTTATAGACGGAACCATTCGTGCCCGGATTCCAGGCGAGCGCTGTTCCTGTTGCGACAAGGTCGATGGCCGCGATGTTGCTGCGGTTTTGCCCGCCGATTTTGGAGAAATTACCACCAACGTACATTGTGCTCCCGTTTTTGACCATGTCGTTGACATAGTTGCCGGTGACATTGGGATTCCAGACCGTTGCTTTGCCGTTGGAGTCGATCGCCGCGATTTTGTTGCGATCCTGGCCGCCGATATTCGTAAACCAGCCCGCGGCATAGACCGTCGATCCAGCGAGCACCATCGAGCACACCGCGTTGTTTGCCGCCGGATTCCAGTCGTGGAGGTATCCATTCGATTCCACCATGGCGATATGGGGGCGCGATTTGCCGCCGACAGTCATGAACGACCCCGCGATGTAAACCGTCGAATCTTTGGTCGCGATCGCAAGAACGGCGTTATCCGGGGAGGGATTCCAGTTGGAAATGGCTCGAGTGGCGGCATTGATCGCGGCGACGTGCTTTCGTTCCTGCCCATTGATGGAGTTGAAAACGCCTCCGACGAGAAGCGTTGAACCGGAGAGCGCCAGCGACAAAATCTTTGGACCGGCGTTTACGGCTGCGAATGTCATGTTCCACGCCGGATCCACCGAGCCGTCGGAATTGATATGGGCCAGGCAGTTGCGCGTCAGCGTTCCGACTTGTGAAAAGCTCCCGCCGATGAACCACCCTCCCGAGCCGTCCGGAACGCACGCATCGACTTCGCCGTTCACCTTCGGGAATGGCGACACAGGCGATCCCGTGCTCATGTTCAGCGGCACGCCGTGTCCGTTATACGGCCCGACGGATGTGAATTCGCCGCCGATGTAAATGGCGTCTGGGGTTGTCACGATCGCTCTCACGTAGTGATTTGCTGTCCAGATTTGGGGTTTTACGATGTACTGGCCGAGGGCGACACCCTGCGCGAATGCCGACAGCATCACGATCCACAACGTCAACTTTTTCATGAATAACCTTTCGCTATGCATTTTTCGGGGTGAGTACGCGGGTGCAAAAACATATCGTTGAGATATTCATACCGCAACGTCAATCGATTATCCATCATAATCATGAAATTGTTAACATAAAACTTGGCGGGTGTCACCCGATCG
>JAJFUE010000190.1 GCA_021372575.1 bacterium | reverse complement strand
TCGGCGCGCAAGCTCGCCAAACCAACCCACGGCTTTGAGATCGAACCGCTACGCGGTTCAAAAACACGGTTTCTTTTCAATGCACTCATCGCTGACACTTCTTTACCTGCCGACCGCGATCATGCTCGGGGCGTTGCACGCGCTCGAGCCGGGGCACGCCAAGACGCTCACGGCGGCCTACCTGATCGGCATCAAGGGCACGCGGCGCGACGCCGTTCTGCTGGGCCTGTCCGTCGCGGCCACGCACAGCCTCGTCGTGGTCGGCCTCGCGACCGGCGCACTGTGGCTCGGCCGCGAAACGTTCACCGATCAGGCGACGTTCTGGCTGCAAATCGCCAGCGGCATGATCGTGTTTGTGCTCGGCGCGTGGCTGATGCGCCGCCGCTGGATCGTCATCAAGCGCCAGGCCGCGCACATCCGGCATCATGAGCATCATGATCACCGTCACGATCACGACCATGACCATCATGACGAGGAGGAACTGGATCATGCGCTCATGAGCGATGACGAACACGCGCGCGCGCACGCGATGACGCTGCCGGGCTACGTGCACGCCGGGGAGCGCCCGACCGCGCTTCAGATCATGGCGTTCGGCGGCGCCGGCGGGCTCATCCCCTGCCCCGCCTCGGTCACGGTCATGCTGCTTGCGCTCTCGGTCGGCAAGATGGGGTTCGGAGTGCTCACGGTGCTGGGATTCAGCCTGGGGCTCGCGCTGACGCTCGTCGGCATCGGCATGGCGATCGTGGCCGGCCTCTCGCGGATCAAAAGCACCGGGCGGCTTGCGTGGGCAACGCGCCAGGCCCCGGTCATCAGCGCCGGCCTCGTGATGTTTTCCGGCGCTGCCGGCGTGATCATTTCGCTGTTTCACTAACGCACTTTCATGCAACAGCGATTGTGGAATTAACTCTATTTCCTCTTCTGTCTCTGCTCCTCTGCCAAACTCTGCTTCTCTGCGACAATATGGGTTTTCATGTTTCAGATTTCATCTTTCATCTTTCATGTTTAATCTTTCATATTTCCTGATTCCCGATTCCATGCTAGCTTTTCCGTGGGGGGAGTATCCAATGTCCAAAACCAAAGTCGCCATCCTCAAGACCACGCCGGCAACCGTCAAGCGTGACTATCACGAGCTGATGAATTTGGCCGGATACCAGGACGTCATCGCCAAGGACGCCGACACCGGCCTCAAGATCAACATCTCGTGGCACTTCTTCTTCCCGGCGGCCTCGACGACCCCCTGGCAACTCGACGGCGTCATCAATTCGATGCTTGCCGACGGCTACAAGAAAGAGCTGATCCACGGCTGCCACAACCGCACCGTCGTGATCGACGCGCACCTCGGCGAGCGCGAGAACAAGCAGCTCGACGTCATCGAAAAGCACGGCCTGCGCAATGTGCACCTTTACGAGGGCGAAGAGTGGATCAACATCAAGGACGCGGTCGGCGACCTCACGAAAAAGTTTTTGTGCCTGAATGAGGTTTATCCGAAGGGGTTCATGATCCCGAAGCGCTTCATCGGCGAGAACATCATTCACCTGCCGACGGTCAAGACGCACGTGTTCACGACGACGACCGGCGCGATGAAGAACGCTTTCGGCGGGCTCTTGAACGAGCACCGGCACTGGACGCACCCGGTCATTCACGAGACGCTCGTGGATCTGCTGATGATCCAGAAGAAGATCCACCGCGGGATTTTTGCGGTGATGGACGGCACGTTCGCCGGCGACGGCCCCGGGCCGCGCTGCATGCTGCCGCACACGAAAAACGTGATCCTGGCATCGTCCGATCAGGTCGCGATCGACGCCACGGCCGCGCGCCTCATGGGCTTCGACCCGCTGAAAGATTGTAAATTTATTCGGCTCGCGCACGAGGCGGGGCTCGGCTGCGGAGACGTGCGGGATATCGAACTGGTCGGCGAGCCCGAAGCCGCGCGCGAGAACTGGCACTTCGTCGGGCCGTTCAAGAAGATGACGTTCGCCAGCCGCATGCAGCACGCGATTTACTGGGGCGCGCTCAAGCGGCCGATCGAGTGGTCGCTCAAGACGTGGATGGCGCCGTGGGCCTACATCGCGTCGGTGGTGTATCACGACGCGTATTGGTATCCGCGCTTCAGCAAGCTCAAGATGCAGGACTGCCTCGCGAGCGAATGGGGCAGGCTGTTCGAGAACTGGGCGAACGTGACGCAGACCGAGAACGGTTATGAGAACATCGGGCCGGAGATCCCGGGCTACATGCGCAACTACAGCGCGATGCTCAAGCAGTCGATGAAAGTCCTCGGCACGTGCGTGACCGAGGCGCCCGAAATCGCGGCGCGGAGAAGAAGAAAACAGACGGCGTCGAAGTAAATTCGTTTACGCAAAAACGCAAAAGAACAAATGAAATGAAACTATTTCTTTTGCTCTTTTTTATTCCGGCCTATTGGTTTCGGCGTTGCTCGCGAATTTCTTTATTGGCAGCCATGCTGTCCTTCAACTGCTGCAAAACTCGTTCAACAGTATCTGAATGCCACATCTCGATTTGCGGATATTTCTTAAGCATTGCATTGATCGAGCGTAACTGTTGTTCGGCAGAATCACTCTTATCAAAGGCCGTCCAAAATAAACCAATGGCAGCGTTGCGCTGTTCTGTTTGAATTTGCGAAATTTCATCGGTTGGCAGGTTGGATCCCGAATCGTAAGCCAGCACTCTTGAATAATACTCCTCGGCTTTCTTGTTGTGGTGCCCTTTAAGAGCATTTAATCCCAATTGCCCAAGGCATTTCAGGCGAAGCACCTCGTCATGCGGATATTTCTCCAACAATGCCTGAAAGAGCAGACTCGATTGGTCCGGATAAATATCGGAGCTGGTTTCCGCCGCCAGGTATCGGACCGTTTTCATGTGTGGATTACTATCATCGAATTTTTTTATCGCAGCTTGATAGATATCAAACGCCTTTGACATATTGGAACGCTCATTCTTTTCGGGAATATCCCATTTATATACAGCCGCGATTTTGGTCTCGATCAGCAGGTTGTCTTCCCGGCCCGGATATTTATCGATGATTGTGCGGTAACGGGCGATCAACGCCTCCTTGCCTTCCTGTTTGGCGATGCTCAAGCCTTTACTTTCCAGTTCCCGGACTTCTTTTTTATATTCTGCGGATTCATCCGGGATTTCGAATTCGACCGGATTGCTCACGGCGCGCAGCTTTTTGCCGTCCGAATTCTGGAAATCGAACCCGACGCGGATGCGGTGCTTGCCGGGCTGAAGCGACATGGTTGTTGCGGAATCATCCGCGCGGCACAGGAAATCCGGCCGAAGCGGGAAATATATCTTATCGCGCTGAAAACCCGGCGACGGCCCGACACTCGCCGCCATTTCGGTGAACTTGCCGCGCTCATTGCGCCGATACCAAACGCCATCCAATTCCACCGCGTACGCATTGATCGGATGCCCGTAGTGCGGAAGCGTGCGCACACGCTCGCTGAAAATATCGAGCTGGAACACCGGCCCGAATTGCTTGTAAGCGGGATTGGAATCGAGCCGCAGCCGGCAACGCACACCATCGACCGGCTCGCCCCATGACTGCCGATCCGTGATCGCCGGCAACGCGAGAGGCTTCGGCTTGAAATCGGGATCGCCCGTGAACGGTCCGTAAAACGTCATAAAACCGGAGCCCGGCATGTCGTGCTGGAGGTAGTAAACCGATTTCGAAGGAACGTAAAAAATGGATCCGTCGAGCGTCTGAAACACGCAGAAGACTTCCTTGCGCATCTCGAACGAATTCGATCCCGGCGGGACTTCCTCGAACAAATCCGGCAATCTCGGCGGATCCTGCGAATAGGGAACGTCCTTGAGATCGAGGCCGTGAAACGAAAACTGGCGGAACTGCTGACTGCACGAAGACGGAACAGTCACCTCGATCAAGTGCCTGATCATCGTCGCGGCACTCGCATCCGCGGCCGGTTCGGCGACATGGATCTCGACCTCGCCGGTCACGAGCGTGCCCTGCCAGTCGTTCGGCTGAGGAACGTTTTCTTTCGGATCGCGCGCCGATGTTTGGATGACGTCCGGGAATCTCAAATTGAAGCTGGCGAAATACTTACCCGGATTTGCGTCGAGTATGTATCCGACCTCAAGCTTGCCAGGTTCGGTCTTTTCGGTTTCTTTCCCGATCCCGAACGCAAAACTGTCGATCGAGCTTGTTTCGCCAGGGCCAAGCGTGAGGCGCTCGGTGATTGGCCATCCACTATGCCAAATCTGTCGAACGGCCACCTTTTTGCCGTTCACATCGCGGACGGTCAGCTCATCCTTCTGCCGCGGCTCTGTGCTCGTAAACTGAATCGCGCGGTCGCTCGCGTTCTGCACCCAGAACCGCAGCTTGAGCCGGTCGCCGATCGCGTATTCGTTTTTAGCCGGGATCAGCTCAAAAGCCGCGCGCAGGCCGTTGACTTCTTTTCCCCACGCAAGCGTCGCGGGAGTTTCGGCCTTTTTCAATTCCCCGCGCGCCGATGTCTCCTTGTTTGCCGCTGAATTTCCTTGTCGCTCGCCTTTTAAATACTGCGTCATCGTCTCGTCGGCGAGATAACGTATTTTCCTCGTCGCGATGTTATACTCCATCGCGAGATCGCCCTTTAAAAACGGGTCCGCTGAATCGATGGGTTTGCGTTCACCAAGGCTCATCATCAACGCGCCGCCTGTGGGCGTAACATGAAAAGGATACGCCTCATCCGGTCCGCAGCTATAGACCCTGACAGTATCTGTCGTTTTCGTGTAATCGAGATTGAATGGAATTCCGTTGCCGGCAATGTTGAATGGATCCTTTGGAATTTTTGGCAGATACTTGCCGAAATCTTCGATTCGCTCCGGAACAGAACCGTTGTGATCGTTTTGATATGCCTGCATCGCGGCTATGATCTGGCGCATCCCCTGGCCTGTCACATGCAGTTTTTTCAGAAGGTCGTCCGTGAGGCCGAGCGGGTTATCCGGAGTTTTCGCGACGCGAGGAAAATTCACCGCGGTCTCGACCGCACCCGTCTGCAGCGTGCGTTTATCGGAAAGTCGAAGTGTATATGAGACAGAATACTTTCCGGGCGGACTATCCAGATTTCCAACCAGATGATTCTTGCTTCCCGGCTCCAATCCCGACCTGAACCCGAATCCATAACTTTTGAATACGCCTGTTTCACCCGGCTGTAGTATGCGGCGGACTCCTCCGCCCGATTGGTGGTAGAACCAGGCGCCCGCAAACATTGCCGGATTTCCGCTCTCATCCTTTATCGTCGGCCAGAAATGATCCCACTCATCCTCGACAAGCAACTCGATTGGATTGGCACTCACATTCTGAATATGGAATTGAACACGAACCGTTTCGCCTAGTGCATATTCCTTTTTCGCCGGAACCAGCTCGAACGCCGCGCGCAGGCCGTTTGATTCCTTGCCCCATGGTAGAGTTGCATTCGTTTTCTGGTTTGATTTCGCGTTGTGGCCGTCGGCCCAGACGTTACCGACGTGCGAAAAAACGCCGAATGCGAAAACCAACGCCACGGCCGCGGCGATCGGCCAGACACGGTTCATTTTGACCTGTTCGTGGGCGGGGCGGCCGATGATGCGCAGGATGCGGCGGCCGAGCGGGGAGGCGGTCGCGCCGAGGGCGAGGGCCGACGCCGTTTGCCCGCGGCTCAATTCGGCCATGCGCAGGAGCGAACCGGCGTAGGCGGACTGCTTCGCGCCGGTGCCCAGCACCATGTCGTCGCACGCCAGCTCGCGCTCGATGCGGATGCGGCGCGAGATGATCCAGATCGCCGGGTTAAAGAAATAGAGCGATTCGACGAGCCGCTGCGCGAGGTTGACCCAGTG
>JAJFUE010000176.1 GCA_021372575.1 bacterium | reverse complement strand
GCGCGCTTCAGCGCGCTTCTCGGCCTTTGGCTTCAGCCCTTTCCCCCGTCTTTGAAATTTCTCTGCGTCTCTGTTTCTCTGCTTCTCTGTGAGCAAGAATTTGTTCACATTCTGCATTCAATTTCACGCCTTACGGCGTAACCGAACCCATCATCGATTCGCCAAACTTGGAATCATCTCGATTGGCGCATTGCAGGAAAACTTTTGTCACTCGCTTTAAATTCAATCCTTTTCTTTGTTGTAACCCCGCTCGCCAAACGGTTGCAGTTTCTCGATCCAGTTCTTTTCGAGCTCGGCGACTTCGAATTTGTAATCGCGCGACGGATCATCGCCCGGCTTGATTTCTTCCAAAACTTCAAACGCAAAATTCTCAGCGCCAAACCGCGCCCAGTCTTCTTTCATGTCGCGGTTGGTGCTGGCGCACCCCTGCGCGACCTCGAAGTTGAACCGGTTGCGGCGGCCTGCGAGGTTCAGGCTGCTGCCGACGAGCACCTTGCCGTTGGCCTTGTTCCGAATCTGAAAGACGCCCATCTGCCGGTGCGTGTTCTTGTAGATCAATTTGAGTTCATTCTTGTCCATGGATTCACCGCCTTCGATGAAAGATAGCAAATTCCAAACGCGGGTGCGACGCCGGCGTCGAAACGACTGCAACATAGAATTCCCCGGCCGCGTACAACCTGACCGCGACCGGGGACTCCTCTCCCACCCAAGGGAAAGCTCACGTGGAAGACTACATTTCGGGCGGCGGCCCGAGCACCATGTCCATCACCTTGCACACCAGCACGTCCTCGTGGTCGGGGCTGTAGGGTGTGCGGCCCTCGTAGCCCTTGCCGCTCAACTCCTGCGCCCCAAGCACGTAGCCGATGCCGGGGCCGGTGTAGGCGGCGACGGCGACGCTGTTGTTGGGCAACTGCGACTTGATGCGCAGGCCGAACGGGCAGCACACCTCGCCGTTCATGGCCACGAGCACGAACTTCGAGCCGATGCGTTCGCCCATTCCGTTGCCGATGCGCGTCACATAGACCTCGCAGTCGCGGGTCTTCTTGTAATTGCCGTCCTGATCGACGGCGTCGAGGATCAGCTTGGCCATGCGGACCCATTTGCGCGTCGGGCCGTCGAACGGCGGCTCGCCGATGGCGTCGAACGTCTTGGCCATGAGCGGAAGCTGGACGACTTCCATGCGGCAATCGATCGCGCCGGTGATGTCCTCCATCGGCTGGGCCAGCACGCGCTTGACCGAGTTCTTATAGACGGTCGCCAGTTGGCGGACCGTTTCGGGGCCGTCGTCCATGTGGCGGTCGAACTCGAGCGGGTTGTCCTTGCGCGGCACGTTGGGCTTGATGTCGCCGGCGGCGCCCTGCATGAACAACGCGACCGTGCCGGGCATTTCGTCCTCGAGCATGCGCAGGCCGACGCCCGCGTAGTCGCCGCCGATCTGGAACGTGGCGGTGGTGGTGAGGTGGCACGCGTAGTTCGTGAGGACCGCGATCGGCTTGCCGTCGGTGCCGACGACCTTGAGCACGTTCAGTTCGGGGTCGGTGACGCCGTAGCGGTTGATGCGCATGATGACATAACCGAAGCGGTCGGGGAGGCGGCGGTTGACGCCGATGTGGCACTGGCCCCGGCCGAAGAAGATGCGCGCGGGCTTCGTTCTGGCGAAGCAGTCGTCGAGCAGCGCCAGGACCTTCGCCTGGACCTCGCCGGTGTATTCGGGGTAGGTCGGGTCGCGGAATTCCGGGCCCTCGTGGTTGTGCGAGGCGTTGATCAGGATTTGCGCCGGCTGCATGCCGTATTTGTCGAGGAGGTGCTTGCGCACGGCGTCGATGATCGGCCGCGGCCAGCCGACAATGTCGCCGGTGATGATGGCGAGCTTGGTGCTGCTGTCGTCCAGCACGAGCACCTTCGCGCGGATCGGCTCATACACGCCGCCGTGCCGGCCGCCCTTGCGCAGATTGTAGCCGGCCAACCGGATCGGCTTGGACGGCGTGATGTCGGCGATGCCGGCGGCGGCGTGGACCGGGAAGAACCCGGCTTTCGTTTCCCACGGGGCAATCGCGCCCAGCGGCAATGCGTTATGAGCGGATTTCATCGGCCGGCGGGCGCACGCGCCGAGAAAACTCATGCCAAGGAACGAAGCCAAAGAGCCGAGCAGGAAACCGCGGCGCGATGGACCGCGCGAGGTTTCCATGTTGTCGCCATTTTCGCCCAAAAGGTCTTTGTCCATGAGGATAGTCCTCCCCTTGTCATATATGACCGTTTAAACGCAAGCCGGGGGCGGGGCTTACGCCGGGGGGCAAGATTCTGAATGTGATGTCGCTTCGAGCCGAAGCGACCTGCTGACGAGCGTCGGCTAGGAGAAGCGGGCGCCCGCGACCTCGCGCCGCCCCGCATGCTTCGCCTCCCCCCAAAATATTTCACTTTTCCCAAAAATTAAGTTTCCTAAGGGCCATAAGGGTCGCTAAGGGAAGTGACTTTTTCATAACTTTTCTGTTACTCTCTCCCTCGCGCCGGGAAAACTCCCCGGCCCACCATTTCCGTCCCCGTTCTCAAACC
>JAJFUE010000200.1 GCA_021372575.1 bacterium | reverse complement strand
CCCACCACCAGTAGCCGCCGAAATTCTCCAGCATGGCGTCCATGTCGCCGTCGTGGTCGTAGTCCTCATAGACGATGGCCGAGTCGGCGGTGCCGTTGGCCGTCCAGTCGGCGATCCACACGGCGCTGGCGCGCGAGGGCTCCTTGCCGACGGCCAGGTTGCCGCTCGTGTCGATCACCTTGACGAGCAGGGGGCGGCTGCTCGACGGGTGCATCGGGTCGATGTCGATGAACCAGCATTCCTCCGGCTTGCCGTCGCTGTTGGTGTCGTAATAGAAGCGCGTCCCGGCGACGCCGGCCTTGACCTGATTGACCTTGGCTGAGTCCAGTGTCACCGCCGCGCTGCCGAGCAGCGCGGACAGGCTTTGTGCGTAAGACGACGCAGGTATAAGGATCCCCGCCAGAAAAAACAGTCCCCGGATCACTAATGATTTCATGATGTTGTTCTCAAGTTGGATAAGTGGACGCGCAAAACACCCACATGAAAGTATGATTTATTTGTTAAATTTGGCAACAATAAAACATATGTGTGAAATTAATCACAATAAGTCTTGCTGATGAACTGGATTCGCTTTAAATGGACATGGATTATGGCATCAGCGTAAATCCTAGTACCGCAGTCTCCATGTTCGAATCGGTGCTTTGCGAGATCAGGTGGCCTAACTTGTCATAGCGTTTGCGAACGACGTCATAAACGGCGTAAATCGAGCCGCCGCAGGTGGTCGAATCCCGCGAAAGCGTGAAGTTGAAGCTGCCCGTGGCCGACGTCAGCGTCGTCGGCTGGGTCTGGATGTCGTCGGGCCAATACTCGAACTTGTAGTTTTTGATCGAGCTGACGGAGAAGACCTCGTAATGGCCGAACTCGTCGGCCGGCGTCGTGTACTCGCCGGTGGTGATCGAGGCGGCGGTGGCGACCTTGTAGTCGATCGGCGGCAGGGCCGGCACGTCGATCACGTAGTAAGTGAAGTAGCCGATATCGAGCGGCGTCCAGTCGGCCCAGCCGCGTCCCTGCAACGATCCGCTGAACGAGAACGTCGGGAAATCGAATCCGTAGCATCGTTCCCTGATCGTTCTGGTCGTGAACGCCTTCGTTCCCTCGCCGACGACCGCCAGTTTGAGTTCATAGGTTGTCTTGCCGGCCGGCGGGTCGGTGGCCTTGATGTTCGTCACGAGCGGCAGCAGGCGCCAACCGCCCTGCGCCTGAAGCTGCTGAAGCCCCGGCACTTCGAATTTCCATGCGCGGTTGGCCAGGACGCCGTCGCCGAGGTGCGTGGTCGGCTGGCCGGCCTTGGATTTCAGCACGCGCAGCTTGAGGTATTCCTCCTCGTCGCGAGCGAGCCGGATGGCAAGCCGGTGTTTGTCGGTGAAGCTCGAGTAATTCGGGATGGCCATGTGGAGCCGGCCGCTCAGGTCGGGGATCGCCTCGCCGAAGCTCTTCGTTTTCTCGATGTCGGTGGCGGCGGCGATCATGAACTGGCGCGCGGCGGGGGCGGCGCCGGCGATGTCCGCCGACCCGAACGCAATGATGTCGCCCTTGACGAGCGCAAGCATGTAGTCGGGCCACCACGTGAAGTCGGTCATGGTCGGCCCGCAGGCCTTGATCGCTCCGGTCGAGTCCTTGCCCGCCTTGATCGCCTTGAAAATGTTCGAGACCACCGCCGGGCTCGAGCGCTTGACGAGCCACTGGATGAGCGACGCCATGCCGTAGCCGTGGTTCTGCGCGTTCTTGCTGCCGCCCTGCGCGCCGGCGATCATCCCGTTGAACGGCGCCAATATATGCGTGTTCTCCATCGGCGCGACGTAGCCGGCGGGGGCCAGAAGCGCCTCCGACCAGATCGAGGCCCCGTCGTTGATCCAGAGCTGCTCGGGGGCGAACACGGCCTTGTTGAACGCCCAGCGCGGGTCGTAGAAATCCTGCACCATGTGGAAGAATTCGTGGATCGCCGTCACGCGCACGCTTGCGTGGTCGGCGACGTTGTCGCTGTTGATTTCGATCCAGCCGTGGTTGTTGCCGAGCTTGGACGCCATGTATTCGCCGTATTTGCCGGGGCTGTCGAGCTTGCAAACGGTGACCTGCACCGGCCACGACGTGCGCGCGCCGTAGTCGAACGAGCCGCCGGCCGCGCTTTTGAGCATGTTGTAGGCGTCCTCGAGCGACGCGCCGAGCGCGATGACGTGCGCCATATCGACCACGCCCGCATCGAACGCGATGCTGAAATGGCTGTTCGCCCAGATCGCGACGTGGTTGTCGAGGTCGGCATCGATCGTGAGCTGGTACCCCTGCGCGGAACCGGCCGCGGGATGGGGCGCAAGGTCGTTTGCGAGTTTGGCGCCGCTGGAGGCCGGGTTGAGGGTGAACACATAGTCGCCGCCGCCGGCCGCGGCCGCCGCGATTTTGCGCACCCCCGGCGCAAGCATCGCCGCGCTCGGGTGGAACGAGATTTCGCCGAGCGAGCCATAGACTTTGGCGCTCGTCGATTGGGATGCGTGCAGCCGGATCGAAATCGGCAGCTTGAAGTCGAGCGGGATGCCGCTGATGCGGTATGTGGGCGAGATTCGGCCCGTCGCCGGATCGGCCCCGCGCACTTTCTCGATTTTAAGGATGTTGCTTCCGGTGAACGAACCCTTCGGCACGCCCACCTTGATCCCGGTCGTGGTGATGGTGCCGCCTTGGTCGCCGATCGCGCGCACGGCAAGCGTGCGCGCGTCCGGCCCGGCCGTGGCCAGCAGCATCGACGTCATGATCTCCTGATCCACTGAATCGAGGCTGCCGTCGCCGTTGCGGTCGGCCTTGGCCAGATTCAACGGCCGCGTGCCGGCGAGCATCTGGTTGGTCTGGATCAGGTCCGCGATGTCGAGCTTGCCGTCGCTGTTGACGTCGCCCGGCGGAGTCAATCCCTTTGGGACGAACAGTTGCGGCGCCGACCACGCCGACACCCCCTGCGCGGGATCGATCGCCCGCACCGACCAGAAAAACGCCTTGTCTGGCGGTTTGGCGAGCTGGACGCCGAGCGCCGTCGCGCTCACCGCCGGCCGCACATGCCGCCCGCCGAGCGGAATGCTCGTGTCGGCCGGCATCAGGTCGTTCCACCCCGGGTTGCTTCCCATGCGCACGTCGTAGGTGAGGCCGCCCGGCGCCGTTTGCGCGTCGGTCGAGGCGCCCCATGCCAGCGTGATCGCCCCGCCCTGCGTCGTTTGATACCCGGCCATTCCGGTCGGCACGCTCGGCGGTGTGTTGAGCTTGTTCAGGCCGATTTTCTGCGCGACGAAGTTTTCGTAAATGTAAAACTTGCGCGGCTGCGGATACGGCGAAGATGCCGGCCCGCAAACCGACAGGTCCAAGTCGCCGTCGTGATCGAGATCGAGCAGGCGCACGTAATCCATGTTGCCATAGACGGCCGACCCGGCGCCCCACAGGTTGAAGCCCATGCTGCTGAACGTGCCGTTGCCGTTGTTGCGGTAGATGCGGGTTCTGATGTTTTTGTCGCTGGCGATGCCGGTGCTGACGTCGCCCCACGCGCACAGGTCGGGGAGCCCGTCGTTATCGACGTCGCCCCACGCCAGGCCGCCGCTGAACGCGCATGTGAACGTGGCCCACGGAACCAGCGTGCCGTTCTGGTTGCGCAAAATATAGCCGACGCGGTTGAAGAGTTGGTCGTAGCCGCAGACGGCGAGGTCGAGCCAGCCGTCGTTGTTGGCATCGCCCCACGCAAACGCTGCGACGGTCGAGACATCGACCGGCAGGCCCACCTCCTGCAGCCCCTTGCCGGTATTGCGCGAAAGCGTCGCATAGCCGCCCGTCGCCATGTGCGCCAGGTCGATCCTGCCGTCGCGGTCGTAGTCGGCCCACGCATACACCTTGGCGCCGGGCAGGACGATGCCGCTGTCGCTGAACGCGCCGTTGCCGCCGTTGAGCAGCACGACGAGTCCGACGGCCGTCCAGCCGCTGTCATATTTGAACAGGGACAGGTCGAGCCGGCCGTCGTTGTTGAAATCGATCCAGTCCATCCTGCCGGCGGCATAGGGCAGGGCGACGCCGCTGTCGCGGAACTGGCACTGCCCCTCGTTGCGATAGAGGCGCGTCGCGGAGCCGTTCATCGCGAGGTCGGGCAGGCCGTCGCCGTCGTAGTCGCCGAGCGCCATCGAACCGGACTGGCCGGGCAGCCCGCTGCTGACCTCGGTGAAGTTCCACGAGCCGTCGTTGCGGAACAGGTGCGGGGGCTCGATGAGCGTCGTGCCGGAGGTCTCCGCGCCGATGAAGAACGTGTCGTCGTCGCCGTCGCCGTCGAAGTCGCCCCATACCGATTCGCTGATGCTCGGGGTGTAACCATCGAGCGTCGTCTTGTGGCGCTGCATCAGGCCGATGTTGGCCCACGCGTATTGATACGTCAGGTTGGTCTCCACGGTCTTGACCGGCGTGTCGGGCGAGGTCCAGATCGTCCCGTCCTGGCGCCGGACCTTGAACGACGATACTTCGCCGGTGGCGTTGGGCTGGAACCGGGGATCGCTGAGGCTGACGTCGCTCACCCGCAGCCACCATGAAAGCGTCTCGGTCGTGATCGAGTCGGTCGCGTCGAACGCGACCGTGGCGTCGATCGGGCGCAGGCCGCCCGTGCGCGGCAGGACGTCCATCGTCCACGCGGGGTTGTCGCGGTCGCCCGCGAGGAGCGAAATGCCGAGCTCGGCGATGCGGCCGTGCGTGACGTGATACGTGCCGACGAGCTTCGGCTCGTAGCCGATGCGGTCTTCCATGATCGTCACGTCGGCGGCGTTGGCCTTGAAGTAGTCGTAACCGATCCAGATGAAACCCCGGCTGCCGGCCTCGACGAGATTGGCGCCCCACGTCGTCCCCCACGAGTTCACGACAAGCACCGCGCCCGTGTGCTGCGTGCCGACCGAATCGGTCCACGTCTTGTTGTCGTCGTAGCCGATGACGCACATTTCGTGGCCGGCGCTGGCGGCCCCCTTGGCGATATACAAGTCGTTGCTGTGGTCGTAATAGACCTCGCTGTCGATGCCGAACCCGGCTGCCGGATAGCTCTGGAAATTCGTGTAGATCAGCATGCTGAAGCAGGCGAGGTCGCCCGAGGCGAGGTGCGCCTTGAGCGCGTTGAGCCCTTCGTCGGTCGAGGTCGCAATGGTCGCCGTGCTCCTGGCGCGTTGGGGAAACGCCGCCAGATACTGCTCCTCGGTCGGCCACGTGAACGGATCGGCGTTGGCGTCCATCTGGGCGCACGTGCACGTTCCGAGATCCATCAGGTATTGGTAATTCGCGCTGACGCTCGTGCCGGCGTAGGGATTGCCGGCGTTGGCGAGGTTGAACACGAACGCCGGGCTCATGACGCGCTCGGGGTGCGTGGCCGGATCCGGCCGCACCCAGCCGTGCTCCTTCGCCTCCTGCCAGGTCTTGTAGTAATAGACGATCGCCCAGCTCGTGCACGAGCCAAACGCCTGGCGCCCGACGGCCGGCAGGTAATTCACGTTCACGACGCGCGCGGGGAGCGCCGCCAATGCCGGACCCGCCGTGCGCAGGTCGGCCGCCGACCGGATCAGGCGCGTGTTTTTCGCCGCCCACGCCTTGTCCGCCTCGGTCGCCGGCAGCACGCCGGTGGGATAGTCTTGCGCCGCGGCCTGCGCCGCAAGAAGGCACATTGCGAGAAGCGCCAGGTACTTGCTCATGGTTTGTTGTTTGGTCTGCCAGAAATTTTAAGTCATCAATACTTGCCGCGGATTATCCATGACCCGTCCGCCCGGCCGCAAGCCGAAAAAAGTGCGCCATCCGGCCTGAGTTGTCTTGAAATTGCGATCGCACCCTGTCAATACTTGGCTCCGGATTGCCGCGACAGTTTTTGCGAGGGAGCACCCATGAAAATTCCGCCGTATTGGACGGCTCACGTGAAGCAGGGGATTCGGGCGTGGGGTTGGTCGATGGAGAGCATGGTCGCGGCCGAGCGCGACGCCGAGGCGCGCGCCGACAGGATTCTCGCGCGCCTCGCTGAAAATTCCCAGAAGCAGCGTGACTACGATTACCTCGACCGCCCGATGCGCGAGGAAATCCTCGGCCGCATCACCCACGACGGCGGCGAAATCGCCATCCTCACGCGCAACAAATACGGCGCCGTGGTGCTCAACAGCGCCTCGGTCTGCTTCGTGGACATCGATTTTGTTTATCCCCGCAGCAAGCTGGGATTCGCCCAGTGGCTCGGTCTTCTGTTTTCGCCGGCGCGCCGCCGCGAGCTGGCGAAACAGGAACAGGAGGTCGCCGAGGGCGAGGCCATGCTTCGCATCAAGGCCTGGTCGCGACAAAATTCCGGCCGTTCCTACCGGCTCTACCGCACGTTTGCCGGATTCCGCATGATGCTCACCGACCGGCTTTACGATCCGGCGGCGCCTGAGACCGACCAGATTCTGCATGCCCTCGGGAGCGATCCGTTCTACCGCCACCTTACTAAAAAACAGGAGTGCTTCCGCGCGCGCCTGACGCCCAAGCCATGGCGTTGCGGATGCAGGCGCCCGCCGAGCGGCGGCTACCCGTGGAGTGACAGCAAAATGGAGATGAACTTCCGGCGCTGGTTGAGCGATTACGAAACCCGCGGAGCCGGCTTTGCGGCCTGCCGCCTGATCGAGGTGATCGGTGACACTCCAGCCGATGGTCACATCGACCGCATCATCGAAGCCCACGACCGCCACGCCTGCAATTCAGCCCGGGCGCTGGCGTGATACGCAAAACGTCAAGAATATTGCAAACAGGGTCCCCCATCGGTGATGATGACGGGCCGGAGCATTCGTGATCGGTTCGATTACGATTACGAGCACGAGCACGAGCACGATTGACGACCGATGCATACCAGCGCCTTCAGAAACCTTCTTTATAACCTCGTCCGCCGCGACCTCACGGTGCGTTACAAATCGACCGTGCTCGGCTTCTTCTGGTCGTTCATCAAGCCGCTGGCGCTGACGGCGATTTTCTACGCCGTGTTCTCGCTCGTGCTGCACATGACCTTGAACGAGACGCGCGTCCCCTACGCCCTGCACCTGCTGGCCGGCATGCTGGCCTGGTCGTTCTTCGCCGGTTCGACCAGCGAGGCCATGGGCGTCATGCTGCTCAACGCCAACCTGATCAAAAAGGTCAAGCTGCCGCTGGTGGTGTTCCCGCTGGCGACGGTCATCTCGCACCTCGTCCATTTCCTGCTGGGCATGGTTGTGCTGCTGGCGCTCATGATCATTGCGGGGCTGGCCCCCGGGCCGCAGTGCCTGCTCATCATCCCGATCATCGCGCTCGAGGCCGTGCTGGCGTTCGCGATCGCGCTGATCCTGTCGGCATTGAACGTGTTCTGGCGCGATGTGGGGTCGATCTGGGAGGTCCTCACGACGGCCTGGTTTTACGTGACCCCGATCATTTATCCGTTTTACGCGGTCACGCCGGAAATTTCGAAGTATGGCGGCAGGTGGCTGGAGTGGGTTTACCTCGCCAACCCGATGACCCCCATCATGATCGCGCTGCGCCGGTTCCTTCTTTATGGCTCGCTCGAGACGATCGACCCCAAAAAGCTTGAGATTCTAAATATTCAACTTATCAACTCGCTTGGGATCAGCATTGTTGTCACAGGCGTCATATTTTTCATTGGATGGAATGTTTTTTCAAAATTTTCGCGATCTTTTGCTGACGAATTATAAAGTTGCGCTTATAATCTTATACGCGGAGTTGTAGTGGCCCAATTATGGGAACTGGGGGGACATCTCCGTGGAAGCTCGATGTAACGCGGGCGACCGGGTTTTCGCCCGAACAACGTTGTCCCATCGAGGAATTTGAGAGGGTTTCTGCAAGCCATGAATGACCGTGATGATGTTGATCGGTACGAGCGATTATTGAGTGACTGGCGCCCCGCACCGCCGCCCAAGCGGCAGAGCGGACCTGTGCGCCTGACAACGGCCCACAACGACTCGATCACTCCTGAGCGCGAAGCGGAAACTTATGAGTCGCCTCAGCCGCAGTCGATGATTCATGCCCCGGGCGCGATCCTGGCCCTCGGCGAGCATACCCTGGCCATCTTCAAGCAATCGGTTCCGGACAAGGGTTACGACCTGGTCTATACGCTTCTGCCGGGCGGGATGGTCAAGCTGCAGGGCGTGGCGCTGAACGGCCATTCGGTCCAGGAAATCGGGACCATCGGCCAGCCCTACTTCGACCAGCTTCAGAGCCAGATGCGCTGGAATCGCGACCTGATCGTCTTCCACTGCTACCGCTACGAAGACGTCGCGAAGATCCCGGCCGCGCCGGGCGCCGTGGAATCCGTGCCTGCGTCCGGTCCCGAACCGCAGCCGGTTCGGGTTTCGACGGCCAATCCGAGTTACACGACGGCGGCCCAGCCGTCGCCGCAACAGGCCTACCAGCCGGCCCCACCGCCTCCGCCGGAAGATCCGCGCAAATCGCTCAAACGCGGCCAGCGCATTCAGGTCCGCTTCGGCCACAAGGCATGGGACGCGGTTTATTGGGGCCAGGACGACCAGGGCCAGGTCGTCGCGCACCAGACTTACAACAACTGGTCGCTCATGCACCTCGACCTGGACCGCTTCGCCGATTCCAACGTCCTCATCGATCCCAACGCCGACGAGGGCCTGATCCACACCATTGAACAAAGCCTGAATAACGGCACCAAAGCCTGAGTGTATCCATGCAGTAGCCCGAGCTTAAGCGAGGGCTACTGCATCTCTCATCTCTCATCTCTCATCTCTCCTCATTCACCCTTTACTCTTCACTCTTCCAGTTTCATTTGCGACAATCCGGCCTTTGGAGGAACTGTTGCCGTGACCGACACCCATCAGCCGCTGAAGGACCGCATTGAAACTCTTGCCGCCAGGTTCGAGGACGAGCTGCGCGCCTACGTTGCCGCCAGCTCGGCCGAGCCGGTCGCCAACCTTCACGAGGCGATGACGTACGCGCTCGGAACGGATATTGAGAATCCGGCATTGAGAGGCAAGCGCATCCGGCCCGTTCTGTGTCTTCTCACCGCCGAGTCGCTTGGCGCGCCGCTCGAGGCCGCGATGCCGTTCGCCCTCTCGATCGAGCTCATGCACAACTTCGCGCTCGTGCACGACGACATGGAGGACGGCGACATCATGCGCCGCGGCCGCGATGCCGCGTGGGTCAAATACGGCCCCGCGCACGCGATCAACATCGGCGACTACCTGCTCGTCCACACAACGCGCGCGCTGACCGACTGGGGGCCCTCTTCGCTCTCCGTCGCCTCCCGTTTCGAACTCCTCAAGCTCATCGCCTCGGCGCTCGACCACACGCACGTCGGCCAGGCGCTCGACATGAACGCCCGCCAGAGCCGCTCGATCACGATCGAGGATTACCTGCGCATCGTCCGCGAGAAGACCGGTTATTACCTTGCCGCACCGATTCAGGGCGGCGCAATCGTCGCCGGCGCGGACTCCGGCCTGCTCGACGGCATCGGCCGCATGGCGCAGTTTTTGGGCCCCATGTTCCAGATCATCGACGACATCATCGACCTCACGCAGGGCAAGGGCCGCGAGGCCATCGGCTCCGACATCCGCGAGGGCAAGCGTTCCTACCTTGTCGCCTACACCGCCGAAAAATGCTCGCGCGACGAAGCGAAGCGGCTGTTCGAGATCCTCGACACCCCGCGCGCCGAGACGACGCAGGAGATGATCGAGGAAGTCACTGCGCTGTTCGATCGTTACAGCTCGATCGAGGCCGGCCGCGCCTACTGCAACGACCTCTACGCCGAATCGACGAAAATCCTCTCCGCGTTCCCCCCCGCGCTCGCCGCCCCGCTCGGCGAACTCTTCGAAATGCTCGTCCACCGCAGCCATTAAGCGCATCACGAGAGTTATCGGTTCGTGCTCGTGCTCGTAATCGTAATCGTAATCGTAATCGAATCTTTAGACTCGTTCTCGAAAATTTTTTCCCGAATATATCATCAATGCCCGCTTCAGCGGGCTGAATGGGTTGCCACCGGCTTCAGCCGGTGGTTGCATTGGATATTGTTTTCTTATAGCCGGCTTTGTATGTGTTTAGCATTCGCCATCAGGTAGTCCGAACGTGCACTAAAAAGCGCGCGCTGAAAGCGCAACAAGAATATAGCCTGGGGCAGAGCGAAGCGACGCCCCAGGTCCGGTCGCTAGAAACCCGCGAAGCTCTGAAAGAGCGACAGAAACTACCATGCAATCCCGATATGATTTCTGTCGCGCTTTCAGAGCTTGCTAATTGGGGGCTCTTGTCCCTGGGGCGCCGCTTCGCTCTGCCCCAGGCTATATTCTTTCGCGCCTTCGGCGCTTGGGTTGATACCTCCATTCGGCCAGGACCACGCTAAAACACATAGCCGGCTTTAACCGGCTTCTCGCCAAGCGGCTTCAACCATCGATTCGCCTCATGCCAGCAACGCGGTATTTCGAAAATTATTTTCGAGAACGGGTCTAAATGGTTGATGAATTCCCCGGACGGGCCTATTCATTGAAGTGTCACCGGCATTCATGATCAGGCGCGGACAACCATGTTGCGGATTTCCATTCTGACTCTCTTCGTGATCGGGTTCCTGTCCACCGAGTCCTACGGCGGCAGCGGCGATGTCACCGGCGACGGTTTCGTCACCAATGCCGATGTCGCGCTCCTTTCCGATTACCTGCTCGGCAAGGTGCAGTTCACGCCGGCGCAATTGACTGCGGCCAATGCCAACTCGGACACCAGCATCGACATCGCGGATGTGGCGAAGATCATCAACAATCTTCAGGCGACGATCTCGATCGATGTCACGCCCGACTCCGGCAGTTGGACCTTGACCGGCCCGACGGGGTTCACCGCCGTGACTGGCACTGGCGATCGCAAGGGCTCCTCAAAGATCGCGACGAGGATCGCGGGCACCTATACGCTGCATTGCAACATCGTGACCGGATACGCGCCGCCGTTCGATTTGGTTCAGGACGTGGTCCTCGGCAATGCGACGACTTTCAACGCCATCTACACCCGGCTCGATTCAAACACCGTCATGATCGCGCTGCCCGGAAACGTGCCGATGCTGCTCATCAAATGTCCGGCGGGATCGTTCCAGATGGGTTCGCCCGATACCGAACGCAGCCGCGGCAGCGATGAAGGCCCGGCGCACACCGTCAATTTCAGCCAGCCGTTTTTCATCGGAAAATACGAGGTGACGCAGGAGCAGTGGCGAGCGGTGATGGGCACGAACCCGGCGCAATATCACGGCGTGGGCAACCGCTATCCTGTTTACTACGTTTCGTGGAATGACATTGCGGGCGCGGGGGGATTCATCGAAAAGCTTAACGCTCACATCTCCAAAACCGGCCAGGGCGGACCGGTTCGTTTGCCCAGCGAGGCCGAATGGGAATACGCCTGCCGCGCCGGAACAACGACGCGATTTTTCTTCGGCGATTCGCTCTCGACGCTTGATGATACTCATATTGACGGGCCGACCGACTCGACTGCCTATCCGGGCAGACGCAGCGATTACATGTGGTTCGCCTGCTCACCCGGAGACAGCAAGCCGGTCGGAACGACTCCCAGGGGCGGCAATGCGTGGGGCTTGTTCGACATGAGCGGCAACATCGCCGAGTGGTGCCAGGACACGTATCACCCCAACTATATCGGCGCGCCGACCGACGGCAGCCCTTGGGACACGATCGGCAACATTAAAATTATGCGCGGAGGCGGCTGGGCCTTTGGTGCGAGCAAATGCCGGTCGGCCAACCGCAACAACTCGGTATTCGACGCGAACGCCCGCTATTATGTGCTTGGTTTCCGTCTCGCGCGCTCAAACTAGCTTGAATTTCGGCCGGCCTCACGATAAACCATTGCCATGCTGAGGCGGCTCACAATCCAGAACCTGGCAACGATCGAGCGGATCGAGATCGATTTCGCGCCCGGACTCAATGCGCTGACCGGCGAGACCGGCGCCGGCAAGTCGATTCTCATCGAAGGCCTCGAACTGGCGCTGGGTGACCGCGCGAGCGCCGAGACGATCCGCGCCGGCGAAAAGATGGCCGTCATCGAGGCGATCTTCGCGCCGCCGCTGCCGCGCGCGACCGTGACGCTGGCGCGCGACTTGGGCCTTGAATTGGCCGACGGCGAGCCGATCGAGCTGCGCCGCGAACTGGCCGCGTCCGGCCGCAGCCGCTGTTTCATCAACGACCAGCTCGTGGGCGTCGCCGATTTGAAATCCCTCGGCGAGGCGCTCGTCGATTTCCACGGCCAGCACGAACACCAGTCGCTATTCAGGCCCGATGCCGCGCGGATCGCGCTCGACGACTGGGCCGGCCATGATTCGCTGCTTGACGCGTATCGCGCCGCATGGGACGACGAGCGCCGGCTGCGCCGCCGCCGCGCCGAGCTCGAGGAGGCAGCGCGCGATTTCGACAAGCGCGCCGAGTGGCTCGATTTCCAATTGGAAGAACTGGACAAGCTCAAGCCGCAGGCCGGCGAAATGACCCGGCTCGAGCAGGAGGAGAAGCGGCTCGCGCACGCTGAGGCTTTGGGGCGCGCCGCCGGCGAGGCATATGGGCTTCTTTACGAAGGAGCCGATGAACAGGCCTCGGCGCTGGCGCAGTTGCGCGAGGTTCGCCGCCGCGTCGCCGAGCTCTCCGAGATCGAGCCCGAGTTCGCCGACTCGCTCGCCAAGCTGGGCGACCACGAGAGCGGCCTCGAGGACCTGGCCTATGCGCTGCGCGATTACCGCGACAGGATCGAGGCCGACCCGCAGCGGCTTAACGAAGTCATCGACCGCCTCGAGTCGATCCGGCGGCTCGCGCGCAAGCATGGCGGCGGCGAGGCCGAGATGCTTGCCGCGTGGGATAACCTGCGCGCCGAGCGCGAACAAATGACGCGCGACGACGCCGACCGCCGCCAGATTGAGGCCGAGCTCGACCGCGCAAACAAGCGCCTCGTCAAGGCCGCCGAGTCCCTGACCGCCGCGCGCAAATCCGCCGCGGAAAAATTCGGCCGCTCGGTCGAAGGCTCGCTGCGCCAGCTCAACATGGAAAAGGCGCGGCTCGCCGTCACGATCGAGCCGCTCGGCGAGGCCGGCGCCGACGGAGCCGATCGCGTTGAGTTCCTGCTCGCCGCGAACCCCGGCCTTCCACCCGCGCCGCTTCGGCGCATCGGCTCGGGCGGCGAAATCTCGCGCGTCATGCTCGCGATCAAATCCGCGATGGCCGGGCGCGACACGATCCCGACGCTCGTGTTCGACGAAATCGACGCCGGCGTGAGCGGCGAGGCCGCGCGCCGCGTCGCCGCGCTCCTCGAAAAGCTCTCGTCCTCTCACCAGATCCTCTGCATCACGCATCTCGCGCCGATCGCCGCGCGCGCCGCGTCGCACGTCTCGGTGCGCAAATCGATCCGCGGCAAATCGACATTTACCGAAACGATCCCGCTTGCCAACGACGAACGCATCGAGGAGCTCGCGCGCATGATGGGCGGCGACGGCAACGCCAAATCCGCCCGCGATCTGGCAAAACAACTCATGAAATAGCCCGGATTTTTTTCAACCACGGAAAACACGGAACACACGGAAGAATTGCAATTTTGTTTCCGTGTCTTCCGTGTTTTCCGTGGTTGAAATATATTATTCAAAAAGAATCCACGCCCCGTCGGCGGCTGTGCGTTCCGGGAACGTGATGCTGCTTGCGGTCTTGGTGAGCTCGCGCATCCAGTTGACGAGGATCGGATGGTTGCTGAACCGCCGCCCGCGGCGCCAGTCGTTCTTGATCGTCCAATCGACCAGCTTGCCGGGATAGGCCTTGAGCACGACGTCAAGCTCGCCCGGCGACTGAATCAATCGCGAATAGATACCGGGCGGATAGATGATGCCCAATCCGACCCAATCGATTTGCGGCGTCTGGAATCCCCACACGCCCAGAATGCCGGACGTCGTGTTGTTTTCGAAGTAAGTCTCGGCCAGGCGCGTCAGGCCGACGCCGAGCTCAATCCTGTCGTCCCTCGGCCCGCCCTGGACCAGCGCCGTGAATTGCGTGTCGGCGCGCCCGACCTGCGCGGTGGCACGAACCTGGATGGAGCGCGGCAGATTGGCCGGACCCGCCTTGTTGATCATCATTTCGACCGTCACGCGCTGGTTCGTCTGCTCGACCACGCGATACGTCGCCGACGTGAGCGCGGTGCCGTAAAGCGGATACGCCGTGCCGTTGACGTAAAGCGTCAGGCCGCCCGAGCCCGGCCCCGTGCCTTCGTTGAGCGCGTCCATGCCCCAGCCGCCGCTGTCGGTCGAAAGGTCGGTCGAAGGCGTAAGCCCGTCGAGCACAAGCCGCTTCTCGCGCTTGCCGAGGAAATCGATGCGCCCGCTTTGCACGCGCCACGCGGCCTGTTCGGTCTCCCACGCGATCCCGCCGGGCAGCCACGCTGAGCTCGAATTGACGCGCTTGGTGGTGTCCGCCCGCAGGTTGGCGATCCACGTCGCGAACGGCGTCCAGCTCGGATTGCCCAACCCAAACGACTGGCGCACCTGCCACGCCATCGCTTCTATCATGCCCGACGTGCGAAACGCGTTAAACACCGACCAGAAGTATGTGTCGGAACCGGCATACGACCTGAGCTTGATGATCTGCCGGTCGCGCACGAGCTCCAGGTAATAGATCAGCGAGACGTCGCTGTTCAAGAACTTCACGCGCTTCCATTCAGGGATGGTCGAGAGCGTGAACTTGTTTTCGATCAGCGACCACACCGCGTCGGTGGATGAACCCGGATGCGCCACTTCAAGCGCCGCCGCCAGCGAACGGTCCAGATCGTAAAGCTGCGCCGGATAGTCGCGCAACACCGGCGCATAGGCGTCGTGGAACGCCTGCCATTCATAAGGAAGCGCCTGAACCGCGTTGGTCGCGATGTCCCACTGGTCGTCGGTCGTGCCGTTGCCATCGGCGTCGAGCGTGACATGGTCGAGCAGCCCGTCATGATTGACATCGGTCCAATCGTAACGCATGTCGTAGCTGGTGAAGCTGCCGCCGTTGAAGTCGCCGTTCCAATCGACGGCGAGAAACGCCTCGTCCGCCGACTTGAGATGGATGCGGTGGTCGGCGGGATTGTAGTAGTAATCGAACGGGCCCGTCGGGGCGAGGTCGATCTCGTTGCGGTTATTATACGGGCCGCAGCTTGGCCCGCCGATTCTGACGAAATTCGTGCTGCCGTGATTGATCACGCCCTCCCAGCGCTCGGACGTGTAGGTGTCCTGCCAGCCGACGTTGTTGTCGTTCTCGACCCACGTGAAGCAGCCCTTCAGCCACGTGAGGCCGCGCAGCCAGCCGCGCCCTTTTTCATACGAAAGCATCGGCGTGATCGGGAATCCGTTGAGCATCATCGTCTCCACGATGTCGCCCTCGATTCTCGTGCCCGTGACGGGGTATGCCGATATCGAACAGTCGTAGTTGCGCGGGTCGTCGTCGCTGCCGATGCCCTTGACGTTGAAGCTCCAGCGCAGCGTCAGCACCGTCACGCCCGAATCCTGCACCGTGACGCGCACGACCTCGTCACCGACGCCGTCCTTGTTGTTGTCGATAAAGAAAAACGGCGACTCATAGCCGGGGATCCATTTTTTGCTCGCATTGCTAAAGGTCAGGATCGACGTGCGCTCGCCGGCGAAATGGCAATGATCCTGGCACGGGGTCTGATAGTATGTGTAGTTCTGGTCCCACCACAGCAGGTTGTCGTCATCGACGTCCTGGGCCCACAACACGCCTGGGCTCGAGCTGTTCGAGTACTCGCCCATCGCGTCCATGTCGCCGTCGTGGTCGTCGTCGGAATATGAGACGGCGCGGTTGACCGTGCCGTCGGCGGCCCAGTCGATGATGTAGAGGTCGCTATCGTGGTCCCCCTCAAGTCCAACGCGCAGGTCGCCGTCCATGTCGATGCACTTCACGAGGATCGGGTCGTAGCTGCCGGTATGCCGCGGGTCGATGTCGATGAACCACACCTCCTCGGGCTTGCCGTCGCTGTTTGTGTCATACCAATAACGCGTGCCGGGAACGCCGGCCTTGACCTGCGCGACCTTTGCCGCGTCGAGCGTCACGGCCGCGCTGCCGAAGACATCCGCGAGCCCCGCCGCCTGCGACAACGGCGCTACAAGCGCCGTGATGATAAGACCGAGAATCATGCGACGCATCATGGGAAATACCCTGTATTGGCTGAGTCACAAACCGGAAGATATGAGTATCACGGTCGCGAGGAAATCGCAAGGCGGCGCGTGCGCCATATCACAATGCGAAATAAATGCGAAAAAAATCGCGCCCGCCCGGGTGAGAGGATTTTTTTAAGGCAAATTCTTCCGCGGCTACATCATGAGAAAATAGACAACCACCGCCGCGAGCGCGAGCCGGTACCAGCCGAACAGCTCCATGCCGTGGTGCGTCAGGAACTTGAGGAATCCCTTCACGGCGATCCACGCGACGATAAACGAGACAAAGAAGCCCAGCGCCAGGCCGATCCAGCCGCTGGCCGTGATGATCGCCCCGCCGTGCTTGTAACAGTCGTAAGCGGTGGCCGCGCCGAGTGTCGGCAGCGCAAGCAGGAAGCTGAATTCCGCCGCGGCCTTGGGCGAGAAGCCCAGCAGCAACGCCGCGATCATCGTGATCATCGAGCGGCTCGTGCCGGGCCACATCGCGATCACCTGCGCGCAGCCGACGATGATCGCGAACCTGATTGTCATGTCCGAGAGCGGCCGGCCGGCAGTCTGCGGCTCAACGCTGCCCGCGGCGCGCATCTTGCGCCAGCGTTCGACGACGATCATCAGGATGCCGCCGGCAACCAACGCGATCAGCACCGGATTCGTACCGAACAGGTGGCCCTTGATCCAGTCGCCCCCGAGTTTGCCGACGATCAGCGCCGGCATGGTCGCGACAATCAACTGGACGAGCAGATCGAGCCCCGAGCGATCGGCGCCGAACACTCCGCGCGCCATGCGCAGGATATGCTTGATGTAAATGCCGAACACGGCCAGCAGCGCGCCGGTTTGGATCACGACTTCGAACGCCTTGACGCCCGGGTCGTTTTCCGGAATGCCCAGCCAGCGCGCGACCAGGATCATGTGTCCCGTCGATGAAATCGGCAGGAATTCGGTGATCCCCTCGACGATGCCCAAGATAACAGCCGAAAGCGGAGTGATGACCATGGACTAATTTCTCATGATGATTTCGATATTTGATTCTTTTTCGTGTCTTTCGCGAGTGCTTTCGTGCTTTTCGTGAACTGCGTTTGTTTATTCCGCACTTCGCATCCCGCACCCCGCACTTTCATCATTCATCATTCATCATTCAGATGAGTCCGCATTGCCGATAAATCTCGTCCTCGTATTTCAAATATGCCTTCGGGTCCATGAGCTTCTCGATTTCCTCGCGCGTCATGTGCGCGGTGATCTCGGGGTCTTCCATGAGGTGCTCGATGAGCGGCCGGCGGTCGGCCCACGTTTGCATGGCGTTGCGCTGCACGGCCGAGTAGGCCGCCTCGCGCAGCATGCCCTTGTCGATCAAGGCCAGCAAGATGCGCTGGCTGTAAATGAGCCCGCCGGTCTTGTTGAGGTTTTCCACGATGCGGTCGGGCTTGGGCTGTGCGCCGTCGAGGATCCGCGTCAGGCGCGCCATCATGTAATGCACGAGCGTCATCGAGTCGGGGATGATCACGCGTTCGCAGCCGGAGTGGCTGATGTCGCGCTCGTGCCACAGCGCAACGTTCTCGAGCGCCGCAACGAGGTTGCCGCGCAGCACGCGCGCCAGGCCGGTGATGTTTTCGCAGCCGATCGGGTTGCGCTTGTGCGGCATCGCCGAGCTGCCCTTCTGGCCTTTCTTGAAGGGTTCTTCAAGCTCATAAATATCCGTGCGTTGAAGGTTGCGGACCTCGGTCGCGATCTTTTCCATCGTCGCGCCGGTGATCGCGAGCGCGGCCATGACCTCGGCGTGGCGGTCACGCTGCAGGACCTGCGTGGAAACCGTGGCCGCCGCAAGGCCAAGCCGCTTGCAGACGTAGCGCTCCAGTTCGGGCCCTGTATGGGCGTACGTGCCGACCGCGCCCGAGATCTTGCCGACGGCGATCGTCTCGCGCGCCGCCTCGAGCCGCTTCTTGTTGCGCAGCATTTCCTGGTGCCAGAGCGCGAACTTCAATCCCATGCTTGTCGGCTCGGCGTGGATGCCGTGCGTGCGGCCCATCATCGGAATGCCCTTGAGTTCCTTGGCGCGCCTGGCCAGCACCGCGATCATCGCCTCGACGCGCGCCAGGATCAGGTCGAGGCCGCGCATCATGCGGACGCTCTGCGCGGTATCGACGACATCGGAACTGGTCAGGCCCATGTGGACGAACCGCGACGCCTCGCCGATGTTTTCCGCCAGCGCCGTCGTGAACGCGATCACGTCGTGCTGCACGATCTCCTCGATCTCGAGGATGCGCTCGACCGTGAATTTCGCCCGGTCCTTGATCTGCTTGAGCGCCTCGGCCGGGATGCGCCCGGCTTCGGCGTGCGCCTCGCACGCCAAGACCTCGACTTCGAGCCACGTCTCGAACTTGGTCTGCTCGCTCCAAAGCTCGCGCATTTCAGGCATCGTGTACCGTTCAATCATCGTCAGCCCCTCCGGCGGTTGTTGTCCAACATGGAATCCTAGAGGATGGGGAGGGTTTTGGCAATGGCGGAGGAAGTCCTGAGTCCTGAGTCCTGAGTGCTTAGTCCCAGAGGACCCAGAAGCCCCATAGGACCCATTGCTCTTGCGCCCGGTTGCACTCTGACGAAGAATAAAACCATGAGCGCTGGAATCTATATTCACTGGCCGTTTTGCGAACGCAAGTGCCCATACTGCGATTTCTACACGTTCGGGCGCGAGCATCCGTCGTTTGCGCTCGGCGGGCGATATCTCGAAGCGTTGGTCCGTGAAATCGCAGGTGCTTCGCAGCGGTTTGAGCTCACGAACAAACCCGCGGCCGACACGATTTATCTCGGCGGCGGCACACCGTCGCTCATGGGCGCCGAGACGGTCGAGGCCGTGCTTCATGCGCTGCGCGAGGTTTTTGACATCGATCCCGCCGCCGAGATCACGATCGAAATCAACCCCACGACCGCCGAGGCAATCTTGATCGACGAGCTTCTCCAAATCGGCGTCAACCGGCTGAGCGTCGGCTGCCAGAGCTTCAACGACCGCGTGCTGAAGCGGCTCGGCCGCGTTCACGACGCGGCCACCACGCGCCGCGCGATCGAGAAAATGCGCGAAGCGGGCGTGGCCAATCTCTCGCTCGACCTGATTTTCGGCGCGCCGACGCAGACGATCGGTGATTTGAAAACGGATCTCGATGAACTGCTCACGTTTGAGCCCGAGCACGTTTCCGCCTACAACATGACGGTCCACGAAGGCACGCCGTTCGCGCGACACGAGCGCGAAGGCCGACTGACCCTGGCCGGCGAGGACGAACAGGTCGCGATGTTCGAACTCATGATGGACCGGCTGGCCGAGGCCGGCTACGAGCACTACGAAATCTCCAACTGGGCGCGGCCGGGGTTCCGCTCGCGGCACAACTCGAAATACTGGCGCCGGTGCGACGTCTATGCGTTCGGCGTCGCCGCGCATGGGGTAATCGACGGAATCCGTTACGAGAACCCGCGCGATCTGGCAAACTATTTAAACAGCAATGTCGCTTCGAGCCGAAGCGACCTGCTGACCGAGCGCTCGCGGCGCGGCGAGATCATGATGCTCGCGCTGAGGCGCGTCGATGGCGTCGATTGGAGCGAAATCGACGAGTGGATGCAGGCCGACGCCCGCGCGTATTACCGCGCCGAGATCGACCTCCTCGCCCAAGACGGCCTCATCGAGGCCGATCCGAACCTGCGCCTGACGCGCAAAGGAATTTTGATTGCGGATACGGTCATGGAGGCGTTTTTTTAGAACATTTGTCGAAAAAGTTTTCTTGCAAGCCCCGTCAGGGGCGATCGCTTTCAGCTCGCCATGACAATGGCGGGTTTGAAGTTGCGTCAGATTCCGAGTCCCGCAGGGACGACCGATTATGGAAATTATTTTTCGAGAAGGGCTCTCAACCATCATCTCGTGATGGAATTTTCGGATCGATTACGATTACGATTACGAGCACGAGCACGAAAGAAGAGCCGAACATAGATCGATATGCTTCACGACGAACCACAGGTCTCTCCCGATTGGCTCGAACTGCTCGAGCATGAAACCGATCCCGATTACGAGCCGCGGGAATTCGTTCCGCCGCCGGCTGTGCCGGCGCTGCTGCTCGCGGGCGATCCGGTCGTGTATCACGCGTGCCAGCTTCGGCTCGGCGGGCGCGCGGTCATTCTCCACCTGCTCGAGATGCTGCACCGCGCGGCCGTCCCGCACGTCGAGATCACGACGCCGCCCGGCGACATCGACATCATGCCGCTCATCGAGTCCGCGCCGCGCCCGATCCCGCCGGTCATCATCACCGGCCAGCACGATATCGGCGCGCTCGCGGGCGTGGGCGTCGCGCAAAGCTACCCCAACCCCGTCGGGTTGCTTGTGCTCGAGGCCAACCGGCTCCTGCACCCGACCATCCTCGGCCGCCTCTCGCACGACAGCCGCGAGAACCTGCTCCTGAGCGACTTCAGCGGGACGATGGCGCGCGGATCGGTCAAGCTGCAGATCAACGTCGATCAGCAGATCCTGCGTTACTCCTCCGAGCTCAACGGCCTCGTCGCACAGGGCGTGAGCCTCGGCGTCTTGAAGATCGGCTCGCGCGCGCTCGACGAAGTCCGCGCCAAAATCCGCCGCCAGGAACTGGCCAGGCTTTCCGAGATGGTGCGGTGGGTCGTGACGGAAAACGTCGTCCACGCCATCGCCGGCGAGCGCTTCCCGAGCCTGCGTGTGCGCGGCCGCGCCGACCTCGCAGGCGCCTTCGAGAAGCTCGATTTCCTCATTCAAGACACGCAATCATGACACCCGAAGGCGGCAAGCGCGCGCTACGTAAGCGGGCCTCCGGGCGGCGCTCGGCGCTCGGCGCCGAGTGGCGCGCCCGGGCCTCGGCCGCCGCCGCGCAAAACGCGAGCCGGTTCATCCATGAAAGCGGCGCGAAAACCGTCGCCCTGTTCGCGAGTTTCGGCGACGAGATCGACACGCACGGACTGATTCGCGAATTGCTGAAAAAGGGGATTGGCGTGGCGCTGCCGCTCGTGGTCCGCGGCGAGAAACGGATCGAGATGCGCCGCATCGACCGGTTCCCCGAGGATTGCCGCGGCGGCGCGTACGGGATCCTCGAACCCGACCCCGCGCTGTGCCCCGAGATCGTGCCCGCGAGCCGGTTCGATGTCATTTTCGTCCCCGGTCTGCTGTTCACGCGCGAAGGCTGGCGGCTCGGCTACGGCGGCGGGTATTACGACCGGTTGCTCAAGGAAGACCACACGGCGCTTGCCGTTGCCTTCGGATTCTCAAAACAAATCGTCGATGACCTGCCGCACGACGCATGGGACCGCCCCGTGAACCGCATCGTGACGGAAGCCGGGATCATCGTCTGCGGCGCCTGAATTTATTTGTAGAAGGCCCAGTTCTCGGCGGCGCTGCCGGAGACGGGATCGAACGCCGCGGCAAAGAAATCCGAGTCGGCGATGTCGAAGTTGAAGGCGTTCACGTTCGTCATCACGAGGAACGCGCCATCGATCACCACGATGCCCGGCGATGCATCGAACAGCTTCCAGACGCCCTCGGCCTTTGACCAGTGCCACACGTGCACGCGGGTGGTGTCCGCCCCGCTCGGAACGTCCCTGACCACGAAGTTGGGGATGGTCGTCACGCCGTCGCTCAGGTTGATCGTCGTCGGCTCGCTGATCAATTCGATCGTGAGCGACAGCCAATGCGGCGGATTCACGGCAGGCGAGAGCCCCACGCGCGTAATGGAGAGGTTGTGCGGGAATTTTTCCATCCAGCTCGTCACGTACGGGGAGCTGAGGGAGTTGATCGGGTCGCCGAGGCCGCCCAGGTAGAGGATCGACGTCGTGGCCGAAGTGAACGTGCCCGCGCTCCATGCCAGCGCATGCCGCGTGTAGAGCGGCGTGATCGTCGAGCCGTCAGGGAGCGCAAGCGTTTGCGGCAGGCAGATCGAGCCGCCCGCGGGTCCGGTGCGGTCGCTCATCTTCGTGCCGGAGATCGTGGCCAGCCCAAGGTTGGCGCCGGTGTTGCGCGTGACCGTCAGCGTGTAGCTCGTCACGCCCTCGCGCCAGGCATAGGCGTGCACGGCGATCCAGAACCGGCCCGTCGCCGGCCAGCTCTGCCGCGAAAAGATCTCGCCTCCGCCGAACCCCGCCGTGTCGGTGACGAACGCGGGCGCGCCCAGGCCGTCCACGAACACGTCCAGTTCGAGATCCACGTCCGCGCCGACCTGCTCGAGCTTGACCGAGTATGGCATCCCGGCTTCGGCGCGAAAGGTCACCCAGTCCCAGTCGCCGGCGCCCGAGATCGCGTGTGACTGCGGGAGGTTGACCGTGGCCTCGTTGAGGGTGGCCGACGTCCCGTCGTCGTAAAACAGGTCGTACGCATCCGGCCCCGTCGCCGGGGCGCTCGCGATCGCCAGCAGGAACAAGAAGCACGCAGTGATCAGTCGGTTCATCGGATCCAACTCTCGCAAGGTTTCAGATTACCGATACAGCGTCCATGAATTGCCGACGCCGTTGCG
>JAJFUE010000187.1 GCA_021372575.1 bacterium | reverse complement strand
CGAAAGAGAGAACACGAAAGACACGAAAAAGTTCCGGCAATTCGATGGCTGAAGCCGGGTATGTGTTTAGCGCCCCCCTTAATGGGGCATTTGGATTTGACCCTGAAAGGGTCACATAGTTCAACAGCCCAGCGAGGCTGTTGCGAGCGAAACCCTGGGACCAGACGCAAAAACACATCCGAGCCCTGAAGGGGTGACGTAGTCCTTTACACGCGTTCCCACTATGTCGCCCCTTCAGGGCTCGGAGGAAAAATGATGGCATCTGACCCAGGGTTGCGCTCGCCGCGCTCGCTGACCCTGGGCTGTTTGGACTAGGTCAGCCTTTCAGGCTGAGCAAAAATCACACTAAACACGTACGTCGCGGTTCCTGAATGCAAACATTGGGTTCCAGCCTTCGTCACGGCTTCGGCTGGCAAGACGAGCATGAACGAATCAGCGGGGGCGGGTCAGGAGGGCGCGATAGACTTCGATGACGCCGCTGATCATGCGGCCGAAGGCGAAGCGGGACAGGGCCGATTCGCGCAGGCCGGGACGGGCGGCGGCCAGAAAGGATGGATCGGCCAGAAGGGGACGCAGCGCCGCGGCGAACGAATCGGGGTCGGGATCGGCAAGCCAGCCGCCGCGGTCGCCGACGACTTCGGGGATCGCGCCGCGGCGCGTGGCCAGGACGGGGGTTCCGGCAAGGAGCGACTCGAGGCCGGCAAGGCCGAAGGCCGGATGCGTGCGTTCGGGCCAGAGGAACAGGTCGGCGCCGGCAAGCATCATGAGCTTGTCGGACTGGCTGACGCGGCCGGTAAGCCGGACGCGATCGGAAAGGGCGAGGCGCTGGATGGTGCGTTCGATGGCCGGGCGATGAGTTCCCTCGCCGACGATGGTATAGCGCCACGGGAGGTCGCGGACGCGGGCGAGGGCTTCGAGGGCGAGCTCGTGGCCCTTGGCCCACTCGAGCCGGCCGATCGTGAGGAGCTGCATGCCATCCCAGCCCAGTTGGGCGCGTGACGGGGCGCGGTCGGGTGGCGCATCGGCCTCGCGGACGGCAAGGGGGACCATGCGGGCCTTGGCGATGGCGGCCGGTGCGATGCGCTCGAGCTCGCCGCGGCTGAAGGCGGAGTCGATCAGGATGGCATCGGCGCGCGCCAAGGCGCGGCGCCACGCGGGGGCGTAGAGATGGCGCCGGCCGTAGCGAATCCATGCGCGGATTCGGGCGCCCGGTGTAAGATGGTGATAGACATCCGGATGAAGCGGCGTCTCGCTGGTGATAGTTCCGTGCACGCTCAACACAATGGGCGGGGCTTCGGGTCGCGGGCGCCACAGGCCGAGGCCGAACTCGTGGGCGTGGACGATGTCGAACCGTTCGCGGGCGAGGAGGCGCTCGATGACGGAGCCGATGCCGAGGAGGTAACGGAGCGAGTAGCGGTGGGGATCGGCGCAGGGGGCGCCATGGACCTCGATGCCGGAGTCGCGGTAGCGGTGAGTTTCAATGGGTGA
Source organism: bacterium (assembly GCA_021372575.1). Classification (GTDB taxonomy): domain Bacteria; phylum Sumerlaeota; class Sumerlaeia; order MVZB01; family MVZB01; genus JAJFUE01. The sequence goes on along the minus strand of JAJFUE010000187.1, from coordinate 8,904 downwards.
AAGAGGGGCCGAAAGGAGGTGGACACGCCAGCCGGCGGCGGTGAGGCCCAGGGCGAGGTCCTCCACGTGGCGTTCGAGGCCGCCAGCCCAATGCTGCGGCAGTGCCCGGTTGATGATCAGGATGCTGCGATTCATGGAGTCAAGGGTAGGTCGTACGAAGAAATGGCGCAATAATTTATTACGATTGATTACATATTGACCTTTTGTGTCGGTTTTTGGGGTTCGAAAGGCTTTTTTTCACTTGACTTCAGGGTCCAAAAAGGCGAAACCAAATTCAAATCACCTTGATTCAGTCCGCCGCGAGGAAATTTTTCATTTTTCGTTCGCAAAGGGCCTTAAGCATCACCAAAGGGAGCCGACATTGAAGCTCATGGCCGCCGAGGGGATTCAGGACTTTGGAGAACTCCTACTGCGCGAGCAGGTGCTCGATTATGAAGCCCTGCAGAACGCCCGGGAGGAACAGGAACGGACCGGGCTGTCGCTTGGTCGCGTGCTGATCGATCGTGGGATCATGCAGGAACACGAAAAGAACTTCATGCTGCAGAAGTTTTTCGGTTTTGATCTGATCAGCTTGCGCAATACGCAGTTCGATTCGACCATCCTGGCGCGGATACCGCTGGCATTCGCCCAGAAACATCATGTTGTCGCGATGGGGGAATTGGGCGACGGATCGCTGATCGTCGCCATGGAGGACCCGTCCGACCAGTTGCTGATCAAGCTGCTGGAGGACCGGCTGGGGCGGCAGCTCAAGCCGGTGCTTGCCCGGCGTGACGACCTGTTGCGGGCCTTCAAGTTCTACAAGCAAGCCCCGGCCGAAGCCGAGGTTCGACCGGGGATCGAGGACGAGGACGAATCCGACCAGAGCGCCAAAAGCAGCAAACTGACCACGGGCCTGATTGCGCTGATGATGTTCCTGCCGCTGCTGGTGTTGCCGCCGCTGATCAGTTTCGACGTGATGAACTTGCAGACGGCGCTCAACTCGATGCGCGCCCACGGAACGCTTTCGGACAATGATTTGTGCGTGTATGTGGGGCTCGGGCTGATGCTGTGGGCGCTGATCGTGTGGGAGGTCGGCGGCCTGATCGGCGAGAAGGGCAAGAAATCGATCGAGACCGACAACGAGGCCGGCAGCGAGTCCTGAAGGCGTTGATAATTGACGAGTAGCGAGAAGCCCCGGAGGCGAGAGCCTTGGGGGCTTTTCATTGTCAAAGCGCCAATGCGGGCGAATTTGAATGCAGAACGCAAAAAAATTCTTTTTCAAAGAGACTTAGCGCGGTCGAGCCGCAACCAAAGCGAGGCCGCCAAAATACATCACGCAAAAACGCAAAAGGGCAAAAGCGCGAAAGAGAAGATTCAGAGCCAAATTCAGGTCACGAAAGGGTTGACGCGGTCGGGCCGCAACCCAAAAAATGCAAACACGAAACACACGAAAGAAGATCACGAAAGAACACGAAAAAAATTTGTCGCAGAGATGCAGTGTTGGGCAGAGAAGCAGAGAATATTTCTGAACTGAAGAATTGAACAGGAGGAAACGGAGGAAACGGAGTAATTTCTTTTGGCTGAAGTTTCTGTTGCCTCCGTTGCCTCCTGTTCAAAAATCTTGTCAGGAAAACAAGATTCTGACGGATAGTAGTACGAAAAAGGTCCGGCAATTCGATGGCTGAAGCCGGGCCCGAAAAGCGCGCTGAAGCGCGCTGATAAGAAAATCAAGGGATCGCAGACCGACGGCTGAAGCCGGTGGCAACCCATTCAGCCCGCTAAAGCGGGCATGGGTTCGGATTCGTCTGGTTCTGGCTGTGCCTTGTCAGGATTCCAGCCTTCGCCAAGGCATCGGTAGGCAAGACGAGCAAATTCGACAAACGCTTTAGTATTCGTCGGACGGCGCGGCGGAGCCGCCCTGGACGGCTGTCATCTTGGCGTTTTCGGCTTCCTCGCTGGCGGCGGTGGAGCCGCCGAGGAGCATCTGGCGCATGTTCTCGTAGCTCTGGGCGCGCTCGAGGCAGATCTCGCCGGTGATCAGGTTCTTGCGGTAGAGCATGATCAGGTAGTCGTCGAGGGTGATCATGCCCTGCTTGGCGCTGGTCTGGATGACGGAGGTCAGGCGGTTGGTCTTGCGCTCGCGGATGAGGTTGGCGACGGCGGGCGTGTTGTGCATGATCTCGAAGGCGGCGATGCGGCCCTTGCCGGAGGACTTGGGGACGAGGGTCTGCGAGATGATGCTTGTGAGCGTGACGGAGAGGACGGCGCGGATCTGTTCCTGCTGGTTGGCGGGGAACTGGTCGATGATGCGATCGACGGTTTGGGCGGAGCCGATCGTGTGCAGCGTGCCGAAGACCAGGTGGCCGGTTTCGGCGGCGGTGATGGCGGCCTCCATGGTTTCGAGGTCGCGCATTTCGCCGACGAGGATGACGTCGGGGTCCTGGCGCAGGGCGCCGCGCAGGGCGTTGGCGAACGAGGGTGTATCGACGTGGAGTTCGCGCTGGGTGACGATACATTTTTTATTGTTGTGCGTGTATTCGATCGGGTCCTCGATGGTGATGATGTGGACCTCGCGGTTTTCGTTGATCCAGTCGATCATCGTGGCCAGCGAGGTGGTTTTGCCGGAGCCGGTGGGGCCGGTGACGATGACCATGCCGCGGATGGCCTGAAGGACCGGGTAGAGCGATTCCTTGGGCAGGCCGAGCTGCTCGAAGGTGAAGATGCGGGTCGGGATGAGGCGCATGCAGATGCCGACCATGCTGCGGGCGCGGAAGACGTTGGTGCGGAAGCGGGCCATGTCGCTGAACGCATAGGAGAAGTCGGCGCTGCCCTGCTCCTGCAGGAGTTGCTGGTAGCGCGGCGGGGTGATCTCCTTCATGAGGCGCTCGGTGTCCTCGGGGCGGAGCACGGTCGGGTCCAGGACTTCAAAGCTGCCGTGGCAGCGGATGGTGGGCGCCATGAACGGCCGGATGTGGAGGTCCTCCGCGTCACGCGTGACGACGATTTCGAGGATTTCGTTGATATCCATCAAGGTCCTCCCGGCAAACGCAATACGTGCAATGGGTGATCCCGATTTCGCGACTTTACCAATGAATGGATTATAAGGAATTCGGGCGGGGAGGGATACAGAGAATTTACTCCCAGAGAAGCCGGGGCGTGTCGATATGAAAATGGTCGTGCTCGTGCTCGTGCTCGTAATCGTAATCGTAATCGAAAACCACGCGTCCGGTAGTCCCTCGCTCACGCTCGGGCTACTGCATCAAGGCTATCGCGTGAAATGCTGGAACGTTCGGTCGGCGATGTTGATGCGGCGGCCGGAGGGGTCGAGGAGATAACGGCCGCGGCCGGATTTGACGCGGCCGATCGGGGTGATGGCGGTCTTCAGGCCGTGGCGGCGGAAGGCTTGTTGGATTTTGGCGGGGGCGACGGCGGTGGCGAAGAGGAGTTCGTAATCCTCGCCGCCGAAGAGGACGGGATCGAGCGGGTCGATCGATAGGGAGTTGCAAAAGGCGGCCAGCGCGCGGCTGACCGGCAGCGATGCCGATTCGATTTCGATGGCGCAGTTGGAGGCCTCGGCGACGCGGCCGGAATCGCACCAGATGCCGTCGCTGACGTCGAGCATGGCGAGGTCGGGGCAGATGCGCGCGAGGAGTTCGCCCTCGCGAACGCGCGGCTCGGGCCGGTTGTGGCGCGCGACGAGGGCCGGCGAGGCGATGCCGCGATGGAGCGCGACGAGGCCGGCGCCGGACTCGCCGGGTTTGCCCGTCACATAAAGAAACTGGCCGGGGCGCGCGGTGGATCGTTTCACGATCACCGGGCGGCCGGATCGGCGGACGGAGGGAACGCCCAGGACCGTGATCGCGATCGACCACTGCGGTGCGCGGGTGAGGTCGCCGCCGGCGAGGGGGCAATCCCAGCGCCTCGCGCCGTCGCGCAGGCCGAGGAAGAAATCGCGCAGGTCGGAAGCGGATGCAGACGGCGGGACGGAGAGCGCAAGGAGCGCCGCGAGCGGGCGCGCGCCCATGGCGGCGATGTCGGAGACGTTGACGGCGAGGGTCTTGCGGCCGAGGTCGCGCGCGCCGATCCAGTCGCGGCGGAAATGGACGCCCTCGATGAGCGCGTCGGTGGTGGCGATGACGGGGCCGCGTCCGGCGTCGATGGCGGCGGCGTCGTCGCCGATGCCGAGGACGAGGCGGCGGTCGGCCGAGGCAAACCACCGCCGGACCCGCTTGAGCCAATCCTGTTCGCCAAAGTCGCAGAGTCGATGCATGCCGGCCTCCGGTGCTTCCTTGCCTAAAAAATGGCTGGTTTTATATTGGATGATCAAGGATAATGTTGCGCCATGCGTTAGGGAGCCAGCCAAACCATGGTAACCTCCATACTCGAAGAAAGGCCTCATTTTCCATGTCATTCAAAACATTGACGAGCCGGTCGCTGGGACTGGGCCTCGTTTTATTCCTGGCGGTCGCCGTGGCCCACGGCCAGGCGCCCGCGGACAAGGCGACGAGCAAAGCGTTGAGTGCGGACACGGTGCTGGTCGTGGTTAACGGGATGCCGATCACGCAGGCCGACTGTGACGCGTGGGTGCAGCGCATGTATCAGATGCAGATGAGCCGCATTCCGCCGCAGCAGGCGGGGCAGATTCGGCCGGAGCAGCTCGAGCAGCTTCGCCAGGTGCTTGCAGGCGAAGCGCGCCAGGGCGTCATGAAGGATAAGCTTCTGGAGGCGGCCGCCAAGGATTATCTCAAGAAGGTCACGGACAAGGACATCGAGGATCAGATCGACCAGACGCGGCGGCTTGCGGCGCGGCAGGGCGTCGATTTCGACGAGTACATGAAGAAAAACAACATCTCGATGGAGAAGATCAAGAACGACCTGCGCGAGCCGCTGGCCAAGATCAAGTTCATCGAGTCGAGCGAAGGTTCGGCCGAACCGTCCGACAAGGACGTGAAGGCGTTCATCGAGGAAAACAAGGACAGGCTCACGCAGCCGGAATCCGTGCGCACGAGCCACATCCTGCTTGGCTACGGCGACAAGTCGAACGACCCGACGTTCAAGCCGTCGGCCGACGAGCGCGCCAAGGCCAAGGCCGAGGCCGAGAAGGTTTTGAAGGAAGTCAAGGCCGGCGGCGATTTCGCGAAGCTGGCCGAGAAATACTCGACCGACCAGTTCTCGAAGGTCGAGGGCGGCAAGATCAACGCCGCGATCACGCACCAGAGCGGCTTCGTGCAGGAATACAAGGACGCCGCGTTCAAGCTCAAGAAGAAGGGCGACATCAGCCCGATCACGGAGAGCAAGTTCGGCTTCCACATCATCAAGCTCGACGACAGGAAGACCACGGTTACGGCGACGATGGAAACCGTGGGCAAGGACATGCGCTGGTACATGCGCCAGCAGAAGCTGAGCCAGATGGGCGAGGCGGCTTCGGAGAAACTGCTCGCCAAGGCCAAGATCGACGTCAAGGTCCCCGAGCAGAAGAAGGCCGATCCGCTGGAGATGCTGAGGGCGCCGAAGAGCTCCGACATGGGCACGACCGTCAGCAAGCCCGCGCGTCGCACCGGCAACCGGCGCGCGGTCCCGGCGAAGGCTCGGAGCGCGAAGTAATCGATTGAAATTGGAACGGAGAACGCCCGTGCCGTTATGGCGCGGGCGTTTTCTGTTTTCAGAGGGGTGAGATTCGATCGGGGTCCGCGTTTGATGATGAAGCGGACACGGGCGGGATTATTTCATGTTCAGCAATCCCCGGCCGCGCAGCCAGTCGTGCAGCCGGGCCGGCCAGGTTGATGCGATGGGGGCCAGGCTCGCGCGCGTGCCGTAGCCGTGCTGGTTGAAATCGTAGAAATGCGCCTCGGCGGGGACGCCGGCCGCGTGCAGGGCGGAGATGAACCGGATGCTGTTTTCGATCGGGACGACCGGGTCGTCGGTGCTGGAGGTCAGGAACGTCGGCGGGGTGCGCGGCGTCACCTGGCGATCGGCGGAGAATTCCCACACGAGGTCGGGCGAAGGGTTGGCGCCAATCAGGCGGTAGCGCGAGTTGGCGTGAGTGACGCCCGGTTCCATCGAAATGACGGGATAGACCAGCACGAGGAAGTCGGGGCGGCAACTGAGGCGCTCGACCGGGTCGGCGGCGTCGGGCCGGCCGTCATCGAACATGACGCCGACGGAAGCGGCCAGGTGGCCGCCCGCCGAGAAGCCCATGATGCCGATGCGGGAGGGGTCGAGGCCGAAGCGCGCGGCCTGGCTGCGCACCAGGCGCATGGCGCGCTTGGCGTCCTGCTGCGGGAACGGGTCGAGGCCGGCCTCGACCTTGCAGTCGGGCAGGCGGTATTTGAGGACGAACCCGGCCACGCCGATCGAGTTGAGCCAGCGGGCCACCTCTTCGCCCTCCTTGACGGGGACCTCGCGCAAATAGGCGCCGCCGGGGCAGATGATGACGGCCGCGCCGGTGGCCTTGGCGGGCTTCGGAAGGAACGCGCGCAACGTCGGCACGGTGATGCTGGTGACGGCGAAATCGCCCTTGGTTTGCAGGGGGATGATTTTCTCGCTGGCGCCGATGTCGGCCGCCGATTGATGCGGCCAGATCGGGATCGGCGGCTGCTCCGCGCACCTGGCCGTAACCGTCGTCAACAGCAGAACTGCTGCAATCAGAAATGCCGAAACCCGTGTCATCATGGATGCCTCCCGCGTTCAATTTGGACTCGGGTCCAATGTTAGGCAACGCGAACCGGATTGGCAAGGCGAAGCCGCCGTCGCGGCGCGCGGCGTTTCTTGTTTGAGTATGGCGGAGAAATCTTGGTAATAGTAGTTATTCGGGGCGCCTTGCGGCGCCATGGCGACACGGTTGTCGAATGGATTTTCGATTACGATTACGAGCACGAGCACGAAAACGGAAGGGCTAAATCATGCAGACGGAATTGAGCGGCACGCAGCGGAGCAGTTACTGCGCGGAAGTCACGACGGATCAGATCGGGCAGGAGGTCGTCCTGAAGGGGTGGGCGCATCATCGGCGCGACCATGGCGGCGTGTTGTTCATTGACCTGCAGGACCGCTCGGGCCCGGTTCAGATCGTGTTCGACCCGGATGAGTTCTCGAAGGATGCGTTCGAGGCGGCGACGCACATCAAGCTCGAGTCGGTGCTGGCGGTGAAGGGCAAGGTGCGCCGCCGGCCCGAGGGCACGCTCAACCCGAACCTCAAGACGGGCGAGATCGAAGTGCTGCTGTCGGAATACGAGATCCTCTCGACGGCCGCGGCGCTGCCGTTTCCGATCGACGAGCAGTTCAACGCGAACGAGGATTTGAGGCTCAAGTATCGGTACCTGGACCTGCGGCGGCCGGAGATGCAGCGCAATTTGATGAAGCGTGCGCAGGTGGCGCGCGTGATGCGACGGGTGCTGGATGCGAACGGGTTCATCGAGGTCGAGACGCCGTGCCTGACGCGTTCGACGCCCGAAGGCGCGAGGGACTTCCTCGTTCCGAGCCGCTTGGTGCAGGGGACGTTCTATGCGCTGCCGCAGTCGCCGCAGCTGTTCAAGCAGCTGCTGATGGTCAGCGGCCTGGACCGGTATTACCAGATCGTGCGGTGCTTCAGGGATGAGGATTTGCGCGCGAACCGGCAGCCTGAGTTCACGCAGCTTGATATCGAGATGAGCTTCCCGACGCCGGAAGAGCTCTACAAGATCATGGAAACGATGATGGCCGAGATCTGGCGCGAGCTGCTCGGGATCGAGATCAAGACGCCGTTCGAGCAGATCACGTATGCCGATGCGATGATGCGCTACGGCAGCGACAAGCCCGACCGGCGGTTTGGCATGGAGATCAAGGACCTTACGGCGGCGGTCACGGCCGGCGGTTGCGAGTTTAAGGTGTTCAACGACATCGTCGGCGAGGGCGCGACGATCCGCGGGATTTGTGTTCCGGGCGGCGGCGAGAAATACAGCAACACGCAGCTCAAGCCGGGCGGCGAGCTGCCGGCGTTCGCGGCGCGCCACGGTGCCAAGGGGCTGGCGTGGTTCAGGGTCGTGGAGAAAGACGGCGCGCTCGCGCTCGACTCGTCGATCAGCAAGTTCTTCCAGCCCGAGTGCCAGAAGCGGATGATTGAGGCCGCGGGCGGCAAGGCGGGCGATCTGATTTTGATCGTTGCCGACAAGCCCGCGGTCGCCGCGCCGGCGCTTGGCCAGCTGCGTTTGAAAATCGCGAATGAAATGGGGATGGTGCCCGAGGGCGTCTATAACTTCTGCTGGGTGACGGACTTCCCGCTGCTCGAGTGGAGCGAGGAAGACAAGCGCTGGACGAGCATGCACCACCCGTTCACGATGCCCAACCCCGAGGACTGGGACAAGCTCGAGAGCGACCCGGGCGCGGTGCGGTCGATCGCGTATGACCTCGCGCTCAACGGCGAGGAAGTCGGCGGCGGCTCGATCCGTATTCACCGGCGCGACATCCAGGAGCGCGTGTTCCGCGCGCTCGGGATCGGCGACGAAGAGGCTCGCAACAAGTTCGGGTTCCTGATGGACGCGTTCCAGTACGGCGCGCCGCCGCACGGCGGGATCGCGTTCGGGCTGGACCGGCTGATGATGATCATCCTGGGCGTCGGCTCGATCCGCGACGTCATCGCGTTCCCGAAGACGCAGACGGGCTCGTGCCTGATGACGCAGGCGCCGGCGGCGGTGGATGAGGCGCAGCTCAAGGAACTGGCGCTCAAGTCGCTGGTAAGGCGGGAAAGTTAAACCGCGGAATACTTGGCGCGGCGGAGCCGCTGCCAGAAATCCCGGATAAACTTAGCGCGGTCGAGCCGCAACCAAAACGAGGCCGCCAAAATACATCACGCAAAAACGCAAAAGGGCAAAAGCGCGAAAGAGAAGATTCAGAACCAAATTCAGGTCACGAAAGGCACGAAAGAGAGAACACGAAAGACACGAAAAAGTT
>JAJFUE010000178.1 GCA_021372575.1 bacterium | reverse complement strand
AATTTTTGGGAAAAGTGAAATATTTTGGGGAACGGGACGGGGTGGAAGGTGGAGATCATGGCCGCGGGGGTCAAGCAATGCGGAGAATGACAAGCGCTTGCGCACGGGCCGCCGCATGCTGTGCGATCTCGCGTCCGCGCCGATTATTTGATTCAATGCATGTATTGCATGTGAAGGAGCATTGCCCATGGCGGCGAATCGTCCCGAGATCGTGAGGCCCGAAGGCGGCGAGGTGATCCAAGTTTGCGCGGGCGGCGGGTTTGAGGTTCCGGACCGGCCGATCATCCCGCAGATCGTCGGCGACGGCATCGGGGCGGATATTTCGCGCGCGATGGTCGAGGTCGTCGATGCAGCGGTCGGGCGCGCGTTCGGCGGCCGGCGCAAGATCATGTGGATGCCGGTGCCGGCGGGCGAGGACGCGTTCGCGCGCCACGGCTCGTATCTGCCCGACGAGACGATGAACGCGATCCGCGCGTGCCGCGTCGCGATCAAGGGTCCGCTCACGACGCCGATCGGCGGCGGGATCCGGTCGCTCAACGTGCATTTGCGGCAGGCGTTCGACTTGTACGCGTGCATCCGGCCGGTGCGCTGGTTCAGGGGCGTGCCGTCGCCGGTGAAGCACCCCGAGCGCGTGAACATTGTCATCTTCCGCGAGAACACGGAAGACATCTACAAGGGCATCGAGTGGCCCGCGGAAAGCGCCGAATCGCGCCGCCTGATCGACGTCCTGAAAAACGAGCTGGGCAAGGACGTGCGCGAGGACTCCGCGATCGGCATCAAGCCGATGTCCGCGTTCGGCAGCAAGCGGCTCGTGCGCATGGCGATCCGCCACGCGATCGAGCGCCGGCTCCCCGTCGTCACGCTCATCCACAAGGGCAACATCATGAAGTTCACCGAGGGCGCGTTCCGCGACTGGGGCTACGAAGTCGCGCGGGAAGAGTTCGCCGACGCCACGATCACGGAGGCCGAAGTCTTCGAAAAGCACGGCGGAAAGAAGCCCGCCGGCAAAATCCTGATCAACGACCGCATCGCCGATTCGGCGTTCCAGCAGTTGCTCCTTCGACCGGAGGAATACTCGGTCCTCGCCACGCCGAACCTGAACGGCGATTACCTGTCCGACGCCGCGGCGGCGCAGGTCGGCGGGCTCGGCATGGCGCCCGGCGCGAACATCGGCGAGGGTATCGCGATCTTCGAGGCCACGCACGGGACCGCGCCCAAATACGCCGGCAAGGACATGGTCAATCCATGCTCGCTGATTCTTTCGGCGGCGATGATGCTCGAGGCGATGGGCTGGGCCGACGCGGCCTCGTTGATCGTGCGCGGCATCGAATCCGCGATCACCGCGCGCACCGTGACCTACGATCTCGAGCGCCAGATCGAGGGCGCGACGAGGCTCTCGACCTCACAATTCGGGCGCGCCGTCATTGACTACATCAGCCGGTTTTAATATTCTGGCGCAGTTTAACCGAGGCCGATCCGGTCGCGGCCGATTGCGGCGCGCGCGTTGTTGCCGTCTGACGTGCCAGTTGGGATTCGGAACCTGCCATGTACAAGGGAAAAAAAGTTGTTGTCGTGATGCCCGCATACAATGCGGAAAAGACGCTCGTCGAGACGTATCGTCAGGTCGCGGAGCAGGATTACGTCGATCAGGTCATCCTCGTCGATGACCACAGCCAGGACCGCACGACCGAAGTCGCCCGGTCGCTCAACGCGCGGGTGATCACGCACGAGCGCAACAAGGGTTACGGCGGCAACCAGAAGACGTGTTACAAGACGGCCCTCGAGGAAAACGCCGACATCATCATCATGGTGCATCCCGACGGCCAGTACACGCCGATGCTGCTGCCGGCGATGATCTCGATCATCGGCAACGGGCTGTATCACTGCGTGCTGGGGTCGCGAATCCTCGGCGGGTATGCGCTCAAGGGCGGCATGCCGCTTTACAAGTACGTGAGCAACCGCTTCCTGACGCTCATGCAGAACCTGCTGACGGGGGCGAAGCTCTCGGAATACCACACCGGCTACCGGGCGTTCTCGCGCGAGATCCTCGAGCGCCTGCCGCTCGACGAGAATTCCGACGACTTCATTTTCGACAACCAGATGCTGGCGCAGATCCTGTGGTACGGCTACACGATCGCCGAGATCACGTGCCCGACGAAGTATTTCCCCGAGGCCTCCTCGATCAACTTCCAGCGCAGCCTGAAATACGGCCTGGGCTGCCTTCAGGTGTCGCTGCAATTCAGGCTCGCCAGGCTCGGCCTGCTGATGTCCGAACGGTTCCCGCGCGTGCTGCCGGTCAGGGATTAAGGGGCAAATCGGTGGATGCGCGCAGCCTCATTAACCGCTCGCACAAGCAGAATCTCATTATTTTTAGCTTTGTGTTTTTTGGCTGCTACCTGGGTTTTGCGTGGATCGCCTTCCGCGACATCCTGCCGTTCGACCTGAGCCAGAAGCTGATGATGACGCTCAACGGCGTCCCGTACGTGCCGATGGGCCGCGCGAGCCTCGAGATCGTCCAGTGGCCCGCGCTGCTGGCGGTCAAGGCCGGCTGGAGCCTCGAATCCATCGCGCGCATCCAGGTCATGACGAACGTGCTCCTTTATTTCGCGGCGTTCGTTGTCATGCTGTTCGCGCTCAGGCAGATCACGATCGCGCTGGCGGTTCCGGTTTTCCTCACGGTCGGCATGGGGCGAATTTTCTATGCGCCGTTCGAATCCACGCTGTGCGTCGTGGGGGCCATCCTGTTCTTCGTGGTGCTGGAGCGCGCGCTCGAACTGAGCGGACGGCGCCGCTGGGTGATGATCGCCGCGGGCGCGCTCCTCAGCTGGTTCCTGTATTTCCTGTATCCGCTCAGCATCATTTACGGGCCGTTCATGATCGCGTTCTCGGCGATCCGCAACCGCAGGATCGCGCCGGCGCACGTCGCGATGGCATTGGTCTTTTGCGCGTATGTCGGCTGGCGGCTCATGCACTCGAACAGCTACGACCAGGGCCGCGTCAAATGGGAACTGGCCGGCGCCGATGCCGCATATCTTTCAAAGCTCGCAATTTATTTGATCCGCAACCAGGGCATCTACCTGGCGGCGTGGATCGTCTCGGTCGCGGTTTGTTTTCGGCGCCGCGAGTGGCTTGCCGGCGCTTTCATCCTGCTTTTCTTCATCGGATACCTGGGGCTCGTGAACGTCACGACCAGCCTTGACAAGCACGCGCCGATTTACCTCGCGCACACCTACGAAAGCCTTGCGCCGCTGGTGCTGATCCCGTTCTTCTCGCACACGATCGACAGAATGCCGCGGCGGCTCAGCGTTCCGCTGGGATTGTTGTTTGTGCTCGTCGTGACGGCGGGGATGGCCAATATTATCGCGTGGCGTTCCGTCTATCGGGCGCGGATGGATACCTGCATGCGCATCCTTCATGCGCCCGACCTGGCGGGCAAGCGTTTCGTGCGGATCGACGAGCGCAACCTCAACATGGGCGAAAAGACAATCAACTGGTCGCTGCCGCTGGAGACGATCCTGCAGACCACGATGGACGATCCCGGCGACACGCGCGCGATGTTCATCACCGAGTATCAGCGCAACCTCAACGTGCTGACGCCGGACCTCGTGACGCCGCAATATTTCAGGATTCCGCTGGGAACGCCCGAGCAGGTGAACACCGCGGCTTCGCAGGAGTTGTGGAAAAAGGGTTTTGCCGTTCGCACCGAAATCAAGGCGGCGTTGCCGGAGGAGATGGACGCGGGCGAAAAGCGCCTCGTCGATGCGACCATCGTGAACCGCAACCGCACGCGGATCCAGTCGGCATTCAGGCCCAAGTATTCGGTCGAGATCGCGGGCCGCTGGTCGAAGCTCGACGAATCGGGCAATCCGGTTTCGTCGAAAATTCAGCCCGTTTATACGCCGCTCGAGATCGACGTGACGACTTCCTACACGCAGCCGATCGCGATCCAGGCCCCGCGCGAGGAGGGCAGCTATTGGCTCGAGCTTGGCTTCCTCGTGAATCGGGTGGATTTCTACTCCAAGTCCCGGCAGACTGTCAGGCTGCGTTAGGATTGAGTCTTGCGAGGTGGCGTCTTGGGAAAACTCGAACGCAGTTGCTGGTGCGGATCGCGCGAGGCCGAGCCTGTCTGGAGCGCGCGGAGCCTCGACGGGAAAGCGTTCGGCTACGTGAGGTGCGCCGGGTGCGGTGTCGTCGCGCTGTTTCCGCAGCCCAATGACGAGACACTCGCCGAGGCGTACCGGCCCGCGTATTACGGCAATTCGAGCAAGAAATTCCTCGGGCCGGTGTCGCGCGTCATCGAGTGGTTCCAGGGCTCGCGGGCGCGGCTGGTCGATCGCGGGCTTCGCGCGTCGAACGGCCGGGCGCACAAGGTCCTGGACGTCGGTTGCGGCAACGGCGGGTTTATCCACGGCTGCAAAATGCGCGGCCATGACGCCGAGGGAATCGAGCTGAGCGAGTATTCGGCGCGGCGCGCGCAGGAACAGGCCGGCTGCAAGGTTCACGTCGGCGAGCTGCCTGATTTGGATCTGCCGGCGGCGTCGTATTCCGCGCTCACGATGTGGCACGTGCTCGAGCACGTACGCGCGCCCGAGCGATACATCGCCGAGGCCGCGCGCCTGCTGAATACGCAGGGCCGGTTGTATCTGTCGCTGCCGAATGGGGGCTCGTGGCAGGCCCAGGCCGGCCCGCACTGGTTCCACCTTGACCCGCCGCGCCACCTGTATTCGTTCAACATGAATTCACTTTCGGGTCTGCTGCGGAGCAACGGATTCGCGGTCGAGAGCGTGTCGCACCTCTCGCTCGAGCAGAACCCGTTCGGCTTCATCCAGAGCTGGCTGAACATGATGGGGTTCGACCGCGACATGCTGTTCGAGATGCTGAAGGGTTGCCGGCGCGTTTCAGGCGCGAGGGAATTGGCCGCCGCCTTGCTGGGGATCCTGCTTGCCGCGCCGGCCGTCGCGGCGTCGCTGGCGGAGGCCGCGGCCGGCAGGGGCGGCACGGTGACGCTCATCGCGCGCAAGTCGTGAAAGCTCTCGACAACGCGAACGCGCCCGCGCCAATATACGTCATGGCGTGAGCGCCGATATTTTGGGAGAAAAATGAATGGCTCTTTATAATTTCCAGCGTCGCGGAATGCTTTACGTGATCTCGGCCCCATCGGGCGGCGGCAAGTCGGTCGTCGTGCAGCAGCTTCTGGCGACGATGCCCGGGCTGACGTATTCAGTCTCGGTCACGTCGCGCCCCATGCGTCCCGGCGAAGTCGATGGCCGCGAATACCAGTTCGTCAAGCGCGAGGAATTCGAGCAGATGATCCGCGACGACCTGTTTTATGAATGGGCGGAGGTGCACGGAAATTTCTATGGCACGCGCGAATCGACGGTGCGCGAGGCGCTCGACCGCGGCACCGACGTGCTGCTCGACATCGACATCCAGGGCGGGATGAGCGTCAAGTGGCGCAGCCCCGACGCCGTGCTGCTGTTCCTGATGCCGCCGTCGATGGAAATCCTCGAGCAGCGCCTGCGCGCGCGCAAGACCGATTCCGACGAGCAGATCCGGATCCGGCTCGAAAACGCCCGCCGCGAAATGGACTTCTGGCGCTTCTACGACTTCGTCGTCGTCAACGACGTGCTCGAACAGACCGTGCAGTCGGCGAAGAACATCCTCGAAGCCGAACGCCACCGCGCGCGGAGGCTGCGGCAGTTCGAGAAATAAGAATGGAGGAACGGCGATGCGCTGGTTGATTGTCATTGTGGTCCTCGGGATAATCGCGGCGATTTACTTCAGCGGAGATTCCTCAACCCAGACAACACAGCAGCCCGCGCCGCCGCCGGCTCAGGTCAGCGAGCCCGAGCCGACTCCCGAGGAGCCCACGCCGCAGCCGCGGCAGGCCCAGGCGCCGGCACCGGACAAGCTTCAGCAAATCCGTCAGGTCGCCAACAAATACCGGATTCAGATCGTCAATTATCAGCCCGGCGGCAACGGCGCGTTCATTCACATCCAGTGGGTTGGCGACTCGACCGGGCCCGGCGGCGATTTCATTCGCGACCTGCTCGGCCAGGGCATCATCCGCGACGCCACCAATCCCAAGCAGGGAATCTCGGTAGATCGCCAGCAGCGGCGCGTTTATTGGACGCAATGGCAGCTGGCGTTCTGAATGAAGACCCCAAACCTTTGTCCTTGCCCCGCTCCGATTTATAATGGAGCAGAGGGCAATGACCATGGGATATCCGGAACAACAGAGCATCGTCCTGCATTTGGACCCGGTCTCGAAGATCGTCTATGTGAATGCGGAACCCAAGCTGATTCCGAAATCGGCGGCCAAGTGCCGGGCCTCGTTCGACTCGCTCGCCGACCGCACCAATTTTCTGAGCGCGCTGTCTCACGGCTATACGATCTACATGTCCGATGACAATAGCCTGGCCGCGGACATCGGCCTCACCACGTTCACCCGCCGCCCCAGGACCGGGATGGCGCAGATCAAGAAGCAATGATGCCAAAAGCAATGATGAATGATGAGTGATGAATGATGAAAATCCGGTGTGGTCCCGCGATGGCTGCGTGGAAAAACAATCCGTTCCGTGCTAGAATCGGGCAAAATTGGGGAGTGGGCAGTCCTCATGCAGTCCGAACGCATTCGCAATATCGTCATCACCGGCGCCGCCGAACACAATCTCAAGCACATCAACGTCACGATCCCGCGCCAGGCGATCACCGTCGTGACGGGGCTTTCCGGCTCGGGCAAAAGCTCGCTCGCGTTCGACACGATCTATGCGGAAGGGCAAAGACGTTACGTCGAATCGCTCTCCAGCTACGCGCGCCAGTTCCTTGATCAGATGCACAAGCCGCACGTCGAGCACATCGAGGGCCTGAGCCCGGCGATCTCGATCGAGCAGAAAACCGTCAGCAAAAACCCGCGCTCGACCGTCGGCACCGTCACCGAAATCTACGATTACTTGCGCGTCCTTTACGCCAACATCGGGCTCGCGCACTGCCCGCATTGCGGCCACCCGCTCGAGCGCCAGACCGTTCAGGACATCGTCGATCGAATCATGGACTGGCCCGAGGGGACGCGGCTGCTGGTCATGGCGCCGCGCGTGCGCGGCCGCAAGGGCGAATACAAGCAGGTCTTCGAGCAGGCGCAACGCGAAGGCTACACGCGCGCCAAGGTCGATGGCGAGTTGCGCGAGCTCGACGAGCCGATTCCGCTCAACAAGAAACTCAAGCACGACATCGCGATCGTCGTGGATCGCCTGGTGGTCACGCCGACGATCCGGCAGCGCCTCACCGATTCCGTCGAGACCACGCTGCGCAAGGCGCAGGGGCTCGTCACGATCGAGCGCATCGAGAAGGGCACGACCGCGGGCGAGGAGATGACGTTCAGCGAGGCGATGGCGTGCCCGACGCACGGCCCGCAGATCGTCGAGCTCAGCCCGCGCATGTTCAGCTTCAACAGCCCGTACGGCGCGTGCCCGAAATGCAAGGGGCTCGGCGTGCTGCAGGAAGTCGATGTCGCGCGCGTTGTGCCCGACCCGAGCCTCACGATCCGCCAGGGCGCTGTCGTTCCATGGGCGAGTTATTTCAAGAAAAGCACGGCGGCCGATGATGAGATCGTCGTCAAGGCGCGCGGCCGCAGGTGGCGGCGCAAGGTCTCCAAGGGCCACAGCGACTCGTGGGGCGAACAATACATTTTATCCATCTTGAAACACTACAAGATCGATCCCGACACGCCGTTCGAAAAGTTGACCGCCGCTCAAAAAAAGGCGATCCTGCACGGCTCGAACGGCGACAAGATCAAAATCAAATATGCCAGCTCGCGCGGGACGAAATTCGAGACGCTCACCACGTTCGAGGGCGTCATCCCGCGCATCATCCGCCGCATGGAAGAGACCGGCAGCGAGGGGATCCAGGAAGACCTTGCGCGATTTTTCTCCGACCAGCCGTGCCCCGAGTGCCACGGCGCGCGATTGAAACCGGAGAGCCTTGCGGTCACGATCAAGGACATGGACATCAGCCGGTTTTGCGCGATGACCGTGAAAGAGGCGCTCGCGCTGATGAAATGCGCCACGTGGACGAAGCGCGAGCAGTTGATCGGCCAGCAGGCGCTCAAGGAAATCCGCGACCGCCTGCAGTTCATGGCCAACGTCGGGCTCGATTACCTGACGCTCGACCGCGCGTCCGCGACGCTCTCGGGAGGCGAAGGGCAAAGAATTCGGCTGGCGACGCAGATCGGCTCGCAGCTCGTCGGCGTTTTATACATTTTGGATGAGCCTTCAATTGGATTGCACCATCGCGACAACGACCGGCTGCTGGACATGCTCGCGCGCCTGCGCGACCTCGGCAACACGCTTGTCGTCGTCGAGCACGACGAGACGACCATGCGCCGCGCCGATCACATCATCGACCTTGGCCCGGGCGCGGGGCGGCTCGGCGGCGAAGTCGTCGCCGCGGGCACGCCGGCGCAAATCATGCGCTGCAAGAAATCGCTCACCGGCGATTACCTCGCGGGCCGGCGCAAGATCCCCGTCCCCGGCGTGCGACGCGAGGCCGATCCGTCGCGCATCGTGCGCGTCGTCGGCGCGACGCATCACAACCTGCAAAATGTTCATGTCGATTTTCCATTAGGATTAATGATCTGCGTGACGGGCGTTTCGGGCTCCGGCAAAAGCTCGCTCGTCACGGACATCCTGTACCGCAAGCTGGCCGAGCAGTTTTATCACGCGCTGGAGGCCGCGGGCGCGCACCGCGCGATCGAGGGGATCAGGAATCTGGACAAGGTCATCGCGGTCGATCAGTCGCCGATCGGCCGCACGCCGCGCTCGAATCCCGCGACCTATACCGGCATTTACGCGCCGATCCGCGACCTGTTCGCGAGGCTGCCGGAGTCGCGCGTGCGCGGCTACGCGCCGGGCCGGTTTTCGTTCAACGTCAAGGGCGGACGCTGCGAGGCATGCAAGGGCGACGGCCTGATCAAGATCGAAATGCACTTCCTGCCCGACGTCTATGTCGAATGCGAGGTCTGCAAGGGCCGCCGATTCAATCGGGAGACATTGGAGATTTTGTATAAGGGCCGCTCGATCGCCGACGTGCTCGAGATGACCGCCGAGGAGGCGCGCGACTTTTTTGACGCGGTCCCGGCACTCAAGCAGCGCCTCGGCACGATCTGCGACGTGGGGCTCGGCTACATCCACCTCGGCCAGGCCGCGACGACGCTTTCGGGCGGCGAGGCCCAGCGCGTCAAGCTCAGCCGCGAGCTCGGCAAGCGCGCCACCGGGAGAACACTCTATATTTTGGATGAGCCGACGACAGGCCTGCACTTCGAGGACACGCGCAAGCTGATCGAGGTATTGAACCGCCTCGTCGATGAGGGCAACACGGTCGTCGTGATCGAGCACAACCTGGACGTGATCAAGTCGGCCGACTGGGTGATCGACCTCGGCCCCGAAGGCGGCGAAGACGGCGGCCGCGTCATCGCCGCCGGCACGCCGGAAGAAGTGGCAAAGGTCGAAGAGTCGCACACCGGCAAGGCGCTGCGCGAACTACTACCGTGACCTGCATCTTAGCCATCCTGGTATTGCGATACTAAAGACGACGGGTTAAGCTGGCGTTGATAACATATCGAGGGATGGACCAGGTTGACGGAGATTTTAAGCAAGTCGAAAATAGACCAACTAGGTGAACGCCTCAAAAGGGGTGCTTCGTCCGAGGCAGATTTAATTTTGCTCGATGATTATAGGCAGTCCTTCGGCGAGGCTTACGAACAGGTATTAAGGACCGTTGCAATTATCTTGCACGAACGTAAGATGGGAACAGCCCCAACCGGGAGGGCTGCCAAGTCTACAGAATCAATAATTGCTAAACTTCGGCGCGAAAGTATCCGGTTGAGCCAAATGCAGGATATTGCCGGATGCCGGGTGGTCGTTCAAGACGTCATAGAGCAAGATAAATTGGTGAAATTATTTTCGGGTTTGATATTTGTTGATAAGACGGTGATCGATCGACGCGATAAACCAAGTCATGGTTATCGGGCGGTCCATGTTATCGCAAGAATGCTCGGAAAACCTGTCGAAATTCAAATCCGAACCCGCCTTCAGCATCTTTGGGCAGAATTATCCGAGAAATTTTCTGATATTGATCCGAATATAAAATACGGCGGTGGTGACAAAAAAATTCAGTATATACTTTCTATGGTGTGTCAACTCGTTGAGGGTGTCGAGATAGAAGAGAAGGAAGAATACTCCATTTCGGAAGAAGATGAAAAGAAGCGGACCGTATTTGAAATTGAGAAGAAAAAGACGGGGCTTGTCGCGATTTTGGAGGAGACCATCAAAGGTCTTTCTAGATTTGATACTCGAAAGGGACAAACAAGATGATTTTCTTAATTGAATATAATAAACCCGAAGGTCGCATCGTACTCTTCCAAACCTACGATGCATCAGAACGCACCAAGGCTCATGATGCCAGGTTGCAATTGGAGCTTGATCTCAACCGCAAAGGGATCAAAGAGCATGAGGTTGTTTTACTTGAAGCCAATGATGAATCAGCGCTAAGGAAGACCCATCGCCGTTATTTCGAGACTATTTCTGAAATTGGTAACTCAATAAATAAAGAATGATCCACGATTAGAAAAGGCAATCAACCTCTTACTCCCATTCGGTTTCATCTCTCAACTCCACCGTGGCGGCTGTCAGCTTCTCAGACATCTCGAGCGTGACTCTGCTCCTGGCGAGACGCCCCGGGCTGGTGACGACCTGGCGCGGGCTGCACAGGTCGAGGTAGCCGCCGTTGCGCACGGCGTCGAGCTGCACACCGCTGTAATAGAGCGCGGCCAGCACGATCGTCGAACAAATGTAGTCGCGGCCGATTGTGCGCGAATCGGATGGCGTCAGGTTCGAATTCCACAGCGCGAACATGCCGGAAAAATCGTAGCCGTACCAGTTCCCGGCCTTCTCTTCGGCGAGCCGGACGAACTCGTTCAGGCGGCCGGTATTGACGCGGTCCCATTGATCGAGCCGGTACGCGTCCCAGTTGTGCTTGGCGAGCGTGTCGATGTCTTCCTTCGTGTTTGGGCCGAGGAAGCTCTGGCTTGAAAACATGCGCAAGCCGCCGGTCGTGGAGTCGTCTTGAACGATGATCGCGAGGTGTCCGTATTCGAGCAGCCCGTAGCCGATCGAATTGAACCCGCCCTTCACCATGTCCGCCGTGACTTCGCGGTGCGATTTGGTGTAGGCGATCACGTCGCCTTCGCGCAGCAGCGCCTTCGCGGCCGCGAAATCCTGCCCCTGTTCATAGCTCGTGAATTTGTTGAAATGCACGACGTCCGCCGGATCGGCCGCGGTCGATGGTCCTTTCGGATTCGGCGTCTCGACCCACCGCAGCACATACAGACCCTTGTGATGGGCATCGTTCGGGATCAACGCGCAACCGAGCATAAAAGCCAGCACCAGGATCGACGAGAGCTTCATCATCACTTCTTCCCAAAGGCGATTTGTTGAAAATGCGATTACCCGAGGTTGTTAACGGTCGGCTTGTCGGTGAGGAACACGGCGAATTCGATCGCTTTTTCGCGCCAGCGCTCGAGCGTGAGCATCATCGGCTGGAACTGCGCGCCGGCCGCGCCGACGAGCGGGCCGAACGGCTCGAATCCAAGGTGTCCATACAATCTCAATTGCCGCGTCGTGCCGGAGATGAGCGCGACATCGTAATTGCGCGCGAGGCACGTCTGCCACATGAGGCGCATCATGCCGGGGAACACGAGCCCGCGCCGCCAGCCTTTTTTGATCGCCAGCAGCCTGATCTCGCAGACCGACCGGTGTGCCGGCAGGTAATCGTCGAGGTTCGGCAGCTTGAGGTCGAGCGAGAACGGCCGGTTCCCGCGCACGCACACCATGCCGATCAGCTCGTCCTCGTTGAGCGCGATGACGTAGGTGTTTTCGTCGTGAAAGCGGTCGATCAGGATCCCGTCGGGGCTTGGGTCGTGCTGCGGGATCTCATCGACGAATGTCAGGTAATTGAGCCGGTGAATCTGTTGGAATTCGGCGGGCTGGTCGGCGATCTTGAAAGTCAGCGGCAGCATGGTTCTCATCTTAGGATAATTTTAACAATTCAAACAGCTTTCTTTGCGCGCGGCTCGCGGGCAGCGCGTCGAGCGATCGCGGCGACACCCACTTGTGCGCGACGTGGCGTTGCCGCCGGATCGGTTCGCCGTCGGCCGATTCGGCGCGGTAAAGATCGGTCGCGATCCGGTGATGCGTGAAAATCGAGCGGCTTGTGCCGATGTTTTGGGCGGCGGTCGGGCGGATGCGCACCAGGTCGAACAGCACGCGTTCGGGCGTCAGTTCGCCGGCCTCGAGCAGTTCGCGGCTGTCGAGCCGCGGCAGTTCCCACATCCCGGCGAACGCGCCCGATTCGCCGCGCCGCAGCACGAGCACCTTGCCGTTGCGCATCAGCGCGACGGCGACCTCGCGCACGCGCTGCAGTGCGGGCCGTGCGGCAGCTCTTGGGAAATCCTCGGGCATTCCCGCCGAGCGCGCGCGGCACAGGTCGTAGAGCGGACAGACGAGGCACAGCGGCTCGCGCGGCAGGCACACCGTCGCGCCGAGCTCCATCAGCCCCTGGTTAAAATCGCCCGGGCGCACCGGATCGACGAGCCGCTCGCACACCGCCCACAGCCGCCGGCGTCCGGCGCCGGTCGTCAGGTCCTGGTCCATCGCCATCATGCGACCCAGCACGCGCCGCACGTTGCCATCGACCAGCGGCAGGACCAGATTGAGCGCGATCGAGCCGACCGCGCCGACGGTGTACGGACCGAAACCCGGCAGCGCGGCGAGTTCCTCGCGCGTCGCCGGCAGGTTGCCTCCATGCCGGCGCACGATGGCCTCCGCGGCGCGCTTCAGCATCCGCGCGCGGCGGTAATACCCCAGCCCCGACCACGCGCGCAGGACGTCTTCCTCCGAGGCCGAGGCCAGCGCCGCGAATGACGGAAATTTCTCGACGAACGGCTCGAAGAACAGAAGCGCCGTCGCGACCTGCGTCTGCTGAAGCATGAACTCGGAGACCACGGTGCGGTAGGGCGACGGATTTGTGCGCCACGGCAGCGGGCGGTGTTCCTCGTCGTACCACCGCAGCAGCCGGCGTCGCGCCGTCTCGACGGACGCGTCATCAAGGTCACTGGCGAGCTGTTCACATTGGCCCATGCGAAGCGATCCGAATTGGCTTGGGCAGCCGGCGTCGCTTGTGGCAAACTGAGCGGCTGTTTGAGCCCATTGGCTGGACGCTATCATGGACCAGGAACATCGCCACTGTAAACCCCTTGATTCAGGGCGCGCCGTAAAACCGCTGCCGGCGCCGCGGCTTCTGGAGAGGCTGCTTGCCGGACGCCAGGTTTTGCGCGGCCTCACGGCCGACGACCTGCGCGAGATGTGCAAGGCGCGCGAGATCACGAACCTGTCCGGCCTTGCGGCGCACCGCATCGAGCGTCCGCTGCCGCCCGGTTGGGATCCCGCGATCGATCTCAAGGCGCGCACAGATCGGCCCGATCTGGCCGAGGGCTACTACCGCGCGCTTTCGTATTGGCTCAACGTGCATCCGGTCATTTGCGTTCAAGGTTATCTGGCCGGCGCTTCCGAGTCCGCGTTGCCGGTGGAAATTTACGTGCCGCTCACGGGTGCGCAGCTCGCGATGGCCGCGCAGTCGATGCTGTGGCCGGCGGGCGAGGCGGGCGAGCCGTTTGAAGCGCGCATGCGCGTCCTGTGCTGGCCCGAGCCGCTCACGACCAAAAACGGCAAGGAACTTCTTGCCGGCTTCGCCGGATACTGGCCGGCGGCCGGCTTCGCGCTCACGATCGGCCACGACGATCCGTCGCTCATCGCCGACATCCTGTGGGACATCGCGCAGCGCGCGTGGGAAGACGAGATGGACATCGGCCGCATCGTCGAAGAAAACGAGCGCCTCGAAGTGACCGATGAGTGCCGCGCGCGGTTTGTGAAGGACGAGAATCCTGCTTCAGCCGAGTGGCTCGCAAGCCTCGATCCCATGCTTGAAGAGAAGACCGGCGCATGCGCGACTCCGTTGTGGGCCAATCCGATCCTGCCGGCCGAATGCTTGTCTGCGAACGCGCCATGGCGCGAAGCCGCGCTTGCCGTCGATGCGCTGCCGTTCGGCGTCGCGATCGATATCGACGGCCGGTTCCCGCCGTTTGAGAACGAGCCGATCGAAGGCTGGATCGTTGTGCCGCGAGCCGCACTGCCCGCGCCCATGGCGCGCGCCGCACGGCAATATCAATTAGTCTAATCACACTGCGTATAGGTCCTATAAGTCCTATAGGTCCCATAGGTCCTATCAAACGGGCTCCGCGCTCCGCATTCCGCGCTTATCACTTGTTGGGGGGACTGGGGTGGGTGATGGGACTTGAACCCACGGCCTCCAGGGCCACAACCTGGCGCTCTAACCAACTGAGCTACACCCACCAGGAGGATTGCGAGGGGGCCGCCTTGCACGCCGGCCGCGCCTGCAAACCAATACCTTAGGCAACCGACGCAGTGATCGTCAAGCACTTTGGCGAGCAAAAAGAATTAATAAAAACTACCGGCCCGAATATGTGTTTGGGGCGTCTGGCGCTGGGAGCATCCGTGTTGTTCACCCTTTCAGGGTCAAATTCAAATTCTCCTGTTGGGTTGGGCTAAACAAATACCGGTACGAGGCCGGTGGCCGTAAATACCATGCGCAAGGCGGTTGCCTCGCAACTAGAGCAATTGACAACAGTTTTCCGGGAATGATGAACAACACACCATTCCGATTACGAGCACGAACATCTGAAATCAGATCGATTACGATTACGAGCACGAGCACGAGCACGAAAAGCGGGATAACTTTTGTCAACGGGTCTAGTTTTTCTTCTCGAGCGTGCCGCTTGTCTGGCCCACGACCGAGCGCACGAATGCGTCGCCGTATTGTGCGCTCAAGCGCAGCTTGGTGCCGGACAGGCGTTTTTGGCTGTAGCCCTTGAGTTCCTTGAACTTGTCCGAAAGCCGCTTTTCCAGGATTTTGTCCTGCTCGGGCGTCAGGAGCGCGCGGTGGCGGTTGAGCGAGTTGACCAGCCGCAGCATCAGGTCCTTCGTGCCGTAGCGCATCTCGACGACATACGGATCGATTGCCTGCTCCGTCAAATCCCTGCTGCCGAGCAGGAAATTATACCAGCGATCGACACGATCAGCCGTCTGGGTGTTGAGCCGCAGTTCCTGCGTGTCGATTTCCTTGCGGATTTCGGCGATCTTCTTCTTCTGCTCGTCCGTCAGTTTCAATTCGGGGTCGTCGAGGGGGAACAGGTTCGTGTAGGACCATTTTTCCGATTCGGGAACCGGCTTCTTAAACGCGTTCGAGATCGAAACGCCGCTGAGCCCCATCGCGACGAACATCACGTTGAGGCCGAGCGAGAACGCAAGCAGCCACACGATGATTGAGCGGGAGCGCGTCATTGATCGCCCCCCTCATCGCTCGGGGCCGGCGCGTCCTGCGGGATCATCATCGTGATCATGACTTCGCTGTCGCTGGACGGCGAGGCCTTCGGTCGCGCCGGGAATTGGCTCATGAGGATGAAGCCGGCCAGCAGGCCCGCGGTGGCCCATCCGGCGGTGGTGGCCAGGTCACCCCAGCCGTCGCACAGACGCCGCCAGACGCCTGCCGATTTTTCCTTGCGGATGCGCGCCAGGACGGCCGGCCGAAGGTCGGGCGTCACCGGCGGCGCGGGCCATTGGGCCAACGCCTTGTCCAGCTCGCGCAGCGATTCGACCTCACCGCGCAATTCCGGGTCATGGCGCATCTGCTCTTCAAGCTCGCGGCTCGACTCAGCGTCCAGTTCACAATCAATCCAGGCGCTGATCTGGCGCGAACGCCCGCCGTCGTGATCGTGGTCTTTTGTGTGAAACACCGGGGTTTGCTCTCCTATCACATCAAACGCGGCCGGGACTCGGCCCTTACGTTTTTTCAACAGTCTTGCGGCTTCCGGCGCCGCCCGGATTGATGAATTCGCCGAGCGACACGCGCAGCGCCGCGCGGGCCCGGAATATCAATTGCTCAACCGCCCCGACCGAGCAGCCCAGAATCGAGGCGATTTCCTGGTAGCTCATCCCCTCGAGCCGGCCCAGTTGCATCGCCATCCTTTGATTTATCGGCAACTTCGCCAGCGAAGATTCGAGGGCCTCGGCCAGTTGCTTGCGCCGGGCCTGGTCGTCGGGCTGGAACGCGATCGGCGCGGGGGCGAGCGCCAGCGCCGTTTCCGAATCGTCGATCGCCGGCCTGGGGCGCCGGCGATAGTGATCGAGGCACAGCCGCGCGGCCGTGCGGAACAGGAACGCGGAAAACTTCCCTTCAGGCCGATAGTTCGACCGCGCCCGCCACACCCGCCAGAACGTTTCCTGGGCGATCTCCTCGGCGATGTCGGCGTCGCGCACGCCGCGATAGACGAACCGGTGAATCGGCCGCTGCCAGCGCAGCATGAGTTCACCCAACGCCGACTCGTCATCGGCCGCAACCCGAGCCATCAATTCATCGTCGGTGATTTGGTTCTGGTGCTCGTCGTCCATGCAGAAACCCGCGCGATGTCCCTCGTGAACAATTTAACTGCGGAGGGTTGCGAACACACGGATATTTTTACCGCGATGGCGATTTTGAATTCGGGGCGAGCATGCCGTTTTCCAGGCGCAGGACCTGATCGGCGGCGCGCTCGATCGATTCGAAGTGCGTGACGATGATCGCCGAGTGGCCGTTGGCGGTCAGCCACTCGAACATGAAGCGCTCGATATCGGCCGCCGTGACCTCGTCCAAGTCCGCCGTCGGCTCGTCCGCCAGCAGCAGATCGGGCCGGCCGAGGATGCAGCGCGCAAGCCCCAGCCGCCGCCGCTGGCCGCCGGAAAGAACCGTCGTCGGGCGATCGGCATAGTCGGCCAGCCCCAGCCGCTCCAGCATCTCAATGGAGGCCGCCTTGGATTTCGCGGCGGTTTGACCCTCGAGGAGCAGCGGCAGCGCGGCGTTTTCCCAGACCGGCAGCGCGCTCAGGCTCAGGTTGTTCTGGAACACCAGGCCGATCCGGCGCCGCCTCACGAGCGCCAGCTCGTCGGCCGGGATCTCGCCCAGCGGCCGGCCGTCGAACAGCACCCGCCCCGAGGTCGGCCGCAGGAGCCCGGCGGCCAGGTAGAGCAACGTCGTCTTGCCCGCACCCGAGCGCCCCGTCAGGGCGATCGTCCGGCCCGGTTCGAGGCGCAAATCGATGCCGTCGAGCACGGTGCGCGCGGGAGCGCCGTCCACCTCGAAATCGCGCCTGACTTGTTGGAACTCAAGTAACGCCATAGCGATTGGATCTTATCGCAAACCCGGAAGAAAGCCAATGAGAGTCCTGCACGATGGGTCCAACGCGTCTTCTGGGTCCTATGAGTCCCATCCTCCTTGACCCAGAGGCCCCATAAGACCCACTTAGCTTTTCCTAAAAAATGTGTGGGAAGCGGAAACAGGGAGATTTAAGATCGATGATGTTGGGGGCAACCTGGCGCCGCGTCAAGGGCCTGACACGCGCTCCCGCAGCGGGGGAAATCGGCGGGTGCGTGCCGTAAATCAGGCTTGTCGCAGGTGGGAACCTGAAAGCGGATGTTGTAGGCGGGTTGTTGGATTGCCCTTGACCCGACCCCAGGTCGCCCCCGTGCTCCCGGAACTGACCGCCCCGACCAGGTTGAGCAGGAACTTGAGCAAGTTTCAGCAGGAGATTCAACACACGGCCGTCCGGGAAGCAGACTTGTTAAACTTGGTTGCTCTTGACCTCCGACGTCAAGATGTTGTATGACTTTAAAAACATTGCGTGCACTTATAGCACACCACGCATGAATGTCAAGCGGTTTTTTTGACTGCCCAAAAACATTTTTTGAGCCCCGAAACCACCCTCCCATGAACCTTTCAACCCATCGTCTTCCGCGCCCGTGGGCGATCCTTTTGGCCCTGTTTTGGGCCGTTTTGACCATCCCGGCCCATGCCCAGACCCCCGCCGGATCGACCGGCACGGTCACGATGACCCCCATCAGCGAGGGCGGCCAGAACTACGTCGTCATGCAGGATTTCCTCGCGGCCATCCAGCATTTCGACCCGCAGGCGAGCGGCACCTACGACCCGGGCCAGCAGATGCTGCGCCTCAGGGCCGGCGGCAAGCAGATCGACATCCTGCGCGGGCCGAACATCGTTGTCGATCGCCGCCTCGAGAGCGCCGATCGCGGCCTGATCCTGCGGCAGGGCAAGGTGCTGATTCCCGAGCCGACCGTGATCCGGGTGTTCGGCCTCCTCAACGTCGATGTATCGCGCGACGGCAAGGGGGCGGCCGCGACGCCGGCCCCACCGGCCGCCATCCCGCCGCAGGCCCGGCCGTCGCTGCCGACGGTCCCGATCAATGCCCTCGGCGCGACCACGCTCGCCGTGACGCCGACGGTCAAGCCCACGACATCGACGGCGGCCAGGACCCCCGCTCCCGCCCTTCCGGCGGCCTCGGCCCCGACGACTTCCACCACGGCGGCGCCGGTGGTTCCGACGGTTCAGCCGCGTCAACCGGTCATGATGATGCCCAGCCAGCCGCATTCCGCGCGCAGGGACCAGCCTTCCGGGGCCGAGGCGCCGCTGCAGCCGCCGCCCGCGCTCGCCGGCAAGATCGGCCTCTCCTGGTCGCAGCTCGCCGACCTTGCGCACCGCCAGCCGCCGAGCCGCGTCACGATCGTCTGCGACCGGCTTCTCGAGCCCGTGGCCCAGCAGGTCGGCAAGGACCTCGACGAGCGCGTGCAGGTTCAGAGTTCGATCGTGATTGTGCCGGGCGGCCAGCGCGCGCAGGATGCGCTCGTCGCGCAGGTCGGCAACCAGCAGCCCGAGCTTGTGATCGACCTGATGGCGTCGCGGCAGGCCTCCGAAAAAGCCGGGGATGTGAACGAATACAGCATCTGGGTCGTGAATTCGTCGTTGTGGCCCGACCGCAAGTCGGCGGGATCGGACCCGGCCGCGCAGCGCTACGGGCTTCATGAATTCCAGTCGCTGGCGCTGGGCTCGCTGCTGCGCACGGAGCTCGGGCGCCAGTTCTCCGACCAGACGATCACCTACGGCCTCGCGCCGTCATACCTGCTGCGCCGCGTGAACGCGCCGTCGGCGGCGATGCTCATCCCGATCGCGAAGAAAGCGGATTCGGTCGAGCCCGAGCGCTCCGAGAGAATCTCAACTGCTGTCTCCAACGCCGTTGTGGCGTATATTCAGGGTATGGGCCAGGTGGGGTTTTAGTTCGCGTTTCGTCTTCGTGCTCGTGCTCGTAATCGTAATCGAAGAGCGAACGAAAACTTTCACCCATTTGAAATTGTCGAGATCGTATTCCCATGTTTGATCTGGTTTGCCAGCGCGCATTGGTTGAAATTTCGCAGGCCGCGATCGAGGCTTCGGTCTATGATCGGTCCGGTTACGACCTGCCGCTGATCGAGGACGCGATCGAGCGCAACCCGTCGATCGGCGAGGCGCACCCGGCGTTTTCCACGATCTATGTCGCGGACAACCTGCGCGGCTGCCTCGGCGAGATCATTGCCGACGATCCGGTGGCGCGCGTTGTCGCGCGCTGCTCATGGCGCGCCTCGCGGCTCGATCCGCGCTTCGATCCGGTGAGCCCCGACGAGCTGCGCGACCTGCGCTTCAATCTCTCGATCATGACGCCGATGACGCTGGTCGGTTCGCCCGACTCGATCGTGATCGGGCGCGACGGGCTCATGATCGAGCACGGCCGGTGCCGCGGGCTGCTGCTGCCCGATGTCGCCAGCGAGCACGACTGGGATGTGCCCACGTTCCTCAAGCACCTCTACGTGAAGGCCGGCATCGACCGCAGCGTGCCCCTCGCCGAAACGCGACTCTGGTCATTCCAAACGCAAATCATCGACAGCCGCGATTTTCGTCAGTAGGTTGCTTCGGCCGGAAGCGACATTCGCTTTTTAAACAGGAGAGCACGGAGGCAACGGAGATTCTCTTTGTTTTCTCCGTTTCCTCCTGTTGAAGAAACCTCCGCGTCTGTGCGACAGCATTTAGAGCGAGTGACAAAAGTCTTGAGGCAATCGCCGTAATCGAAATGGGGCTCGGTTTCGAAGTTCGGTGTTGATTCGATTACGATTACGATTACGAGCACGAGCACGAGCACGAACCGATAACTTTCGGCAAGCGCTCTATTCCGCGCAGATCCGTTCGAGGATCGCCATGACAACCGTGTCGTCGGGGCCTTCTTCCCAGCCGGCCACGGTCGGTTGCGGATCGAATACTTCCGTCCAGAATCCGCCCTCTTTCATGGCCCTCTCGACGAGCGGCCGTCCCACCGTCTGCCAGTATATCCCGTTGTTGTAGTCCCGGCGCCCCGATTGGCAGTATTGCCGCACGGGTCCGGCGAGCCACGGCCAGCTCTCGATCCGGTCCTTCAAATCATCAAGTTTGCAGATGACACGGTTCTTGAGGCTTGCCCTGCGGAATTCGCGTCGCCATGCCGCGCCCAGTTTTGGCGTGAGCGTTTTGCGGAACGGCACGTCCGACCACGATGGCATGTTCTTTTCGATCATGTATCGGTGCAGCGGATTCGTGACGCGCTCGGGGCCGGGCATGCTGTAGGCCGCGCGAATGAACCCCGGCGTGAGGAACGGGCTGAACACTTTCCCGGGCTGGTTGTATTGGCCGCCCGACGCCCAGCGCCGCGTGCGCTCGAACAGGTAAAAGAAATCGAGCCGGTCGAGTCCTTCGAGCCCGTAATCGTCGGCCGCGCGGTAGGCGGCGTGAATCGTCTCCAGCGCGAGGTCGCGCATGCGCGGGCGCGTCCACGACCGCGCCCACTGCGACACGTACGCGACCAGCTTGTCCTCGTATTGGTCGGGCGCGAGCTCGTGCGCGCCGATCCGGCTTGCGTAGAATCCGCGGCCGATTTCGCCGTGCTGGCCCATGATGTTCAGGCGGCCGCCGCCGATGTGGCCGTTGCTCGCGAGGAACGTTTTGGCGCCCTTCATCTCGCCCTGGCCGCCCTGCCATCTCAGCGCATGGTTCATGCTGGTTTCGAGGGCGCTCACGCGCGGCGGCGGGATCGCCCCGCGTGTGTTCACGTTGAGGCGCTTGCCGATCGATTGCGCCAGTCGCTGGGCGATGATGACGTCGTTCATGTCGCGGCGGCCGCGCACGTGCAACTGGAAGTGATCGATCCCGGCCGCGATCAGCGTCGAGACGACGGCGCGCGTGTCCCAGCCGCCGGTCATCCCGGCGGATGCGCGCGTGCAGAGCCCGCCCGCCGCGCGCAGATAATCGATCGCCGATTGCCGGGCCAGTTCGAGCGCCTCATCGCGCGCGACGCGGTCGTGCAGCCAGTGGCTCAGCACATCGTAATGCGCGGTCCGAACATTTCCGTTCTCGATCCGCAGCCGTGTCGCCGGCGGCAGGAACGAAATATTGCGGTAACCGGTTTGAAGCAGCGGGAACCAGCCGAGGACCGTCCGCGTTGCCCATTCGTCGGCGTCGAGCCGCACGTCGATGCCGAGGGCCTTGAATGCCAGGATGCGATTGGACGCCGCCCACCGCCGGCCGTCGTCATAGATATAGAACTGCCCGAATCCGAGGCCGTCGTTCTGGATATGGAGAACGTTCTGTTCGTTGGGCGATTTCCACGCCATCACGAACGGCGGCGCGAGTTCGCGGAGCAGCGATTCGGGGTGCTGCTCGAGTTCATTGGCAAGCGTCGTCAGGACGCCCGCATCCGTCTTGATCGACCTGGACTCGAGGATTCGCCGCGCATCGACCGGGTAATCGAGCCCGAGCGTCCACGACGAACCTGTTTTCTCGATGAATGGGGGGATGAAGCCATCGACGGGCAGTTCCAGTTCGAGCGCGCCGCAGCCGCCCGCCGCGAGCCGCGCGGCCGTCGGCCGATCCTTCAGGATCGGCTCATAAAACCGCCGCAGCCGAAGCTCAACGGCACGTGGATCGATCTGATCGCGATCGCGCCAAAGCAAGAAGATCTGCATCGAACCTCACACCCTCACGCGCAAGTATGAAACATCATTCAATTTAATTTATGAACAGGAGGCAACGGAGAAAACGGAGAAATGTGATTTTCTCTGTTTCCTCCGTTTCATCCTGTAAAATTCGTGTATTCATCGCACAGCCCGTGCCTTTTGCTCCCAGCGTTTTTTGAGTTCGTTCAGGCTGGGATCTTTCGGATGCAATGTCAGCGCCTTGCGCAGCAGCGGCGAATTCAGGTCCACGTGCCCGGCGCGCTCTTCGAGCGTGAGCAGCCCGAGCATTGCCGTGGCGTTGCCGGGATCGATCGCCAGCGATTTTTCCCACGATTCCTTCGCCCGTTCGAGCCGCCCGCCGTTCATCGCGAAAATGCCGAGGTTGTTCATCGCCTCGACGTTGGTCGGCTCGAGAGCAAGCAGCCGTTCATACGTCGCGATCGCCTCATCGGAGCGCCCGAGCATGTCGAGCGTGATCCCGAGATGATAATACGCGAGCGCGAATTTCGGGTCGGCCGCGGTCGCGCGCCGCAGCGTGTTGGCCGCGCGCACGAGCCAGTGATACGCCCGGTCGTTGCGCCCCTTCGCGTGCGCTTCGGCCGCCGCGCGGAAGAAATCCAACCCCTCGTCGAGCAAGCCGTTGGCCGGGGTGAGCGACGTGCGTTCGATCAGTCCTGCGATCCAGTCGGTCGGCAGCGAGTCGGGGTGCCGCAGGCAAAGCCGCGCGACATTTTCCAGCGGCGGCCACGGCGAAAGCGTGTTGTGCGACCACGGATCGATCACGCCGATCCACGCAATGAGCCCGCCCCACGCGACCAGGACATACGAAAGAATCCGCATGGGCTTCCCGATCGGCCACAGCGCGGGGTGGGCGAGAACGATGTAAAGCGGTGCGATCGTGGCCAGCACGTGCCGGATCAGGTACGCGCCGCCGCTCAGGTCGAACGCCCACACCATCGTGAGCGCGATCGCCGCCGGCGGATAGGCCGCAAGCGCCAACGCCGTTTGCCAGCCTGGCCGCCTCCGCCGCGCCAGCGCCAGCGCCGCGATCGTCGCCGACGCTAGCAGCGGCATCATCCAATAAATCCCCTTGTGCCCCACCGTGGCATGCGCGAGCCGCCGCGGATACGACGCCTGGTAAAATCCCGGATGCCCGAGCTCGGCCTGCCGCCGGATGTCATACCAATACGAGCCCTTGTAGAATTGCAGTTCGTCGGCGTGCATGTTTGGCGGCAGCGGCGACCCCAGGATCGTCATGTTCAGCGCGGCATAAACGAGCGCCAGCGGCGCGGCCCCCGCGATCAGAGCCGCGATCATTTTCGGTTTTCGCAGCCACGCGACCGCCACGCCCGCGCCGAACATGAACGCCGGCGGCACGTCGCACGCGAGGCTCGCGCTAATCGCGAATCCGATGAACATGCTTGATCGGAAGTCGTGTTTTTCGCGCCCGATCAGCCGGTTCACCGCAAGCAGGATGAACGCCGACGCCGCGGCGTAATGGTTGAACGTCACCGCGAACGGCGTCATGAGCGACGCCAGCCCGAATACGACCGGGAATGCCATCCGCCTTCGCGCCGGGTGCGCCGCCACCCACGGGTTCATGTAAATCAGCCACAGCAGCCACCCCATCGGCAGGATGACCATCACGGCCGTCAGCACGCGCAGGCACAGCGCCGTGTTGCGCGCCAGCGTGTATCCCGCCGCGTGCAAAACCCCGTACGGCACGGCGGCGACGAGATGGAACACCGGCGACTTCTGCGAGAACATCCGCCCGTCGGGCCGCCGCATGTGGTCGATCGTCGAGAAATGCGACTCGTTGATGAAGAACGTGTGCCGCTCGACGAGGCTCTCGATCGCGGCCAGGTCGCTCGCGACGTTGCCCGTCCCGACGTTCGTGTCGATGAACGGCGCATAGATCACCAGCGCGAGGAGCAGCCACGCCCACGGGCGTTGCGGCGAAAAGAGGCGCGGGCGTGTTGCCGGTGTCATCTGCCGTGCCCGATCAGGTAATAAATCTGAACCGTCGCGAACAGGTTGTTGGCGGCGTGCAACACGATCACGAGGAGCGTCGAGCCGGTCATGGCGCGCGCATATCCCATCAGGATCCCCATCAGGAACACCATCGCGACATTGTAACTGTCATACTCCAGGTGCGAAACCGCCCAGCAGACCGCCGTGATCACGATCGCGCCGTCGCGGCCGAGCCTCGACCACTCGATGCCGCGGTACAGGAACCCGCGGAAGAACAGTTCTTCGAACACCGGCACGGCACCGATCACCGCGATCCACAAGAGCGGCGGCACGACCGCCGTGCGCCAGATATGCTCCATTTCCGCCGGCTGGACCGGCCGGCCCAGCCACCGCGTCACCGCGTCGCCGGCCACCGTCATGACGATCAGCAGCCCCAGCCACACGCCGAGCTGCCTGAGCGTGAATCCCTTAAGCGACAGATAGACATACGGCGACGGCCCGCGCCGGTGGTAAATGCAATACAGGATCAGCCAGATCCCGACTGGCGCCGCCGCGAGCATGGCGATCGAAAACATCAGGCCCAGGTATGCTTCGAGCACGAACAGCGCGTTTTGCCGCCCGTGAACCTGCGTTTCGATTCCGGCGAGGAACATCTGGCTTGCGACGTATTGAACGCCGAAATAAACGACGATGATCGAGAACGACAGCCCGAGGGTTGACCGCAAATCCCACGGGCCGCGGGCGGCGCTGTAGTGTGGTTCTTTCGGAAGCATCAACCTCGTCCCGCGGGCAGTTCATTGATCCTATAGAAAATCGGCCCGCGGGCGCAAGGATGAGGGAATGAGTTCGAAGTTCAAGTTTCGTGTTGGTGTTCCGGCATTTGATTGTGCAAATGCCCGCATTAGCGGGCTGAATAGGTTGCCGCCGGCTTCGTATGTGTTTAGAAAAAAGACAGCCACGGTTTACAAAAGAAATCCACACATTGATTGAGCAGATTGACCGGATCAGAATGGATTTGGATTCAGTTTTGCGTACAGATCGTGAAGTTGCTGCTGCGCCGATTCGAAATCGTAGTCGGAGAGGGCCTTTTCCAGCCGGTCAAAGGCGTCCTTCGCTGAATGCCCGGTCATGGAAGGCTTGATTTTCGCGAGGCAGTCGATGGCTTCGGCGTTGCCGGTTTCGATGAGGGTTTTAAGTTTGAGCAGCATTTCGCTCAGGAGCGCGGGGTCGCATGGCGCGGCATCTGGCTGTTGCGCGGCGACGGTCCATGCTTCGAGCGCCTGGCGGATTGTATTCAGCGTGTCGCGCAGCGCGGGCCCGAGACGTTCAATGGCGGGTTCGATCTGACCGCGCGGTTCGGCGCGGCGGATGGCGCCTTCGATTTCGGCGGCGACCGGCTGGACGGCGTCGGCGCCGATGTTGCCGGCGACGCCTTTGAGCGTGTGCGCGAGGCGCTGGGCGAGGGTTGTGTCGCCGGCGTCGAGGGCCGCGCGGATTTGGGCGGGGACATCGGCCTGCTCGTCCGCGAAACGCTGAAGCAGCTTCCGGTAGAGCGCGGCGTTGCCGGCCACGCGCTGGATCGCGCCGGCGACATCGAAACCCGGCAGATCAGGAATCTCGGGTTTGGCCGGTGGCGGCGGGGGGTGGGTTGCGACGGCAGGCGCTTCAGGCCGGATGGCGCACCAGCGGCGCAGCGTCTCGAACATGGCGCGGGGGTCGATCGGCTTGGCGATGTGGTCGCACATGCCGACCGCGAGGCAGTGGTCGCGTTCCTCGATGGTGGCGTGTGCGGTCATGGCGACAATCGGAATGTCGCGGCCGTTCGGGAGCGCGTGGATTGCGGCGGTGGCCTGGAAACCGTCCATCTCGGGCATTTGGACGTCCATGAGGATCAGGTCGAATCGTGGCGGCGAGCCGGCTTCGGCCATGAGCTCGACCGCCTCGCGGCCGTTCGCGGCGACTGCCACGGAGGCGTCCGCGCTTTCCAGAAGTTCCACGGCGATCTGCTGGTTGATTTCGTTGTCCTCGGCCAGAAGGATGCGGACGCCTCGCAGCGACTGCTCGTCGGAGGCAACCTGGGCGGCGGCCTCGCCGGTCGCGGGCGCGTATATATTGACGAGCGTATCGACCAGCATCGACTGCGTGACCGGCTTGAGGAGAAAACCGTCGATGCCGAGGCGCTCGGCTTCTTCGCGGACTTCGGCCCTGCCGAACGCGGTGACCAGCACAACCGCAGGCTGGCGGCGCAGGCTTTGGTCGGCCTTGATGCGCCGGATCGCCTCGAGGCCGTCCATGCCCGGCATGCGCCAGTCGATGAAAAGCACGTCGTAATCGTGTTGCCGGATGGATTGCAGGGCCTCGGTTCCGGAGCCGGCGGCATCGACGTCGGGGACGATGCTGCGCAGGGCCTCGAGCATGATTTCGCGGGCGGCGGCGTTGTCATCGACGACGAGGGCGCGCAGGTTGGCGAGCGCTTCAGGGATCATGCGCCTTCGCTTGTGGGCGGTCCCGATCCCGAGCCAGATCGTGAAGCGGAACGTGCTGCCGACGCCGGGTTCGCTTTCGAGCCAGATGCGGCCGCCCATCAATTCGACGAGGCGGCGGCAGATCGTGAGGCCGAGGCCCGTGCCGCCGTGCGTGCGCGTGGTGGATGCGTCCGCCTGCACGAACGGCTGAAAGAGGCGGGCCGCCTGGCCGGGGGTCATGCCGATGCCGGTGTCGGCGACGGAGAAGCGAAGCTCGACTTTTTCGCCGGTCCGCTGGAGCAGCTCGGCCGTGATGCGGATTTCGCCGTGCTCGGTGAACTTGACGGCGTTGTTGACGAGGTTGGTGATGATCTGGCCGAGGCGCAGCGGATCGCCGGCGAGTGCGCGCGGGATGGCCGTGGGAACATCGACGATCAGTTCGATCCCCCTGTCGTCGGCTTTCTGGCCGACGAGCGTGATGACTGACGAGATGACGTCGTCGAGGTCGAAATCGGTGGTCTCGATATCCAGCTTGCCTGCCTCGATTTTGGAAAAGTCGAGGATGTCGTTGATGATGCCGAGAAGCGAGATGCCCGAGTTGTGGATCTTGGAGACGTAATCCTGCTGCTTGGGGGTGAGGGGCGTCTTGAGCGCGAGGTGCGCGAGGCCGATGATGGCGTTCATCGGGGTGCGGATCTCGTGGCTCATGTTGGCGAGGAAATCGCTTTTGGCGCGGGTGGCGTCCTCGGCCTTGTCGCGGGCGACGCGCAGTTCGCGCATGAGTTGTTCGATCGACGGGCGCGCGAGGATGCCGCGGATCTTTTCGATCGTTTCGGCCGAGGGATCCGGCGCCGAATCCGGCAGCCGCCGCCACGCCAACAGGCGGGGCCGTCCGTCCGTTTCGATCACGGAGACGCGGTCGAAAAACCGGGAGAGCCATGGCGGGGGCGCCGAATCGGATCGGCACGGGAAGAGCAGGGCCAGGCCGTTTGATGCTTCGGTTTGCAGTGCGACATCGACGCGCGAATCAGGGCCGATGAAGTCGCGGGCGATTTCGGAGAAGGCGGCCTCGATGCGCGGGGCGTGGATCGCGTCGAAGCCGAGCGCCTGCGCGGCGCCGCGCAGCTTGGCGCGCCCGTCGAGCAGGTCGTCCTTGGTCAGCAGCGGCAGTTGGCCCAGCGGGATCATGGCAGCGGCCTCGCGACAAGGCAGGATGCGTCGTCGTCGGTTTTGCCGAAGCGGCTCATGATCTGCGCGGCGATGAAATCGGCCGAGTCGCGCAAAATGTCGTTCAACTCGGCCGGGTCAAATCCAGACCGCACGCCGTCCGAACACAGCGCGAGCACATGGCCCGCGGTCAGTTCGGCCGTGAATTGCTTCGACCGGCGCATCGAGTAGCCGATGACCCCTTCCATGTTGACGAAGGAGAGGTATCGGGGGCCGAAGATTTTCGCGGCGATGTTGCCGATGCCGGCGTAGGCAAGCGCGCCGGTTTCGAGATCAAGCCGGCAAACGGACGCGACGGCGCCGCGCGTGCCCTTGAGCGCCTCGTGCATGCCGGTGAGCATCTCGCACGGCGCAAGCGTG
The DNA here is from genome assembly GCA_021372575.1 of bacterium. Taxonomy (GTDB): domain Bacteria; phylum Sumerlaeota; class Sumerlaeia; order MVZB01; family MVZB01; genus JAJFUE01. The sequence goes on along the minus strand of JAJFUE010000178.1, from coordinate 627 downwards.
TCGTGCGACTCCATGAATCGGATGGCGTGGTTGGCCACGTCGGCTGCCTCGGGCCCGTGGCCGAGCGCATCGACCAGCGCCAGCAGGCAATACGCGCCGCTGATGCGGACGAGGCCCGCGTCGCCGCAGTCGGCTTCATCGCCGGCGAGGCTACGCCGGATCAGGCGTGTTTCGATCCGCAGCATGTTTCATCCAGAACAGGGCGCGAATACGCACGCCCTTGCCGGTTTCGGATTCAATGTGAAACTCGTCGGCGAGGCGCCTGACGGTCGGCAGTCCCATTCCGAGGCTGCCGGGGATCGTGCTGAAGCCCTCGGCCATCGCGCGTTGGACGTCGGGGATGCCGGCGCCGCGGTCGGAGGCCGTGATTTCAATTCCCGGGCCGGAGGCGTTCTCGACGGCCCGCACGACGACAGCGCCCGAGCCGGCGTAGCGGATGATGTTGGTGCCGAGCTCCGAGGCCGCCGTCGCCATCAGGAACTGGTCGGTCCGGCCAAAGCCGAGGCGTTCGGCCAGATTGCGCACCTTCATGACGAGGATTTCGTTGTCGGAAGCCTCGGTCATTTCGACCAGGAATTCGGCCGGCTCGGGCAACATCTTACGCCTCATCCGGTTCAACGGGTTCTT
>JAJFUE010000158.1 GCA_021372575.1 bacterium | reverse complement strand
ATCCCGAGAACACGAAGTCGCGGCGCAACCTCGTGCTCAACAGCATGTACGATTGCGGCTACATCACCAAACAGGAGTGCGAGACGGCGTCCTCCGAACCGCTGCGGATCAAGCTTGGCGGCCAGGCGAGCTCCAGCCGCTACCCGTACTTCCTGGGCGCGGTCTCGATGGACCTCAACGCGAACCCGTGGGAAGGAATGGACCCCGCCGACCTCGAGAACGGCGGCCTGCGCATCACCACGACGGTTGATCCGGCGATCCAGGAAATCTGCGAGCGCGTGCTGCGCGAGAAGCTCGTCGATGTCGAGAAAATGTGGGTCGAGCGCAAGGAAAGCCGCCACACCGACGAGATGAAGGAATGGAACGGCACGCTCAAGCCGGGCGACACGAAACTGATGTACATCACGAAGATCCTGCGGCCGTCGGCGACCGACGACCACACGACGCACGTCTGCGTCGAGCTCGACAAATACCGCGGCGAGTTCGCGCTGCCCGAGGACCTTCCGTATTACAATCCGTCGCTCTCGATCAAGACCGACCGCTGGATCGATGTTTATGTTCAGGAAGCCGATGATTCGACGGGCCGGATCAAGTGCCGGCTCGGCGACGAACGGCCGGTGCAGGGGAGCATCGTCGTGCTCGACGCGCACAACGGCGACGTGCTCGCGCTGGTCGGCGGATCCAACTACTACAACGAGCAGTGGCACGGCCGCTACAACCGCGCGATCCAGGGCGGCCGGCAGGTGGGGTCGTGCTTCAAGCCGTTCTTCTACGCGGCGGCGTTCGAACCCGAACGCGGATTCACGCCGGCCGACATCATCGTCGATGAGCCGATCGAATACGGCGGCAACCCGCCGTACCGGCCGGTCAACTACGAACGCGCTGAGCGCGGCGAGGAGGCGTTCGCCGGGCCGATGACGCTCATCAAGGCGCTCGAGCACTCGCGCAACGTCGTCGCGATCCGCCTGTTCGAGGCGCTCGGCGTCAGGCGCGCGCTCGACGTCGTGCGCCGTTTCGACTTCACGCAAAGCTTCGGCGGGTCGAACCACTGGCAAATCGATAATCAGGGCATGGCGCTGCCCCTCGGCACGATCAACGTCACCGCCTACCAGATCGCGGCGGCTTACCAGGTGTTCGCGAACCTGGGCATCGGGATCCGCCCGCAGCTGGTCAACAGCGTCATCAACAGCAAGGGCGTCGCGCTGCCTCGGCCCAAGCGCACCGAGCAGCCCGTCGTCGATCCGGTCACCGCGTATCAGGTGCAGTATCTGATGCGGCAGGTCGTGATCAGCGGCACCGGCCAGCGCGAGATCGGCAAGTATTTCAAGAGCCCGCCCGCGCCGCCGATCTGCGGCAAGACCGGCACCACGAACGACTCGGTCGATGCGTGGTTCGTCGGCTTTACGCCCGACCTCGTCATCGCGGTGCAGGTCGGCTTCGACACGCCGCGGCCGATGGGCCACGGCATGAACGGCGGCCCGGTGGCCGGGCCGATCTGGGCGGCGGTGCTGAAGAACGTCCTGCAGACGCGGCCCAAGAACGCATGGCGCACGACGTTCGACGCGCCTCCCGGGATCAGCCTCGTCAACATTTGCGCCGCGACCGGCAAGCGCGCCGGCGACTTCTGCGCCGCGGGCGAGCACCAGATTTATTACAACGTGCCGTTCCGCGCCGGCCAGGAGCCCAGTGAAGTTTGCGACGGCACCGGTGCGCCGCGCACGCCGATCATCCAGCCCGTGGGCTCGGAGTATGCCGGCTTCATCTGCCGCATCCACGGCGTCGCGCACGCGGTGACGAATTAGGTTTTCGACCGAGTCGAATGGTTGATGGGACCAATGGGTCCTATGTGTCTTATGGGACTGATAGGACTGATAGGGCGGGCTCAGGTTCGATTCCCGCTCCATCTGTGAAATTTTCACATTTTATTCTTGACGCCCGCGCGCGATGTGTGATACTTTCACACTTAAGCTGTCAACATCGGAGGCGTTCCCATGGCGGAATTGAACAAAAACGAGATGGAAGCCATGCGCATCCTGTGGCTGGGCGAGGCGTTCAAGCCCGCCGAGGTCCAGGAGCAATTCGCATGGGAGATCGAGAATGCGACGCTGCGCTCGGTGCTCGCGCAGCTCGTCGAGAAGGGCCTCGTCACGCGCGAAAAACGCGGCAAGGCGTTTTTCTACCGGGCGAAGGGCTCGCAGCGCGGCATGCTGTCGAAGATGGCGCCCCGCATGGCGCAGTTGTTCACCGTCGGCTCGACCGCCGACCACATCGCGCAGCTGATCAGGAACGAAAAACTTTCGCGCGAGGAGATCGACGAGCTGCGCCGCATCGCGGCCGAAAAGGCCGAAGGCAAGTAAGCTGTCCCCTGAAAGAAGGAGATTGCGATGACATCGCTCATGCAAATCATGACGGAGTTGCCGGCCGCGGCCGTGATCCTGCTCAAGGTCACCGCGCTGCTGGCGATCGGCTGGCTGCTTCACTTCGCGCTCGCGGGGCGCAACCCGCGCTGGCGCGTGCTGGTGTGGCGGCTCGTGATGACAGGGCTGATCGTGCTGCCGCTCGCCGGGTGGCTGCTGCCGAAGCTGCGCGTCAAGGTCGAGCCGCCGCCCGCGCCGGTGGCGGCGGTCATCGAAACTCCCGCGCCGGCCGAGAACATGGCGCCGATGCCGGCCGTGATGCCCGCGCCCGCGCTGCAAATGCCGGGCGCGCCCGCGGCAAAAGCACCCATCTGGACCCAGGCGATCGCGCATTGGCCGATCATCGCGATTGCGGCTTGGTTCGTTGCCGTGCTGGCGATTACGGTGCGCCGCACTTATGTTCTTATGCGCCTGCGGCGGCTTGTTGAGTCCTCGGCGCCCGCGCCGGGCATGATTTGCCAACTCGCGCAGGCGATCGCGCGCGCGCTCGGCTGCCGCGCGCCGGGGCTGCGCCTCACCGCGAACCTGCTGTCGCCGTTCGTGACCGGCATCGCGCGGCCGATCGTCGTGATCCCGTCCGTCCTGACCGAGCACGCGCGCCGCGACGACCTCCCTGCGATCCTCGCCCATGAGCTGGCGCACATCCGCTCGCGCGACCTGTTCTGGATGGCGCTCGCGCGCTGGGTCTCGACGATCCTGTGGTTCCACCCGCTGGCGTGGAAACTGCGCGCGGCGCATGGCGGCGCGTGCGAGGAAGTCTGCGACTCGGTCGCGGCCGAGCACTCCGGCGGCGCGCCCGCCTACTCGCGCTCGCTCGCAAGCACGTTCCTGGAGCTCGTCGTCGATGCGCCGCCGGCCGTCGGCGTGCCGATGATCCGCCCGACCGAAATCATGCGCCGCATCCGCTCGCTGCGCAGCGGGATCCGGTTCCGCGCGCTGACTCGCCGCCGCATCGCCGCCGCTGTGATCGTCGCCGCGATGATGATCTCCTCGCTCGGCATCATCCAGTTCGTGCGCGCGGAGGTGGAGCCGCCGAAGGCCGCCTCGCGCACGATCGAGTTTCCGGCCGACCGCAGCCTGGGATGGGTAAACTTCTGGCGGAGCAAGCCGGATGGTTCTCGAGAGTTCATGCCGGAGAACGCCCGCGCCAAGGGCAAGGTCGTTGTTGCCGCAGGCCAGGAAGTTTACCTTCGGACTTCCGCGGCTGATCTCGGCTGGCTCAAGTCGCTCAAGCCCGACGATCTTGACTCAATCACGATCGATTTTTTCAAAACCACAGACACGATGACGCTGGCGCCGATCGCGCACCTTAGTGGGCTCAAGAGCATCTCGATCTCGAAAACAGATATTAATCAAGGTTATTGGGTGTCTAACGCGCGGAGCAGTAGTTCGACGCGCAAAAAACCGGTCGAGCCGGCGGTCTCTCCAATCAGTGGCAAGGATCTCGCCCCGCTCGCGACGATGCCGAACCTCACCAATCTTGGTTTGTGGGTCAACCTGGCGGATGACGACCTGGCGGTCCTGCGCGATTTCAAGCGGGTTCATTATCTCCAGATCAAGCTGGACAGGATGACCGGAGCCGGGCTGGAGAACCTCAAGGCGATGCCCGCGCTCGAAAGGCTCAGCCTCAGCGGCGGTGGCAAGTCCAATGTTGTCGCGTTTGACGAGGCCAAACTGGCGGCCGTCAAAGAGTGCCCGAACCTTAAAACGCTCGAGATCTGGACGGGAATCAGCGACACGGGTCTGGCCGCCATCGGGCCCAACCCGAACCTCGAATCGCTCGAGCTGGACGTGGGCGAGTTGACCGACTCTGGATTTGCCTCGCTCAAACAGTTCACGAATCTCAAGAAGCTCCGGATGACGGCTTCCAATCCCAAGCTCAGCGGCAAGGGGCTCAAGGTACTGGCCGAAATGCCATCGCTGCGGGAGGTGACGGTTGCGATCAGCGGATTGACGCAGGAGGGCTTCGACGCCTTGCGCGGGCTCAAGTCGGTGAAGATGCTGAATCTGTATTACCCGAAGCTGAGCGACGCCGGCATGGCCGGGCTCGTCGGGATGAACGGCTTGAGCGAGTTGAACGCCTATGGGAAGTTCAACGACCAAACGCTGGGACACATCGCAAAACTGCCTGCGCTTAAACGCCTGTCCATCAGCGGGACCGCAATCACGGACAAAGGCGTTGATAGCATCGCGGGCCTGACCAGCCTGGAACACGTGGACCTCAATGAGACCTCGATCACCGACGCCGCCATCACGCGGCTAAGCCGGATGCCGTCGCTGCGCGAGATCGGGTTCGACAATGCGAACGTCACCAACGCGGCGCTTGATGCGCTCTCGCGCATGAAGAGCCTTAAGACGGTCACGATGCATGACACGCTCATCACGAGCGAAGCCGTCGCGAGCTTCAGGCAGGCTCACCCCGAATGCGCGGTCTATTACCAGCCGCGCCGCAAGCAGTTCAGCGTGCAGATCAAATACCTCGACACGCACACGACCGACAGCACGGAGGCCGGCCGTGCCGGGGTGGAGGCCCTCATCAACGACACGAATGGAAGCGTGAGCCCGCGCGTGCTGACCGCGGGCGAATTGGAAAAATTGCAGGCGTTATCGAAAGGCGGCAGGTTGCGCATTGAGCCCAAGCGCATCGTTAACATTCTTGATAAGGATCGGGCCGTCGCGTACCGCAACACAACAAGGACTCGCAACTTCGATGCGGCGACGAGCAAGACGATCACGAAGGAACTCGGCGACCGCGTGATTGTGTCGCTCGATGAGGACGACAAAAGCGGCGCGATCCAGCTCAAGCAGATCGAGATCATGGCACCCCATGTCAGCGAGCTGAAGAAATACGACAACATCACGGTCCAGCCGGGCGCAACGCTGCTCGTCAACCATCCAGCCGACGGCGGCCGATACATCACACTCGAGGTGAAAAGAATTAAATAGATAACGACTGCGCACACAAAAATCAAAGGCGCGAGAGGACCTGGTTCAAATCCCTTTCGCGCCTTTTGATTTCATTTTGCGTGAAGATGGATCGCTCACAGCATCTTCAGTTCCTTGGCCAGGATTTCTTCGGCGGGGGTGGCCTGGGAGTCGCGGCCTTCAGCGCGGGCAAGGCGGCGCGCCATCGTTGAGTCGTTGGGATGACGCGCGAGGTAGCGGCGCGCGGCCTGCGCGCCGCGCTCGTTGTCGCCCTTGGCCAGCAGCGCCTCGGCCGCCTCGGCGAGCTGATGATCGGCTTTCGCCAGCTGCCCCATCTGCTCGTAAAGATCGGCGAGCCGCAGCCGCGCGTTCACATTCTCGGGGTTGAGGCCGAGCAGCCGTTCGAGCTGGTCGATCTCGCGGCCGATGCGGGTGCGCGTCGATTCGTCGGGCCGCGGCGTCTGGTTTTTGGCCGCCTTCGCGAGCGTCTCGAGGAGCCCCTGGATTTCGGGATTTCCCGGCACGATCTCGAGCAGGTGCTGATAGATGCGCGAGGCCTCCTGCACGTTGTTGGCGCGCGAGGCCAGTTCGGCCATCTTCAGATACTCATCGACAAGGTCCTGCTCCAGCCCGATCTGCATGTAAAGGTCGATGTAGCGCCGGAGCAACTCGATGTTCTCGCCGTCGTTGTCGAGGGCGCGGCGCATGATCTTGACGGCGTCGTTGAGCTTGCCGGCGGCGGCATAGAGGTTCCCGAGCGCGACGAGGTCCGGGACGATGTCGGCCTCGGAGCCGATCATGAGGTGCATGCGCACCATGTCCTCGCATGCCATGAGGTCGGCTGGGTCGATCTCGACCATGCGCCGGCACGCCTGCTCGGCCAGGTCGTGCAGGCCGCGCTCCTGGTATTGGCCGGCGAGCGTGCGCAGGTGCTCGCGCGCCAGGGCCTTCTCGCCCATGCGCCGCGCCAGGTCGGCGAGGCGCTGCCGGTAATCGACGTTCATCGGGTCGATCTGCACGATCTGCTCGTAGGTCGCAAGGAGCTGGCGGTCATCCTTGGCCTGCTCGTAATGCCGTGTGAGCGAACGGAACATCTCGAGCGCCTGGCCGCGGCGGTTCGTCGCGAGATAGACGCCGGCAAGCCGCCGCCGCAGATCGACGTCGTCGGGCGCGTAGTTCAGCGCGCGCTCCAGCGCGCGGCCGAGCTCGAGGGGCTGGCCGCTTTCCTCGAGGATCCGCGCCAGCTCGCGCGTCTCGTCCATCGCGCGGTGGACCTGGCCCTGCGCAAGCAGGAACTGGATGAGTTCCTCGCGCGCGACCAGCAGCTTCGGGTGGACGGTGATGAGCTTCTCGAACGTCTGCGTGGCCTCGGCGAGCAGGCCCTTGCGCGCGTATATGCGGGCCAGCTCGAGGTAATCGCCGGCGAGGTCGCTCTCGTCGCCGAGTTGCGTGTAAAGGTCGATGTAGCGGACGCGCGCCTTTGTATCGTCGGGGCGCTCGGTCATGAGCTCGCGCAGGCAGTCGATCGCGTCGTCGTGGCGGCCGGCGCTGACGTGCAACTCGACGAGCCGGCGCAGGTGCTCGATGACCGCCTCGCCGCGGCCCATGCTGCGCAGCAGGTCGATCAGCTTGCGGCGCGGCTCGGGGCGCGAGGGCGCCAGCTCGATCATGGACTGCAGCGCCGCGAGCGCCGAATCCATGTCACCGCTCTCGATGTAAATATCATACAGGCGGCCGTATTCCTCGACCGCGAGGCTGGTCTCGCGCAGAGCGCACAGCGCCTCGATGAGCGTCTGGCGCGCGCCCACGTGCCGCAGCTTGAGGCCGAGCGTATGGTAAGCGAGCTCCTTGGCGCGGGCATGGTCGCCCGCAGCCAGCG
>JAJFUE010000132.1 GCA_021372575.1 bacterium | reverse complement strand
TCATGTAGTTGAGCGTGCAAACGTCGGGGCATTGGTCGAGCGAGTCCAGCTCCTCGAACCAGAGCTTGAGGAGGTGCTCGCCGATCGCGGCGCAGGAAGAGAGGTCGGTGAGGTCCGTGAGCAAAGTGCTGAGTCCTGAGTCCTGAGTGCTGAGTCCTGAGGGCGGAGAGAAATCCTTCAACCACGGAATACACGGAATACACGGAAACAGAAATCTAAACCACGAAGTCAATCGGGTCGGTGTGGTGTCGATGATGCGAGATGCCGGGGCAAACTGAAGTTTGAACTCCTGGCTGAAATTCAGGCTCCGGGGGCGCTTGGTGATTGGCGGGCGGGGTGGTTGTCCCTCGCTCACGCTCGGGCTACTGCTTTCATGCCGCGGTCGGCGACCGCGGCCTACAGGAGATGGCCGACACCGAAGACGAATCAGGCTCGGCAATGGAACTCGTTGCCGATGTCGCTTCGAGCCGAAGCGACCACCTAACGCGTGCGAGGCTAACATGAATGTTTCGATTTTGTATATTCCCTTAGCGACCCTTATGGCACTTAGGAAACTTAATCTTTGAAAAAAGTGAAAAAAATTGGGGAGTGAGCGGCAATGGAAGGGGGGCAAGGACCAAAAGGACCTAAAGAACCCCAAGGGAAGAATTTCCGGAAAATCCGACTGAAAATCTGCTACATTAGAAATTTTCTAATGCAATCGTTTGCAATTCGGTTTTATCCTGATGGCGCAATGGGGATATCGCGATGTGATTCCATTTAGGGGTTTTCACATGAAGTATTTTTCCGGGTTATTTCTACCCATTTTTGTTGCGATCTGCTGTTCAAGTTGTGTGGCCCTTACCGATAAGTATCAAGATCTCGCAACCATTCAAGAAGTTATCAAGCCGTTGGCAATCGTGGTCGGAGAGGGTGACGTTTGGGGAATCAAGGTTGAAACCACCTACTGCAGTGGAGATGAATGGAAGAAAAGTGAGACCCCAAAACCTCTGGCTGCCTATCAGCCCCAACAATTATATCTTGTTATGAGCGTGGAACATCTGAAAAGCATTATCAAGAGCGGCCCTCTTAAAGAGGAAATACCATTTACTAGAATACTTTGGGTTCCCGATGATTTTGTTTCGGTCACAAAAAAAATTAATCCGAGGAAAATTTCTGTTTCTGCCCCTCCCATCCCGCCTGAAATCGTGAATCCGGTTATCTACAACTTAAGTGACCCAATTCCGATTTCAGTAGATGGGAAAACCGTTCGGGTAAGATTCGATGAGCTGCTAATTTGTTCTCATCGCAGTAAAATAAGATGGTGGTTTTACCCTATGGCGCCGCCGTTGGTCGTCATTGATCTAGCCCAAGCAGCCGTCATTGCACCCTTTATTTTTATTGGGCACGGGATATGGATGGTTGTCATGGCAGCAAATGCCGTCTCATCATAGTGGTCGCTGCGACGATTGAGGCTTAATTTGTTGATGCAACCGGCCTATCTCCCGATTTATCCTATCTTTGTTGCACAACGAGGAGGCATCCATGAGCGAGCCGGTTGATACAGCTGCCCTTAAACGACTCGAGAGCGAAGCGCTCAGCTATGAAAAGCAGAACGACTATGTGAGTGCGCTCGATGTATATGAGGAAATCGACAGGAAGGGCTGGTCGCAGCCGCAGCACCTGCTTGCGTTGGGCGAGTGCTACATGCGCGCTCGCCAGCGGCAGAACGCCCGCGAGGCCTGGTTGCGCGCGTGGGAAGGCGACTCCAGCCTGACGCAGGTTGTCGCGAATCTCGATCGTTTCTTCCCGGGCTGGGAAAAAACCGTTGCGCGGCGCCAGCACGAGGACGCGCCTCCGCCGCCCCCCGATTTCGATCAGTCCGGCGCCGAGCTCACGGTGGAGTCGGTGTCGTACCGCACGCCGCCGCCGGCCGCCCCGGCCGTGCCGCCTCCGGAGCCCCCTCCGCGCATGCAGCCGCGCCTTTCGCCCAGCGAGGCCACGATGCTTTCGCCGCAGGCGCCGATTCCGCCGGCCGCCCCCGCGCCGCCCGTCGCCCCGCAGCGGCCGGTCGCGCCCATGGCGCCCCCGCAGCAGCTTCGCATCCAGCCGACGCAGGTCGTCATCGAGGCCGCCAAGGTCGTCCTCGGCGGCGAGATGCGCGAGTCCAAGGTCAACTGGGGCTACATCATGACGGATTCGGCCGAGGAAGCCGCCAAGCAGCGCCCCCGCAACAAGCCGCACGGCGGCACGCACGCAACCAATTTCTAATCGATTTGCATATCATTTAAATAAATCGATTGGCCCCGCCGTCCCGCGCCGGGCCAACTGATTTTGTTCTTTTGCGTCACATGCGCTGGCGGTATCATTGCCGCTCTGGAAACTGGGGCATTCTCGGTTCCGGAAATACATCTATACAATCGAGGTGAGCACCCATGCTGCGCAAATCGGTTTTGGCCTGCCTGATCATGGCCATCGCGGCGGCGGCGTTCGCGGCAAGTCCGTGGAATCCCAAGCCGCCCATCGACACCTTCGACCAGTCGGCCGTCGAGGCGCTCCGTGCCAAGCTGAAGAATTATCCTTACAAGATCGTCTATCAGACCTGCCGCGGCGCCAACTTCGAACTGTTCATCATGAACGCCGACGGTTCCGACCCGAAGAACCTGACCAACACCCCCGACCGCAACGAGTATTATCCGCAGTGCTCGTTCGACGGCAAAATGATCGCCTACGAAGCCGACGGCCCGACCCTCGACAAGGACGGCAAGCAGGTGATGAAGGACGGCAAGCCGGCCGTGCACGACCAGATCTGGCTCATGAACGCCGACGGCACCAACCAGCGCATGATCCTCGACAACGCGCAGCAGCCCGCCTGGAGCCATGACTGCAAGACCATCGCCTACATGCGCGAGGAAAACGGCAAGATGTGCCAGATGATGTTCTATGACGTCGCCACCGGCGTGTCGAAGCCGCACCCGAACAAGTCGATCACGTGGGCCATGAACCTGTCCTTTACCAGGGACGACAAGTGGATCACGGCGGTCGTCTATGGCACCTTCGTCGGCACCGACGCCGAGGGCCGGCAGCAGACCCTCAACGTCAGCCAGTCGATCCTCGCCTTCGAGACCAACGGCCAGGGCATCGTCGATCTGATCCACCAGTCGCGCGACCTGCCGAACGACCCGACCAGCGGCCAGGCCGTCATGGGCTGCCGGCCCGACGTCAGCCACGACGGCAAGCGCATCACGTGGGCCATCGAGGAAAAATACACCCGCATGTGGATCGCCGTCGCCGACCTGAGCGAGGCCAACGGCTGGCCGAAGGCGTCCAACTGGAGCTGGGTTGCGACCGCGCCGATGAACCAGAAGCCCAAGTGGGAGCTGTATCACCCGGACTGGTCGCCCGACGACCAGTTCATTGTGTTTGCCAAGGGCCAGATGGGTTCGCTGATGAAGACGGCGCGCTTCATGCCGCGGGCGATGGCGCCGACGTGGAACATCGCGGTGTGCGACCCGAACAACCCCGGCCCCTACATCGAGATCACGACCGACGGCCAGAGCAACAAGGAACCCGATTTCCTGCCGATCGCGAAATGAGGAAGTCCTGAGTCCTGAGTCCTGAGTGACAAATAAATAAGGCCCCCGGTGACAAGCCGGGGGCCGTTGATTTGCGCTGAATGACTCAGGACTCAGCACTCGTTTTACAAATTCGAGGTCCAGCCGCCATCGACGTAGCAGACCTGGCCGGTGACGAAGTCGGAGGCCGACGAGGCGTAGAAGATGGCGAGGCCGACGAGTTCCTTCGGCAGGCCCCAGCGCTTGGCCGGCGTGCGCATCTTGACCCACCCGTCGAACTCGGGGTTATCGGCCAGCGGCTTGGTCATGTCGGTCAGGAAGTAGCCCGGTCCGATCGCGTTGATCTGGATGTTGTGCTGCGCCCACTCGACCGTCATGGCGCGCGTCAGGCCGGCGATGGCCGTCTTGGTGGCGGTGTAGGGGCCGGTCGTCGGGCGGCCGCCGAACGTCATCAGGCTGGCGATGTTGATGATCTTGCCGCGCTTGCGCGGGATCATTTTCTGGGCGGCGAACTTGCTGACGCGCCACACGGCCGTCAGGTTGATGTCGATGACCTTCTGCCAGGTCGCCAGCTCCATCTCCTCGAGCGCGCCGCGCAGGTTGACGCCGGCGTTGTTGACGAGGATGTCGAGCGTGCCGATTTCTTTTTCGATCTTGTCGATTGCGTTCTTGACGGCTTCGTCGCTGGTCACGTCGAAGTTGCACGTCGTGGCCTTGAGGCCGCGCGCGCGCAGCTCGGCGGCGCTCTTCTCGGCGCCTTCGGCGTTCACGTCGCTGATGATGAACTGCGCACCGGCTTCGGCCAGGCCGGTGCCGATGGCCAGGCCCAGGCCGCGAGCCGAACCGGTGATAAGCACGTTTTTACCGGTCAAATCAAACAATTGAATGGACATGGAGGCAATCCTTTCACGGAATTAAGAAACCCACAAACTGCACCACGCTACCAACCCCAAGCCAAAACCTCAAGCTTTTGATATGTATTCTCATTCTTCCTTTTATCTTTCATTGACAGTTTGCCGGTCTCGAACCGAAAATCGACTGTTCACGGGTGCTGTTCTGCCCGGCATACCCATCAGGAGTTCCATAAGAACATGGCGTTCAGTATTCAGAAATTGCTCGAGGGCGTCGTGCGGGTCAACGCGTCGGATTTGCATTTGAAGGTGGGCGGCCCGCCGATGATTCGCTTGAACGGCCATTTGCATCCCATCGACCATCCGGTGCTCACGCGCGAGGATACCGAGGAAGCCAACAAGATGATGATGCCGCCGCGCTGCGGCCCGCAGCTCGATCGCGACGGCACCGTCGATTACAGCTTCGGCCTCACCACCACCGAGCGCTTCCGCATCAACTGCTACCACCAGCGCGGCAGCAAGTCCCTCGCCATCCGTCACATCAACTCCAAGAAGGTGACGCTCGAGGACATCAACATGCCCTCGCAGTGCGCGCAGATCTCCGAGTTCCGCCGCGGCCTGATCCTCGTCACCGGCATCACCGGGTCCGGTAAATCGACGACCCTGGCCGCGCTCGTGCACCTGATCAACGACACGCGCCGCGAGCACGTCATCACGATCGAGGACCCGATCGAATACGTCTATGAGGACAACAAGAGCATCATCGACCAGATCGAGGTCAACCACGACGTGATCGACTTCAAGTGCGCGCTGCGGCACGCGCTGCGTCAGGACCCGGACATCATCCTGATCGGCGAGCTGCGCGACCGCGAGACGATCGAAATCTCGATGCAGTGCGTCGAAACCGGCCACCTTGTGCTCTCCACGCTGCACACCAACGACGCCGCGCAGACGATCACGCGCATCACGCACTTCTACAACCACGAGGAGCAGGAGCTGATCTTCGACCAGCTGTCGCAGAACCTCAAGGGCGTCATCAGCCAGCGCCTCGTGCGCACCGCCGACGGCAAGGGCCGCCTGCCGGTCTGCGAAATCATGTTCAACAACCCCGTCATCCAGAAGCTCATCAAGGAGCGCCGCATCACCGACATTCCGCAGGTCCTGCGCAACGGCATCGACGGCATGCAGACGTTCGACATGCACCTCGTGCAGCTCGTCAAGTCGAAGCTGGTGTCGATGGAAACCGCCCTGCACACGGTCGAGGACGAGAACGCGTTCAAGCGCATGCTGCGCGGCATCAGCGCCGGCAGCGACCGCGGCGGATTGGTTGGCGCCGGCTGAGAATAAATGATGAATGATGAGTGATGAATGATGAATGAATTTGATATGGAATGCGGATCTGGGAGCGTGGATTTCGGAGTCGAAACTGACATTCATCATTCTGGCGTCATTCATCATTCCTATCACCCCTATCCCATCATTCTTGGTCTCGGCGGAAATCTCGGGCCGGTGCGCGAGGCGTTCGATCAGGCGATCAGGCTGCTCGGGCGGCTGGGCGTGACGGTCGAGAACCGCTCGCGCCTGTATCACGCGCGGCCGTGGGGCGTTCCCGATCAGCCCGATTACCTCAATGCCGCCATTGCCGTGCGCACGCGATTGCGGCCGCTGGAGCTGTTGTGGCTTTGCCTGCACGTTGAAGCGACGCTTGGCCGCCGCCGCCGGTTGCGCTGGGGTCCGCGGCGGATCGACGTCGATCTGCTTCTGTATGGCAACCTCGTCATGAATCACCCGCGGCTCAAGCTGCCGCACCCGCGGATCGCGCGGAGGGATTTTGTGTTGCAGCCGATCATGGATCTGGGCATTCCGCCGCATCACGCGATTGCGCCGGCGGGGTGGGGCGCGCTCCTGCGGGCGTTGCCGAGTCCGGAACGAATGATTTATCACGCGGAGTCGTGGAGTGAATAAGAACCGGCCGTGGATCGTGGATCATGAATCGTGGATTGCAAATCGTGGAGCATTGGCTTTCGCGATGGCGCTGCTTATGGTTTGCTCGTCGATGGCCGCCGAGATGAAGCCGATCGAGATGCTGCGCCGGTCGCCGAACCGCATTCTCGTGCTCGACTACCCGCTGCGCTACGCAAAACCGAGCCGCAAATCCGAGAGCTGGCAGACCGGTCTGCGCGCGGGGATGGCGGTCCGCTGGACGGAGATCAAGGCCAGCGACGAGCGGACGAGCCGGGTACTTTCCGGGGAAGAATACCCGACGACCGCGCCGCTGAACCTGTGGTACAAAGTCGAATACGACGGCAAGGCGGGGTGGATCACCGATGCGTCGCTTGCGATTGCGCCGGCCGAAAACGCATCCACGATCATCGGCGAGGAACAGGTCGATCGCTGGCGCGGGCTCGCCGCCAATTACAAGCCGGACGATCTCGTTGCGGTCGGTCACGGCTACGAAAAGGACCGTCAATACCTGCTGCGCGGGCCGGCCGCGGCTGCGTTCAATGAAATGGTCGATGCCGCGCGCGCCGATGGCGTCACGCTCATGATTGTTTCGGGATTCCGCCCGTGGCAGACGCAGCAGGACCTTTATCAGCGCCGCGTGAAACTCTCGGGCCCCGCCCAGCAGACGGTTGCCAAGCCCGGCCACAGCGAGCATCAGCTCGGCACGGCGATCGATATCACCGACGGCGACGAGAGGCACCTGCTTGAAAATTCGTTCGGCGAGACGCCGGCAGGAAAATGGTTGAAAGCGAACGCGCCGAAGTATGGGTTCGCGATCAGTTTTACGAAGCAGAACAGTTCAAAAACCGGCATCGCGCCCGAGCCGTGGCATTACCGGTATTGGGGCAAAGACAAGGCGCCGAAGAAACACGAACAGGCGCTGGCTTCAAAGTAAAGATCGCTTCCGGTTTCTTTCGAATATGATTTCACGCATGGCCGGCACTCCCGGCGCTGCCCGAACGTCTTCCCCGGCTCAAATGAAAAACAGCCCGGCTTTTGCCGGGCTGTTTTTCATTTGCCAGAGATGTTGTTTACTTGATGCCGAGCTCTTTCCCGTATTTCTTCACGAACGCGTTGACTTCTTTCTGGATGTAGGCCTTCGGGTATTCCTTGCGGACGCGGGCGATGAGCTCCCTGGCGCGGTCGGCCTGGCCCAGCTTGTGGTAGCTTGCGGCCGCGTAGAACAGGACCGCGGATCTGGAGCCGCGCATGTTGTCATAGACGCGTTCCCAGTTTTCGACGACGCGCCCGGCGGTCTGGGCATCGATCGAGCCGGACTCGAACTTGTAATCCTGGTCGTTCATCCAGTCGTAGAACACGCCGGCGAACTGGCGCAGGGCGTCGGCGCGCATCTTCTCGAGCGTGGCGAGCTCGACGGGATTGGCCGCCAGCGCGCCCGGGTCCTGGCTCTTGCCGAGGAACTCTTCCCACTTCTTCGCGTTGTAAAGCCCGATGGCCGCCTCGTAATTCTTCCTGCGCTCGGCCCCGGCGATCTGGGTGTTGAGCGCCGCGATGCGCGCATCGGGATGGTTCACGCCGGCGGTCTTGGCGAGCGCCTCGAAGTCGGCGATGGCGGCGCGGGCCTCGTCAAGTTCGCCCTTGTCGATCGTCGCCTGAACGCCGGCCGCGATGCGCTCGGCTTCGGCGCCCACGCGGTCTTGGATGAGCCGGTCGATCTGGCCGGCGAGCTTCGGGTTCGCGTCGCGCATCTTGATGAGCGCCGCAACGGCCGGCTTGGCCGTTTCACCGGCGGCGAGGTCGCGGGCGTCGGCGAGGACGCGCTGCGCCCGCGCCTCCTCGGCCCTGGCGAGAATCTTCTCGATGCGTTCGGCCTGCGTGGTCCCGACCATCGCGTCGCGGGCGTGCGTGGCGATCCGGGTCAGGGTATCGGGATCGAGCTTGCCGGCGGCCACTTCCTTGGCGGCGTCTTCGACGCGAGCCACGATCATCTTCCCGGCCTGGGACTGCACTTGGTCGATCTCGGCCGCGAACGCGTCGTCCGGATCGCGCTCCCTGAGATTGCGGACCATGTTCAGCGCGACGACCGGCGCGCCTTCGGAGAGCGCCGCGCGCGCCTGCATCAGTGACTCCCGCCACATGTCTTCGGTGTTGCGCGCCATGGCGGCCGCGGTCACGCGCGCCGCTTCGGGTATCGCCGGATTCTGCTGGATCGATTTGAGCTGCCGGTAATACGAGCCGCTGCCCAGCCCCGTTTTGCCGAGCATCCCGATCATGTCGCTCATCGCGTCGAGTTGCTTGCTGGGCTTGGACAGGATATACCACGTCGTCGCCCAGCCGATCAGCACGACCAGCACGATGGCCAGCAGGGCCGTGTTGAGCGACTTGAGGTTGCGGATGACCGGGAACACGACCTCGGCGCGCTCGGCCTTGTTCAGGTAATCGTGGGCCTTCAGCAGGCGGTGGTCGATCGCGAGCGCCGCGTTCCACTCCTCGCGCGCCTTCTGGAACTCTTCCTTTTTGGCGTAAAGCGTGCCGAGGACCACGTGCGCGTCGATCATCTGGCCGTCGAGGTCGATCGTGTTTTGAAGCTCGTGGATGGCGTCATCGACGCGGTCGCGCTCGGCGAACTCGAGCGCCTGGTTGTAGTGGTGCTTGGCCTTGTTGACGATCACGCGCAGCATCGTGAGGTCGCGGTTGCAATGGTAGCAGAGCTCGCGGTCGTCGCGGTTATCGGTGTGGCAGTATGGGCAGAGCATGGCGCGGTAACTCTTTTCTTGATAACGACCGGCACGTCAGGAGACGGCGCGGTGACCGAATCCCATTTTGTAACCGACTCGGGGGCGCGATGCAATCAAATCAATGCGCGCCCTTGCCGAGCGTGGCGAGGTAACGCTGGGCTTCCTTGCGCTGATCCTCCTGGTCGGCGACGCCCTTGCTCTTGTCGAGGTAGTCGCGCCAGAGCTTTTCGGCCTCGGGCAGCTTGCGCATATGGGCCGCCAGGGCGAAGTTGTAGCGGGCGAAATGGTTCCCCGGGTCAAGCTGGACGGCGCGGCCGAAATCCTCCGACGCCTCCGCGAGTTGGTCCTGGCAATAATGCGCGGAGCCGCGGAACGTCAGCAGCATCGAATTGTTCGGCTCGATCTTGAGCGCGCGGGTATAGACCTCCACGCACTTGGGAAAATCGTCGCGGAGGTAGTATTCATTGGCGAGGCCGCGCAGGACCTGCAGGTCGTTGGGGGCAAGCTCGGAGGCCTGCTTGAGCAGTTCGAGGCGCTTGTCGTTCTTGACGGCGAGGCGGTTGGCTTCCTTTTGAAGCTCGCGCGCCTTGGCAACCTTGTCGTCGGCCGGGGTCTTGGCGGCTTTGGCGGCCGGCTTGGCCGTCGGCGCGGCGGTCGGTTGGGGCGAGGTCTTCGGCGTTGCGCGCAGGACGAGGGTCTTGGGCGTGGCCGTCGGCGTGGGCGACGGCTTCGGCGTGGCGGTCGCGATCGGTATGACCTCGGCCGCGGAGGGTTTTGGTTCCGGCTTGGCGGTTTCAACCGGCGCCGCGGTCTTGGCCGGCGCGGGAGTGGCTTGGGCGGGCGCGGCCGCGGCCACGAGCGCCGCCGGCTTCTCATCCTTGGGTTTGATCGCCTTTTCCTGGACCGGCGCGCGCTTGAGGCGGCTTTTGAGTTTCTTGTCGGTGTGGATGCGCGACGGGGCGGCCGACCGCGATTTGACGATCGACTCGCGGATCGACGGCGCGAGCTGCTCGATGGTCGTGGCGACGTCATCGATGCCCCCCGTAACCTGCTGCGACTTCACGACAATCGGCAAGCCGTCGAGGCCGATGAGCTGAATGCTGAGGTCGTAGCCGCCGCTGCCGAGCTTTTCGACGCGGCCGGTGGCGAGGCAGTTGACCTTCAGCGCGCCGACGACGCGCACAAGCGGCACGTCGGCGCGGTAGGGCATCCACGGGTAAAGGTCGTTGGCGACGAGGTAGCGGCGCGTTTCGACGCGCGGGAGCATGCCGTATTCCTTCGGCTGGAACAGCGAGACGGCAAGGGCCTGGCTGAGGGCCATCGTTTGCTCGGCGGGAACGGTGTCGGACTCGAAGTCGAGGATCGCGATGACGAGGTCGGGGGATTGCGGTTTCGGGTCCGGCGCGGCGGCCGGCGATGGGGCCGGCAACGGCGTGGCCGGCACCAGGACGGGCTTGGCGACGAGGGGCTGGACTGATTGGGCCGTCGGTTGTGTGGCCGGTGGTTTCGCGGTCGTCGTGCAGGCGGCCGGCAGCAATGAGAGGACGATCGCCGAGAGGAGGATATAGCGCGACATGTCACCCGATCCTTGGTCAACGAGAGATAAAACCGCGGGAAGTCGATCGGCGGCACCGGGGTCTTCGAGGGATAGTTTTAAATGAAGCGGGGGGAAGTCACAAGTGCGGAGTGCGGGATAAAGGGAATGAAGAAGGATGAGTGATGAATGATGGATGAGATATTCGTGCATGAACAAAAAAGCTGCCGCTGAAATCTGGATTCAGCGGCAGCTTGGGAAGAAGGTGGCGCAAATCAGATCGGCTCGATTTCGAACCGCTTGTCATCGACCTTGTGGACGATGAACTGCGGGTTGGTCGAGTGGCGCAGCAGGTAGTCGAGGTCGATGTGCTTGCCTTCCGGGAGCATCAGGTTGAGCACGGCGACGTCGCCGTAGTAGGCCTTGCGGAAGATGCGCATCTGCGGGGCGAACGACTGCAGCAGGGTCTCGACGTGGTCGAGCGTGGCCGGGTTGACGCCGCTCACCATCACGCGGTAGTCCATCTGGTTGAGCATCGTGGCGGGCCAGACGTCGTGCAGGATGGTGGCGATGCGGGTGCCGGTGCGCGAGACGATCGTGTCGAGCGTCTTGCTGATGGCCTGGGCGTCGTTGGGGGCGTTGGCCGAGTAGGAGTCCTTGACGTGGGCGATCAGCTCGCCGGTATCGACGCGGTAGAGGTAAAGGTCGAGCGAGGTCTGCCAGAAGTGATAGGTGTCGTAAAGGATCTGGCCGGTGGTGATGGGCCGGGTGTTCATCGTGCCGGTGAGGATGACGTCGATGCCGTTGCGCTCGGCCTCGAGGCGGGCGGTGTCGAGCTGGCCGGCGTCCTTGGACAGGTCGATGTTGAGGGCGGGTTTTTCCATGTCCTTGGACAGGACGCGGAACAGGTTGTTTTCCATGGCCGCCGCCAGGCGCGGCATGGCGAGCGGCTCGGACGTCAGCATGTCGCCGACCATTTCGCGCAGGTGGATCGTCACGCGCGGGCGGATGCTCGGCTCGGCGATGAACTGTTTTTCGGCCAGGTCCTCGTAGAGCAGGGGCAGGTTGACGGTGATGCGGATCGGCATGCGGATTTTGTTGCCGGCCAGGATTTGCGGCTGGCCGTCGATGACGACCTGGGCGATGGCCTTTTCGCCGTAGCGGCTCAGGTACGGCTCGAGCAGCTCGCGGCCGATGATGATTTTGTCGCCGAAATAGAGGCGGGCCGAGGCCGACATGAGCGCGCGAAGCTCGGCCACGCGGATTGTCGCGGCCTCATTCTCGCCCTCGAGGACATATTTATAATTGGCGATGTCGCTGATGCGCGCCCGGGTCGGCTTGCGGCGGGCTTCCTCCTGCTCGCGCAGGTGGGTGACGGCCTGCTGCAGCGGGCTCAGACCCTGGCCGCGGCCGGGATCGAAGATGCGCATTTCCTCGCGCGGCTGCATATAGACGGGTTTTTCGGATTCGACTGGGGCCGACGGCGCGGCGCCGGGGGCCGGCGGAGCCGCCGTCGTGACGGGGGCGCCCGGGGCGGGCGTCGCTTCAGGGGAAAGGGTTTGCGTGCCGGTCGTGCCGAGAATGTCGCCGAGGGTCTGGGTGACCGTGCCGCTGGTCGCCTCGAGCATGTGCGAGACGGCCGGCTGGGTCTCGGTGGTAATGGTCACCGAGTCGGTCACCAGCGACAGCGGAGCGGCCGTGGTGGTGCCGGTGGTCGCGGCCGACTTGGCCGCGGTCGTCCCGGTGGTTTGGGATGCATTGTTCGCGGGGGCCTGAGCGCCGGCGCTCAACGCCAGCAACAGGAATGCCGCCGCCGCGCCGCACAGCGCGCTTGTCACACGAGTTCTCACGATACCGCCACTCATCGAAACCCTCCGCCGAAATGCCTGACCAACAAGGCATTACCCATCCGCAAGGGCAGACGGGCTCACCCGGGTTCATGAATGCATCAGGTGGAACAAACTGTCAACTTAAAACCCGGAGAACGGGCAATATGTTTGTTTTCGATCGTCATGGACAGCCCTGGCTGGCGACAAATTATATGGTTGCGGTTTATGGGAATTTAATGAGCTTTTATGTCTTTTGAATCCAGTCGTTTGCGGCGAATCAGGAATATCCCCACACGAAACAGCTTGACAGCGAGGCATCCGAAAACGCATTGATGGAAAGCGGGTGCGCCGTTGCGGGCGCTATGGACCGGTCACCCCCCGGCATGATATTTCGACAGACTCAGGTCGCACGATGGCAGAGAAGAAGACAACCCGAACCGCATCCGAATCCAGCGCCAAACCGGCACGCCGGGCGGCCAAGACGGCTCGTCCGCGCAAGGCCGCGGGCACCGGCGCGAAAACGTTTGCCCGCCGCGCGGCTCCGCACGCCACGGCCGTCGATGCCGAGGGCAAGAACCTTATTATCGTCGAGTCGCCGGCCAAGGCGCGGACGATCGAGCGTTACCTCGGGTCGGACTATAAGGTTATCGCGTCGATCGGCCACGTGATCGACCTGCCGCTGAGCAAGCTTGGCGTCGATGTCGAGAACGACTTCCACCCCGACTACGAAGTGATCAAGGGCAAGAAGTCGGTGCTGGACGCGCTGCGGAAGTCGGCCAAGGGCGCGCGCGCCGTGTATCTGGCGCCTGACCCCGACCGCGAAGGCGAGGCGATCGCGTATCATATTTCCGAGTGGATCAAGGATTCAAACGACAACATCCAGCGCGCGACGTTCAATGAAATCACGAAGAGCGCCGTGCGCGAGGCGATCGAACACCCGCGCGGCCTCGACATGAACCTGTTCTACGCGCAGCAGGCGCGGCGCGTCCTGGACCGGCTTGTCGGTTACAAGCTGAGCCCGCTGCTGTGGCGCAAGGTGCGTCGTGGCCTGTCGGCGGGGCGCGTGCAGTCGGTCGCGGTGCGGATCATCTGCGAGCGCGAGCGCGAAATTCAGGCGTTCACGCCGGTCGAATACTGGACGATCGAGGGGCTGGCCGCGGCCGGTCAGCCACCGGCGTTCAAGGTGCGGCTCGCCAAGATCGACGACAAGAAGGCCGAGATCCCGAACAAGGACGCGGCCGACGCGATCCTGGCCGAGATCGACGGCAAACCGTTCGTCATTTCGGACGTGGTGAAGAAGGAGCAGGCCAGGCGGCCGTTCGCGCCGTTCATCACGAGCACGCTGCAGCAGGAGGCGTCGCGGCGGCTGCGCTTCACGGCCAAGCAGACGATGGCGATGGCGCAGCAGCTGTATGAAGGCATCGACCTGGGTGGCGAGCGCGGCAGCGTCGGCCTCATTACATATATGAGAACCGACTCGACGCGGCTTTCGGACTATGCGACGAACCAGGTGCGCGACTACATCAGCGCGAACTGGCCGGCCGAATACCTGCCCGAGCGCGGGCGCGTTTATGCGACCGGCAAGGGCGCCCAGGACGCGCACGAGGCGATTCGCCCGACGGACATTTCGCTGACGCCCGAGATGATCGCGCCGTACATCGAGGACAAGCGGATGCTCGAGTTGTATCGGCTGATCTGGCTGCGCACGGTGGCGTGCCAGATGAACGACGCGCGGCTCGAGCGGACGCGCGTCGAGATCCCGGTCGGCCGCTACCTGTTCACGGCCAACGGCTCGGTGGTGAAGTTCGACGGGTTCCTGCGCGTCTATCAGGAATCGCGCGACGAGCTGGGGCGCAGCGAAAGCGACTCGGCGCCGGCCGAAGAGAAAAACGGCAACGGGAACGGCAACGGCGCGACCGAGGAAGAGGGCATCCTGCCGCCGCTGGAAAAGGGGCAATCGGTTTCGGTCAGCGACCTGAAGGGCGACCAGCACTTCACGCTGCCGCCGCCGCGGTTCACGGAAGCCGGGCTGATCAAGGAACTGGAGAAGCAGGGGATCGGGCGGCCCTCGACGTACGCCGCGATCATCTCGACGATCCAGGACAAGGAATACACGACCAAGGAAGCGGGCACGTTCCGGCCGACGGAGCTGGGGTTCATCACGACCGACCTGCTCACGGAGAGCTTCCCCAAGGTGCTCGACGTGACGTTCACGGCCGAGATGGAGCGCGAGCTCGACCAGGTCGAGGACGGCTCGGCGGATTGGGTCAAGGTCTTGCGCGACTTTTACGGCCCGTTCGAGGAAAGCTTGAAAGAAGCCGCCAAGAGCATGCGCAACGTGAAGGCCGAGGCTCAGCCGACGGACATCGTGTGCGAGAAATGCGGCCGGCCGATGGTCGTCAAGTGGGGCCGCATGGGCAAGTTCATCGCGTGCTCGGGGTTCCCGGAGTGCCGCAACACGAAGCCGATCGTCGAGGACGCCGAGGGCAACGTGCGCGCGGCCGAAGTCGAAACCACCGACCGCAAGTGCCCGAACTGCGGGCGGCCGATGGTCGTCAAGAACGGGCGCATGGGGCGGTTCCTCGCGTGCTCGGGTTACCCCGAGTGCAAGACGGCGCAACCCTACCCGATCGGCGTGCCGTGCCCCGAGCAGGGCTGCACGGGCGAGATCGTCGAACGCCGCAACAAGCGCGGCAAGACGTTCTACGGCTGCAACCGCTACCCGGAGTGCAAGTTCACGGCGTCGATGCGGCCGTACCGCGAGCAGTGCGCCGAATGCGGCAAGATGCGGACGGTCGTCGGCGAAGGCGAAAACAAGAAGGTGCTGTGCCGCGAGCTCGACCAGTGCATTCACGACAAGGCGAGGTCGTAGAGACAGAAATGCAGATCACGAAAGACACGAAATAAGGACACGAATTTTCACGAAAATGTGAACTCGGATTTCAATGGGGTCCGAGTTCTTGTTTTTTGCAGATTTGACCCGCTCTCGAAAATAGTTTCCCAAATACCGCGTTGCCGCAGTGAGACGAATCGATGGCTGAAGCCGGTTTGACGGGAAGCCGGCTAAAGCCGGCTGTAAGAAAACGATAGCCAATGCAACCACCGGCTGAAGCCGGTGGCAACCCATTCAGCCCGCTGAAGCGGGCATTGGTGATGATATATTCGGGAAAATATTTTTAGAACGAGTCCAAGATTTTCCACACACAGAACGGATGAACACGGATTTGCCGGTAAAAACATTTTCGTGTCTTTCGTGAATGGTTTCGTGTGTTTCGTGAGATGCATTTGTTGTATATTCATTTATCTTTTTCCGCGAAGGGGCTGACCGATGGACGCTGTGATCCGTTCGACTACGATTCTCGCCGTGCGCAAGGGCGGACAGGTTTGCGTGGGCGGCGACGGGCAGGTGACGCTGCAGAACATGGTCGTCAAGGGCGGGGCACGCAAGGTGCGGCGGCTTCATGAGGGCAAGGTGCTGGCGGGGTTTGCCGGGGCCTCGGCCGATGCGCTGGCGCTGTTCGAAAAACTGGAAGCCAAGCTGCAGGAACACGGCGGCAACCTGATGCGCGCGTCGGTCGAGCTGGCCAAGGACTGGCGCACGGACAGGATCCTGCGGCGGCTCGAGGCGATGCTGCTGGCGGCGGACAAGGAATCGATCCTGCTGCTGTCGGGCAACGGCGACGTGATCGAGCCCGACAGCGGGGTAATGGCGATCGGAAGCGGCGGCGGCTACGCGCTGGCGGCGGCCAAGGCGCTGATGGACCGCGACGACCTGAGCGCGGAACAAATCGTCCGCAAGGCGCTGGAAATCACATCCGAGATCTGCATCTACACGAACGATAAGATCATTCTGGAAACAATTTGAAACGCCGTTGTGGTTGCATGCCATTGACGCTGAAAATATTCGAGGTAAAATGATTCATGCCGGAATTAGCAAGATTCCTTGGAATTGTGATCGGCATTTTCCCAAGGGATCACTTGCCGGCACATTTTCACGCTGTTTATGGGGAATACCAGATCACGGTGGAGATCGAGAGTGGCGTTGTTCATGGTGATTTTCCGAAACGGGCAATGCGCCTCGTGCTGGAATGGCTCGATCTTCACAAAGATGAACTCATCGAGAACTGGGACTTGATTCAAAGCGGCCGCCCGGCGAAAAGAATCGCGCCGCTGGAGTAGTGAAATGATTCCGACAGTTTCCGAAGCTCGATATTTGCGGGATTACATCATTCACGTTCGCTTCGTCGATGGCGCCGAAGGCGAAGTCGATCTCCGAAACGAATTATATGGGGAGATCTTTGAACCGCTGAAGGATCAGGCATTATTCCGGCAGGTATCCGTTCATCCCGAATTCCATACGCTCTACTGGCCAAACGGAGCCGATATTGCTCCGGAATTCTTGTATGAAAAAGTGCAAATGGCACAGCGTTTATGACATCGAGACTGTAATCGTCCGCCTTTTCTGATCCGGCCATTTTCTGATTTGTCTTTCTATCTCATTCATCATTTCCATTCCCCTCAGCAGTTGCTAAAGTGCCGTCGAGTCGGGCCGACCCGGTCAACTAAACTTTAAAGGGGTTCGCATACACTATGAAGATTGATCTGCGCAAGGACTGCATGTATTCCCTGCTTGTTCCGACCAGCATGGGCATTCGGATCACGCCGGTGGCCGGCCAGCCCGTGCACGCCAGCGAGAACTTTATCCTCAAGGCCACCAGCGCCGAGACCAACGTCGCGGCGGTGTCGTCGTTCCTTGGCCTGAAGGTCAAGGTCCTCACCACGTTCGTCAAGGGCAGCCCGATCGCCCAGATCATCAAGGACAACCTTGCCGCGCGCCACATGGACTACGAGGGCAAGGAAGTGCCGCAGGGCGGGCCGTGGGGCTATCGCCATCAGATCAACATCGCCGACAGCGGCCTGGGCTCCCGCGGGCCGCGCGTGTGGAACGATCGCGCCGGCGAAATCGGCCGCACGCTCAACATCGCGGACTTCGACCTCGACCGCATTTTTGGGAAAGAAGGCGTGCAGGTCGTGCACCTGTCGGGCCTGATCGGCGCGCTGTCGCCCGAGACGAGCAAGTTCTGCCTCGAGCTGGCGCGCGCGGCGAAGAAATACGGCACGCGCATCAGCTTCGACCTCAACTACCGCGCGACGTTCTGGAAGGACCGCGAGAAGGAACTGCGCGAGATTTTTGCCGAGATCGCCAGCGTGGCGGACATCCTCGTCGGCAACGAAGAGGACTTCCAGCTGTGCCTCGGCATCGAGGGGCCGGAGGCCGGCGGCAAGGGGCTTGCGGCGAAGATCGACGGCTTCAAGGGCATGATCGAGCGCGTGGCCAAGGCCTACCCGAACGCGACGGCGTTCGCGACGACGTTGCGCGAGGTCGTCAGCGCGAACCACCACATGTGGGGCGCCATCATGCGCGCCGGCGGCGAGTGGCACGTGGTTGAGCCGCGTCCGATCGACGTGCTGGATCGCATCGGCGGCGGCGACGGGTTCGTGGGCGGCATGCTCTACGCGATCCTCAAGGGCTGGGAGCCGGAGAAGTGGATCCAGTTCGGCTGGGCCAGCGGCGCGCTCGCCACGACGCTGCTTACGGATTACGCGCAGCCGGCGGACGAAGACCAGGTGTGGAGCATCTGGAAAGGCAACGCCCGCGTGCAGCGGTAAATGAATCTAATCTGGATCATCTGAATGGGGACGAAGGTTTTCATGGCCCGAGTCCCCATTTTTAATGAAATCGTGTAAAGCGGCGTCTATGATAGAAACATAATCTGGAGTGATTGCCATGACCCGCCAGGAATTATTGAACCGAATATCGATCGATCCCCGGATCTGCTTTGGAAAGCCTTGCATTCGGGGAACGCGGATTTGGGTTTCGCTGATCGTGGACAACTTGGCTGAAGGTATTTCCGAGGCCGAAATTCTGAAAGCTTATCCTCAACTCACGGCTGACGACATCAGGGCCGCCCTCGCATACGCAGCTGAAATGACACGTGAACGCATTATCCCGATCCCGTTGGCGGAGACTGGTTCTTGAAATTCAAGCTGGACGAAAATCTCGACCCGCGCCTGGTCACGATATTCGAAGCGGCAGACCATGATGCATCTACGGTTTTGTCCGAAGCCATTTCAGGTGCAGACGATGACGCGATTTACAGGATTTGCCGGGCCGAGGGTCGTTGTCTTGTAACGCTCGATCTCGATTTTTCAAATCCATTGCGATTTCCGCCGGCGTTAACCGCTGGAATCGTTGTGCTTCGTCCTTATCGCTCGATTCTTCCACTGATTCAAACAAGCGTTGCGAGCTTATTGGACGCACTCAAAGCGAGGTCGATAGATGGAAAGCTCTGGATCGTTGAACCCGGTCGAATCAGAGAGTTTTCACGGGATGAACCTTTAAGTTAAGGACACCGGCATCTTTGTCCTTTTGAAAAATTGTATTCCTTCTTCATCCCAACCTTCCGAGAAAAATTGTAATGACTCAACCCAATGGCGAAAAAAACCGTACGGCACATGCGGTAGAATATCTATGATTATATTAAAGTTACCCGCATATTTCATCCTTCTGCGCGCCGCCCAAAATTCCATTACCTGAACCTGTAATCCATGATCGATTTTTGGATTCGATTGTGATAGGATGCCGGATTGGAGTAGCTGAATCCGGTGCCGGAGAGAGGCACGGAGACGCTTCGCCGGCCGATTTTCGCTTCTTTGATGGACTTAAAGGACATCGCAAACGTGGTGATCGCAGCCATTGAACCGAATTCCGAAGTTCTCGATTATCCAAGCAATCAAACACTTCGGCACGTGTCGGGCCTGACGGTGCTCGTTCCCGCATATAATGAGGGCGCGAGCATTCTCGACACGATCCACAGCCTTCAGAACCAGACCCGGCCCGTCGATCGGATCATCGTCATCGACGATTGCTCGACCGACAACACGGCCGAGATTGCGCGCTCGACGGGAGTCGATGTGATGCGGCCGCCGAAGAACACGGGCTCGAAGGCCGGCGCGCAGAACTACGCGCTGCAGTTTGTCGAGACCGAGCTGTGCATGGCGATCGACGCCGACACGATCGTGGCCCCCGACGCCATCGAGAAAATCGTCCACGAGCTCGAGACCAGCCACGCCGCGGCGGCGTGCGGCTACGTCATCCCGCGCCACGTGAGGACGGTCTGGGAGCGCGGCCGCTACGTCGAGTATCTGTTCGCGTTCACGTTCTTCAAGCAGATCCAGGACGTTTATGAAAAGCCGCTGATTTCGTCGGGGTGCTTCTCGGTGTATCGCTCGGCGATCCTGAAGGAGATGGGCGGGTGGTCGCGGCGCACGCTGGCCGAGGACATCGACCTGACGTGGACGCTTTACGAGTCGGGCCACAAGGTGCGGTTCGTGCCGGACGCCGTGTGCTACCCGATCGAGCCCGAAACGTATCACTTCATGAAATGCCAGCTCACGCGCTGGTCGCACGGCTTCCTGCAGAACCTGATCGTGCACTGGCGCCGCGTGCTGGACGTTCCGTTCCTGCGCTCGGCCGTCACGATCATGCTGTGGGACAGCATCGTGGCCTCGATCCTGTACCTGACGGTGATCCCGATCTTTTCGATCCTGATCTCGCCGGTGTTCCTGCTGGGGTATGTCATCGACCTGCCGGCGGTGGCCGTGCCGGTCCTGTGGACGGCCGCGAAGCGCGGGGAAATCGGCAAGGCGCTGCTGAGCCTGCTGTGCTTCCCGATCCTGCGGATTGTCAATGGGTGGTTCATGCTCAAGGCGGCATGGTATGAGTTTGTCCTGCGCCGCTCCTTTAAAGTGTATGTGAAAGGTCACTGACGTGATTGCTGGTGTACCCGGCGCCGGAATCAACGGCGTCTTTTACCTGTTCCTGGCGGTCTGGATGCCGGTTCGCCGGCTCTGGCATTCCGCGACGCGGCGCCAAACTTCCGTCCAATGGACGAAGATCCTGTTTCTGCTCTCCATTGCGATCGTGATGACGCTGACGCTGTGGGCCGAATTCGTCGGCATCGAGCGGCTCGACGTGTTTTTGATCAGGCATTTTGGAACGTACGGCTTCGGTTCGAGGGCCGCCGATGCGATCGCCAAACTCGCTCCCCGCGTGACGTACTTCCCGTTCATTCTGCTTGTGGTCGTGTGGGCGGCCATGCATCTGCTGCGGTTCGTGCTGTGGGCAAGCTCGAAGCTGAACCGCTCGGGCGTGGCCTCGTTGCTGATTGGATTCCTGGTGCTGGCGATCCTGTCCGGGTGCCGCACGCATGCCGAAGGGCTTGCCGTTTATCAGCCCGCCGGGTTCAACTTCAAGTCCGCGCCGGCCTCGATCCGCATGGAGCACGACGGGCTCGACGAATTTTATCAGCTCTATTTCAACGGCATGGCCGCCTCGGCCAAAACGGATCCGTACGGCCTCGCCATCGCGAACCAGGTGCTCGGCATCCTGCGCAGCGATCCGTCATATATCGTCCGCGCCTGCGACCTGTACGCGAAAGAGCGCCGCGAAACGAGTGACGCGAAGATCAAGGACCGCGCCGGTTTGGGGATGAGATATTGCGATTCGTTACTGAGCGGAAAATACCGAATAGCCGGGGAAGATCCCCGGCCCGTCCGGAAAATCGAATACGCCAAAGACCCCGCGCCTCGCGGGGATTTTCATAAGATCATCCTTGGGCGCTCGGTCATTCACGTGCCCCGGGGCGCGCTTATCAAGACGCAGACCGACCGCGTGACGCGCGACTGGTTGGAGGCGTTCCACCCCGCCAGCGCGCCGTGGGACGCCCGGCCGAACGCGCTGTTCCCATCGCACGAGGGGAGTCGGGTCGCCGAGCTGGCCAAATACACCGGCGCGCGCGTTGTGCCCGTGTGGGGTATGAAGGCGACGAAGGTGGGGGACGACTGGTATGCGCCCGACGCGACCGGCGCGCCGCGCTTCGAGATTTCCGAGGACAAGATCACCGATTATCCGAGCACGATCGTCGTCGATGACCACACCGCAATCTCCAACGACACGCACGGCATCAGCGGCATTGCGTGGGACGCGCTGGACGCCAATGTTGTCGTCGGCTGCGGCGACCACCCCGGCAAAATGGACGCCGCCTACTACCTCGCCCAGAACGGCGTGAACGTCTATTTCCCGACCGACCGTTATTCGGGCCGGTTGATCGGCGCGCGCACGAAGGGCGCGATCGTCGGCTCGGCGCCGATCACGAAGACGGCGGCCGGCGCGGACATCGGCAACCAGCCCGTCGCCATCGGCGTGAACGAGACGATCGTCGTCTCGAAGGGATGTGAGCGGTATCCGCTCTGGTATTACGACACGCCCTGGCAGTATTTCACGGCGCTGCGCGACTACACCGGCAAGCCGCTCAAGCTCGTTGTCGTCGAGGTCGCCGAGTACGGCAAGGCGATGAACGTCGTCGAGGCCGCGCGCAAGGCGAAAGCCAACGTGCTCGGCATTCGCGTCAAAAGCCGTGACGAACACGACGCGGTCGCCGCGTGGCTGAGGGAAAATCCGGCCCACCGCGCGGTGCTGTTCCACACCGCCGCCTACGCCGACGGCTACAGGCTGTTCGCCGAGTTCCCCAGGCAGACAACGTTCGGCGATATTCGGCCAGCATTCGAATAAATATTGCTGCATCCCGTCTTTTGCATTCCCGATTGACTCTAAGCGATTTTGCATTTTATCTTCGTTCACTGAGTATCGGGAGCCGGCAATGAAAACAGAAAATAAAAGTTGGAAGCAGCCGCTCACTGCCTCGGGTGTGTTGAGCATGCTTCTCTGGATTCTAATTTTTATCATTTTCCTGGTCTTATTCTCGAATTATAAATCCGGGGCCACTGGTTCCTCCGGCATTATCGGGACGGTATCATGCGTGCTGCTTGTCGCAGCCGTCTTTTGGATTGCCATTTTAGTGTTTTATCGAACCGCAATGCGGCGCGAGATCGCCATTATTAACCTTCTTCGGGACGGAGAAATTGACAGATTCATCGCAGAGATGGACAAGCGCCTCAAGAAAGAGAAGAACGCCAGGAGACGCGATATTCATAAAATCAACAAAGCAGCCGGTCTGAGCAACAAGGGGCAATGGCCGGAAGCAATCTCGTTGCTGGACGAGATAGAATTCCAAAGCCTGAGCCCCGTGCACCGAATGGTCTATGTGAACAACAGGCTGTTCATGTTAATGGTCATGGGTAATCTCGATGTGGCTCGGCAGTTCAGGGAGGAATACGATTCACTGCTGCGGGAGTCTGCTTATAACACCAAACTTCGCGACGCCGTCGAGGGAACGCTTGCGGTGTATGATTTTTATTTTGGCGACATTCGGCAAGCCGAAATCAAGCTGAATGCGCTGCTCAACAACGACATCGGCCCCATTGGCAAAGCCCAACATTGTTTCTTTCTCGGTCTAATTGCAATGCAGCGAGGAGATGATCAATCGCGCGATCATTTTTTCAAGCAGGCGGAAGATTTGGGCCGCAACACGTATATTCCCGCGCGCATTCGCGATGAATTGATGAAATTGGTCCGCTGATCCGACACCACTCGCGTTAAAATTGATCAAGCACATGCGCTCGGTTGATCAAAATTGCGGATGGACGAACCTGAGGGTGATAATCATGTCGCAACCAGAAAAACAGTACGATTCCCCGAGTCGATGCGAGCTCGAAAATATCGTGAGTATCTTGTTTGAGCAGGAAAATGCAGGGCTTCTTTCCGCCGAAGACAGGGAGGCGGGGAGAAAGGAATTCTTTAGGCGCGTTGACAATTCGGCGTTTCGCGTTTGGGCGCTGGATGAGGAATGTGTTTCAATTTTTTCTCGAGCTTGGTCAAAAAAAGCGGATGTGCAACACCTTATGGCGAATTTCTCGCTCGCTGCAGAAATCAGCGCCGTTGCCCAGGTGCTGGCAAATTGGAAATCTGAGTATCAATGGTGTGCGATTCAGATGCAATCGCCCGCCTGCATGTATTTCATGGTCGTGGATTTGAAGGACAGAAAGATTTTAGCGTTGTAT
Organism: bacterium; assembly: GCA_021372575.1. GTDB lineage: Bacteria > Sumerlaeota > Sumerlaeia > MVZB01 > MVZB01 > JAJFUE01. The sequence goes on along the minus strand of JAJFUE010000132.1, from coordinate 4,459 downwards.
AAGCATGCCGGGCCATCGCCCTTCCGTTTTCATGAGCAATTTAATCGATAGCCGGAGATATTATCGATACGCGTCCTTGCGATTGTCGATCGTGAGAATGAAAACGATTCGTGCGGCCTCATCGACCATATAGAAAATTCGATATGAACCGATCCGGTAACGCCAAGTCGCCGGGTTATAGCCTTGCAGCTTGCGAATGTTGGGGCCGAAAAAGGGCTCCTGGCGCAGTTGTGGATAGACGAAAGAGGACAACTTTTTACGCAACGGCACCGGAGCGCCGATCCGCTTGAGCGCCTTCTGGAATTCGTCGGTCTCGAAGATGCGGAACTCAGACGAAGCGGCCGCGGCGGGCTTTGGCATCGCGCGTCCCCCGTTTCAGGCTGCGGTTGAGCGCGGCGTTGGCCTTGATCTCCACCATCTCGAACTCATCGACGCTCTCGTTCTCCTCGATGTAACGCTTGACGGTGGTTTCGATGTAATTGGAGAGCGGCCGGTTCTCGCGCTCGGAAAGCGCCTTGAACAGGCGGTAAGACGAGTCGTCGATCCGCAAGGTCACGGTCTTGGACATCCTGGACCTCCCCAGAGGAAACTAGGTTGAGAATACAACAGAATACAGAACAATGCAATCGCTTCGGAAGGCAAGTCCTGTAGGACCTATAGGACTTACAGGACCCATCGGACTCATGCGAACCTATTCGCGGAATTCGGGCGAGGGGAGGAGCAGCTCGATGTAGAGGCGCACGATCATCAGGTTGTAGATCGCGTCCTCGTCGTTGGGGTCGATCGCGAGCACGCGCTGGAAACCGGCGTAGGCCTTGTCGGCCTCGCCCTCGTCGAAGTATTTCCACGCGAGGTTGTAAAGCAGGTTGATGTTGTTCGGATTGGCCGCGACGAGCGCCTCGTAGTGCTCGATCGAGTATTCGTAGGGCGAGCTGTAGCGCGGCACGCCGGGGACCCACACGATGCCGACGAGGGGCCGGCGTTCGCGGCCGGTCATGCGCTCGTAGGCGACGAGCACGCGGTGGAATTCCTCCGTGGCCAGCGCCTGCTGCTCCTCGTTAAGGTTGCGGACCTTGTCGGGGTGGAAGATCTTCGCCTTGCGGCGGAAGGCGCGCACGATCTCGACCTGGTTGGCGTCTGGCGAAATCCCGAGCACCAGCGCGCATCCTTGCAGCGTGTTCAGGTCCGGCTCGGCCGTGCGCACCGGAATCTCGAACGGCGCGCTCACGTTCTCCGCCGGTTTCTCTTTCTTCCTGGGTTCGGGTTCAAGCTCGATGACCGTCTGGACTTCGGGTTTTGCGGCGTGAATCTCGGGCGCGGCGGCCGCGGCCACGACCGGTTCGGGTTCCGGCTCGACGCCGGTCAGCTGGTGCGGGAGCGGCCTGAACAGCCGATCAGTGGTTTCGGCCATGAATTCGGTTTTGAGGCGGTCCACCGATCCCTCCGGCACGACCGCGCCGGAGATGTTGGCCTCGGCCAGGTTGGCGCTCTCGACCGACGCCACGCGCATGTCGGCGTAGCGAAGCGTCGCGCCGCGCAGGTCGGCGCCGGCCAGGTTGGCGCCGCCAAGGTCGGCCCCGAGCAGGTCGGCGTTGATCAGCCGCGCCCCGCGCAGGTTGGCCGAGGCCAGGTTGGCGTCGCTCAGGCAGGCCTCATGCAGGTTGGCCGAGCCGAGGTCGGCATGCTCGAGCCGCGCGCCGCGCAGGTCGGCGCCGCGCAAGTCGGCGAACGAGAGGTTCGCGCCGGAGAAATCGGTCCCGCGCAGGCACGCGCCGCCGAGCAGCGCCGTCGATAAATTGATGCCGCTGAGATCGTAGCCGCTCAGGTCGCGGCCCGAAAGGTCGCTTGTGGAGAGATCGATCCAGCGCGCCTTGCTCTTGAAGCGCTGCCACGACTGGCAGCCGTCGGCGCGGGCCAGGCGGTCCAGCAGGTATTGATATTGGCGGGGATCGGCCATCTTGGACGGGAAACACCTTGGATGCTTCGCCCGGTCGCGCGGGCTCTTTCCATATTATCGGCAACGCAATCCGAAGATCAACCGGCCCGCCGCAGTGTGACGAAAAATATACACCTCGTGACGCGAAGGTCAATAACTGGTTCGGCCGGCGTGTGCTTTTCCCTTGCGAATGTCATGGGCAATGCTAGGCTGCCATTAACTGTAGCCGCTCAAGCCATGACCGCGGGTCATGGCTTCAGTGGGAGCAACTGAGAACATGGACGACTATTACATATATGTTCCCCTGGCCGGGGGGGCGCTGGCGATCGTGGTTGTCGTACTGCTTGCGATCGACCTGATGAAGCGCAGCCCCGGCAACGCGACCATGATCGAGATCTCGTCGGCCATCCAGGCCGGCTCGCGCGCGTTCCTTCGATCCCATTTCATCCAGCTCGTTTGTTTGACGGCGAGCATGCTGGGCCTGATCCTGATCGGCAAGTTGTGGCGCGATTCGGGGCTGAACTGGCGCGCCGTCGCAGCGATGCTGATCGGCACGGGCGGCTCGGCGCTGGTAGGGTGGGTCGCCATGTGGTTCGCGACGCATGCGAACGCCCGCGCGATGGAAGCCGCGCGCACCGGCGGCGTCAAGGGCTCGCTGCGCGTGGCGCTGGGCGGCGGTGGGCTGATCGGCCTGGCCGCCGCCGGCGTCTCGCTGCTGTCGCTGTGCGCCGTGTGGCGGATTTCGTTCGTCCACCACCGGCATTCGATCACGGTCATTGCCGCCTATGCGCTCGGCGCCTCGATCGCCGCGTTGCCGGCACGGCTGGCCGGCGGGATTCACGCCAAGGCCGCCGACATTGGCGCCGACCTCGCCCGCGCGTTTGGCGCGGATTACGAGGCCGACGACCTGCGCAATCCGGTCTCGCTCGCCGATCAGCTCGGCGACAATCTCGCCGGCGTGTTCGCGATGATCGCCGACCTGATGGAATCGTATGCCTGCGCGCTCGTCGCCGCGCTTGCGATCGGCCTGTCGATGAGGCTGCCGGAGCGGATGCTCGCGCTTCCGTTGCTGCTGGCGGCGGCCGGCATTGCGTGTACGATCGCCGGGATTGTGATCATCCGGTTGCTTGCGGGGCACGATCCGCGCCGCATCGTGATCAACGGGGCCTGGGCGACCGCCATTCTGTTCATGTTCGCGGCGGCGGGCGTCGTGTCGTTGACCGGCGACATTTCATCGGCGCAGCACGCGATCGGGAAGTGGCACGCGCTGATTGCGATCGTCGTCGGAACCGTCTGCGGCGGCATCGTCGGCAGCGCCTCGGATTATTTTGCTTCGAGCCGCTGGAGCCCCGCGAGGCGCGTCGCGGCGATGGGGCAGGCCGGGCCCGCGCTCAACGTGATCGAAAGCATGCGCCTCGGCGCGATGAGCTGCATGATTCCGGCGATCGTCCTGGCCGCGGCGATGCTTGTTGCCTGGGAGGCGGCGGGAGTCTATGGGATTGCGCTTGCGGCCGTCGGGATGGTCGCCACGGCCGGGATGTCCGCCGCGCTCAATGCGTGCGCGCCGATCGCGGACAACGCATGCGGCATTTCCGAGATGGCCCGCCACGACCGCTCGGTGCGCGAAATCACCGGCATCCTCGATTCGATCGGCAACACGGCGGCGACGATCGGCAAGGGATACGCCGGCGCGTCGGCGGCGCTGGCGTCGGCGGCGCTGATCATCGGGTTCGTGCTTGTGTCCCGCATCTACCCGCAGCTCGGTGGCGGCCTGCCCTATGTCGTGGCGGGCCTGCTCGTTGGCGCGGCCCTGCCGGGCCTGATCGGGTCGATGATTTGCGGCGCCGTCGCATCGACCGCCACGGCGATCGTCGCGGAAGCCCGGCGCCAGCTAGCGGAGATTCCCGGCATCGACGAGGGCAAGGGCCAGCCCGATTACGCCCACGTGAACGAGCTTGCGACGCGGCGGGCACTGCGCGCGGCGCTCATCCCGGCGGCCGTCCTGATCGCGTTGCCGATCGCACTCGGCGCGATATTCGGCGCGGAAATGGTGGCGGGCTTGATCGTCGGCGCCGTGATCGGCGGGCTCATCACCGGTTTTCAGGCGATCCATACCGGCGGCGCGCTCGATCACGCCAAGAAATACATCGAAGAGGGGATGCTCGGCGGGCTGGGTTCCGCCGCGCACGAATCGGCGCGCATCGGCGACAGCATTGGCGACGCGCTCAAGGACGCCGCCGGCCCGGCCATGTTCAACGTGATGAAGCTGACGGCCGTTCTCTCGCTTGTCATCGCGGCCCTGCTGCGCGCGTGGGCGAAATAAACCGTTGACGATTGAGCAACGCCGGTTGACGATGGCGGACGGAAGATGGGTCTTATGGGTCCTATGGGTCTTATGAGTCCTATAAGTTCTCGTACTACTGGACAGCATCGAATTCCGCACTCCGCATTCCGCACTCCGCACTCACGAGGGGCACACACGATGACCAGCACCCGCATCGCCACGATCGAGCGTTCGACGCG
>JAJFUE010000138.1 GCA_021372575.1 bacterium | reverse complement strand
CTGCCAAACCTTTTGCGTGTCGCTTTATTCTGATCTATCGAGACGCCCTTGCCGTAGAATATTTTATGGCTGGAAAATAGGGCGGGTTTTACTTAGATTATTGGCGTTCGATGATACCGCCACTGGGCCGTGCCCCGCGGCGGTCTATCCGCCCCACTCGCAGGAGGAGATCCCGATGACGAACCGCTCCCGTTCCATGACGATGACATTGCTTATCGTGGCAACCGTGCTGACCCTCGGTCCGGTCGGCTGCCGCTCGAATCTGCCGCGCCAGCACTGGTGGCAGTTCTGGCGTCCGAAATCGACGCAAACCCTTGAGCCCGGCAAGATGGTTCTGCCGCCGCCGCCGGATGCAGCGGGCGCCGGCACCGGCCTTTCGACCAACCTGCCGCCGCCGATTTCCGGCGATACGCTGACCGGCGCGGGCAAGCGCTCCGGCAACACGGCCCAGGTCGCGGAGCTTCACACGGTTTATTTCTCGTATGACAGCGACCAGTTGTCGTCCGAGGCGCAGGCGACGCTCGACGGGAACCTTGCGTGGCTGCAGGCCAACGCCAACGCCGAGATTCAGATTGCCGGCCATTGCGACGCGCGCGGTTCGACAGAGTATAACCTTGCGCTCGGTGATCGCCGCGCCAAGAACGTGATGTCGTACCTGGTCAGCAAGGGCATCCCCCAGCAGCGGATGACGACGATTAGCTACGGCAAGGAAAACCCGGCCGTGCCCGGCGACAGCGAGGAAGCCTACTCGAAAAATCGCCGCGTCGAGTTTTTGGTGTATTATTGAGAACAGGGTTCTGGAGTTCAAATCACAGCCGGTCGGCCGTGGCGTCGATCGAAGACGGAGAAAGAGTGGATTTATGAACACGAAGCTCTCTCAGTGGGCGAAATCACTGGCCGCCCTCGCCGCGGTGCTCACGCTGGGCGCTTGCGCGGGATTGCCAAGCGACCCCGGTTCGGTCCGCGACATCTACGCGATGCGCCAGATGCTCGAGGAATCGACCAAGAAACAGGACACGATGGACAGCAAGTTGACCTACTCGCTGGAGTCGGTCGATAAGAGCATCCAGAACAACAGCCAGATCGTGCAAGGGGGCGTCGAAGGACTGACGAAGCAACTGCATGACCAGCAGGCCCAGCTCGATCAGATTCGCAACCAGATGGCTTCGATGAACGTGCTGCTCGACCAGATGGCGCGGCGGGCCGGGATGACCGGCATGCCGCAGGCCGGCGCCGGAACCGAAATTCCGACGCAACAGCCGGCGGCGACCGATTCGGAAATGCCCAAGGCCATGACCGGCGGCAGCCCGGCCGTCACCGCGTTCAACACGGCGGTCGGCCAGTATAACGCCGGGCAGTATGATCAGGCGCGCGAGGGCTTCCGCGCTGCGCTGGAGCAGAATCCGACGGCCGACCAGAAAATCGAGATTCAATACTGGCAGGCGATGAACTCGCTCAAGGCCGGCGACAGCAAGACCGCGCTCGAACAGTTCGATGCGATCTGCAGGGCGACGCCGTCGGACCCGAGGGCGTGGAACAGCATCGAGAAGATGGCGCAGATCTACCGGCAGTCGGGCGATCTCGCCAACGCGCTGAAGGATTACAAGATGATCGTCGATACGTATCCCGATTATCCGAACATTCAGCGCGTCAAGCAGGCGGTCCAGGAAATCGAGGCCGCCCGCAGCGCGGCGCCGACCCATTAACCCTTTGTGATTTCGAATCAATTGATGCATTGGACAATCACCCCCGGAGGTGACAGACGATGAACCAGGATCGACGCATCGGGTTGGGTCTGCTCGCCACGGGGGTGGTTGGCGTTTTAATCGTCCTGATGATCGTGATCGCCGGACGCGCCAGCGCGCTCGGCTACACGATCGTGTTCGAGGACGCCAAGGGGCTTCAGCGCGGCGACAAGGTGCAGCTCAACGGCGTCGATGTCGGCACGGTCAAGTCCGTCACGCTGGTTTCGTCGCAGCCGCCGCGCGTCGAGGTGGTCGTGCGCATCGACGCCGACCAGGCCGAAAAAATCCGCTCCGATTCCACGGCGTTCATCAGCAACGTTTCGCTGCCGAACGTTTCGGGCCAGAAGGTCGTCGAGATTCTCAACCCGACCGGCGGCGTCGCCGTCACGATGAAGGATGGCGCCGAAATCCGCGGCATGAACAGCTTGATCGACCTGCAACTCTGGAAGGTCAAGCACAAGCTCGGCGACGCGGCGGCGAAAATTTCGCAAGAGCTCAGCGAAGTTAAGGAAACCGTCAAAAAGGAAGCGGGGCCGGCCGGCCAGCGCCTGCGCGAAAAGGGCGCGCAGATCGCGGATACGCTCCGCGAGAAATCGGCGCAGTGGAGCTCGAAGATCAAGGACGCCGGCAAGCAGCTCAAGGAGGGCGCGAACGACCCCAAGGTGCGCGACCTCTACACGCAAGTCATGGACAAGCTCAACCAGTTCATCCAGCTCATGCGCGAGAAGGGCGTTTCCGCCTTCAACGAAGTCCAGCAGCGCTGGCAGGAACTGAAGCCCGAAATCATCAAGCTGCTCGATCAGCTCAAGGAACTGAACCAGAAATACGTCGTCGATACGTTCAAGCAGGTCATGGCCGAGATCGAGCAGCAACTGGGCAACCTGCGCGCGCAATCGCCGACGCCCACCCCCACGCCCACGGCCGCGGAACAGGACAAAAACTATCTTTAGTGATGAATGATGAGTGATGAATGATGAAAGAAGAATGAGGAAAAGGCAAAAAGCCCGATCCTCGTTCTTTTTGTTCGGGTCACCTGAGAGGAAACATTCGTAAATGCAGAAGAGAAATCCTGCAATCCTGTCCGAAGCGGGATTGCTTGCACCCGGGTCCGCGGCCGCGGTTTCGCAGCGGTGCGCGGGCGTCTTGATCGCCCTGTTCATCATCGGCTTCACCACGTTCCTGAATCTTTACGTCACGCAGCCGCTGCTGCCGCTGTTTCGGCAACTCTTCAATGCGTCCGAGCTTCTGGTCAGCCTGACGGTGAGCGCTCCGGTGCTGGCCGTCGCGATGGCCGCGCCGGTGGTCGGACTGCTTGCCGACGCCATCGGCCGCAAGCGCGTGATCGTGGCCGCGATTTTTGGGCTTGCGATCCCGTCGCTGTTGGCCGCGAGTTCGGACAACCTGCCGCAACTGATCGTGTGGCGGTTTTTACAGGGCATTTTTATTCCGGGGATCATCGCGGTCACGATGGCTTACATCAGCGAGGAATCGCCGCGGCACCTGGCCGGCTCGACGATGGCGACCTATGTGACCGGCACGGTCGTCGGCGGATTTTGCGGGCGGTTTATCGCAGGCATTTGCGCGACGCATTTCGGCTGGCGCGAGGCGTTCGTGATCCTTGGAGCCGCGACGTTGGCGGGGGGCATGGCCGGCTGGTGGCTGCTGCCGCGCTCGACCCGGTTCGTGCGCCAGCGCAACGCCGCGGCGTCGATCCAGGCGCTCAAGATGCACCTGCGCAACCCGCAGCTTCTCGCGACGTATGCGGTGGGATTCAATGTTTTGTTTTGTCTTGTGGGAACGTTCACGTATGTGAACTTCTACCTCGCCGACAAGCCGTTCCATTTGGGGCCGGGCGCGCTGGCCTCGGTGTTTGCGGTGTATCTGATCGGGGCGGTGATGACGCCGGTGGCCGGCTACCTGCTGGATCGGATCGGCTGCCGGGGGGCGCAGATGGGCGCGGCTGCTGTTGCGGCGATCGGGATGCTGCTTACGCTCGTTCATAGCGTTGCGTTTGTCGTTGCCGGGCTGGCGCTGGCGGCCACGGGGGCGTTCGCCAGCCAGTCGGCGGCCTCGAGCCACATCGGCCGCGCCGCGGGCAAGGCGAGGTCGTCGGCCGCGGGACTTTATGTGGCGCTCTATTATCTGGGCGGATTCGTCGGGTCGGTGCTGCCGGGGATGATCTGGGGAGTGGCCGGGTGGCCGGGGTGTGTGGGGCTGATTATTGTGTTTCAGGCGACAACGGCAGCCATCGCGGGAAAGCTGTGGAAGGAGTAGGGCGGGTGCGGAATGCGGAATGCGGAATAGAATCCGAAATCCGAATATCGAAATTCGAAACAAATTCGAAATCCGAAATTCGAAATGCGAGGTGAATTTTTTTGATGGCTTAAGCCGGTTTGTGAGAAGCCGGCTAAAGCCGGCTCGAGCGGGGGGTGGGCCAACAACCACCGGCTGAAGCCGGTGGCAACGGGTTCAGCCCGCTGAAGCGGGCTTGGGATTCCGCATTCCGCGCTCCGCACTCCGCATTTGATCCGCATTCCGCGCTCCGCAATCGTGCATTTTACACTTGCATGCGACCGATCCGGATTGTTACTGTATGGGGTCTTGTGTGTGCGTAAAAGAACCGGGAGAGATCTCAGACATGAACCAGTTGATCAGAACCGTAGAACAAAGCTTCATGAAGAAGGAAGTCCCGGATTTTCGCCCGGGCGATACCCTGCGCGTCGCCGTGCGCATCGTCGAGGGCGATAAAGAGCGTATCCAGAACTTCGAAGGCGTTTGCATCGGCCGCCACAAGGGCGGTCTCGACGAGACGTTTACCGTTCGCCGCGTTTCGTTCGGCGTCGGCATGGAGCGCATTTTCCCGCTGCACTCGCCGCGCATCGAGGAAATCCAGGTCGTCCGTCACGGCCGCGTGCGCCGCTCGAAGCTCTACTACCTGCGTGACCTCACGGGCAAGCAGGCGCGCATCGCCGAGACCCGCCGCAAGCGCGGCGAGAAGGGCCGCATGATCCAGCTTCTCGAGGCCGAAGGCGCGATCGAGCAGCCGGCCGAAGAGCAGCCCAAGGCCGAGTAATCGCCCGGGCGCAAGCAAGGGATATTTAAATTTCGTCGCGGATCGCAATCAAGCGGTCCGCGTTTTTTTTATCCCAGGTCGGGTTGCCAGTCGTCGGAGGTATTGGGCTCGGCGGAGGGCTCGATGATTTCGTCGTCGGAGGGGAGCGCCTCGAAACGCTGCTCGTTCGTAGTCCCGGCTTCAGCCGGAAGAACTTCTTCAATCTCGTCTGTTCCGCCTGAAGGCGGCACTGAGAACTGTGCTTCCTTAAGTCGCGCGGCGATGCGCTCAGCGAGGTCGCGCGGGATGGCGCGGACGGACGCGATCTCATCGACCGAGGCGGCCTTGATTTTCTTGAGCGAACCGAAATGGCGCAGCAGCGCGCTCGCGCGGGTCTTGCCAACGCCGGGGATGTCTTCGAGCGCGGAGCGCAGATTGCGGCGGCCGCGCAGCTCGCGGTGATACGTGATGCCAAAGCGGTGCGCCTCGTCGCGCAGGCGCGTGAGCATGTAGAGGGCGGGCGAGTTCTCGCGCAGCACAACGGGATTCATCCGGCCCGGAAGAAAGAAGCGCTCCTCGGTTTTCCAGACCGCGTCGCCGCGATGCTTGATGCGGCTCTTGGCCATGCCGACCACCGGCACGCCCGTGATGCCGAGCTTCGCGAACACGTCGAGTGCGACCGCAAGCTGGCCCTTGCCGCCGTCGATTACGACGAGGCCCGGCGGCTCCTGTTCGCCCGACGCCACACGCCGGAAGCGCCGCGTCAAGACTTCATGGAGCGCGCCGAAATCGTCCTGGCCCTCGACGGTCTTGATGCGGAAGCGGCGATAGCGCGACTTGTCGGGCTCGCCGTCCTGGAACGTGACCATCGATCCAACGGTCGCGAATCCCTGAATCGTGGAGATGTCATAGCACTCGATCGGGTCGGGCGGCGCGGCGAGGTTGAACTTCTCCATGATCTGCTTGTGCATTTCCACGACCGTCTGACGGCCGGAGAGATGCTGCTCGAGCAGTTGGCGCGCGTTCTCTCGCGCGGTGTCCATCTGGTGGCGGCACTCGCCGCGCTGCGGCTCGCACAGCCGGACCTTGCCTTCGCGGCGCTCGCCGAGCCATTCCTCGAGGCCCGTGGGCTCGGCGGGGATCGGCTCGATGAAGATCTCGGCCGGCGGGGTCTCGGCCTCGTAATAACGCGCGATGAATTCCTCCATGATGTCCGCAGCCTCGCGGCCATGATCTTTGACTAGGAACGGCCGGCTGCTGATCAGCAGGCCATTGCGATATACGAAAACAACGAACGCGCCGTAGCCGCCGGCCTGCTCGACGGTGACGATGTCCCAGTCCGCGCCGTCGTGGCGCTGGACGACCTGGCGCTCGGTGGTGGTCTCGATGGCGCGGATGCGGTCGCGGATCACCGCCGCCTGCTCGAACTGCATCGCGTCGGAGAGCTTGTTCATCTGGTCTTCAAGGAGCTTGACGGCTTCCTTCGTTCGGCCTTTAAGAACCAGAACTGTGCCCTCGACCATGCGCCGGTAATTCTCTTTATCGACCGGCTTGGTGCACGGCGCGCAGCAGCGGCCGATCTGGTGGAGCAGACACGGCCGCGTGCGGTTTCTCAAAACATGATCGGGGCACGAGCGGATCGGAAAAACTCGTTGCAGCCAGCGCAGCGTCTCGCGCACGTCGCTCGACGACGCATACGGCCCGAGATAAAGCGAGCCGGCCTGCGGGCGCTGCTCGCCGCGGCGGCGCACGACCAGGGCGCGCGGCCATTCGTGGCCCAGATCGACGCGCACGCTGACGTAGGTCTTGTCGTCGCGCAGCTGGATGTTGTAGCGCGGCAGGTGCTTCTTGATGAGCGTGTTCTCGAGGAGGAACGCCTCTTTTTCGTTGGCCGTGATGATGGTCTGGATGCGATCGACGTGGCGGATCAGGTAGCGGACGGTCAGGCGACCGTCGCCGCTTTTGGTGAAATAGTTGCGGACGCGATTGCGTAGGTTGGCTGCCTTGCCGACGTAAAGCACGGCGTCATTGGCATCGCGCATGATATAGACGCCGGGAAGCTCGGGGAGCGACCCGATCTCGTCGGGCGTGACGCCGCGCAGGCGGCGATGCTCGTCAGGCGCCGGCTGGGGTTGGGGTGGCGTTGGGTTTTGGTCCTGGTTCATTCGGGACGGGCTTGTTCAGGTCGCGGGCTGTGAGCGGCCCGGCGGCGGGATCCGCAGGCCCTTCGATGACCGCCTTCCACTCCGTTCCATTATAGACGAGGAACCGGAACGGCTCAACGAGGAGGAGCTTGAACTGGCGCGCGGGAAGGCCGGACGGCGACTTGGCCTCGCGTTCCTTCCAGATCTGCCATGCCTTGGCCCGAAGCTGTTCGGCGGCCTTGATCATGGCCGGCGACATCGCGGTCGCGGTCGTGAGGGAGTCGCTGACCTTGACGGCATGGACGGCGATCGACTCGCCGTCGTAGAACTGCATTGCGCGAAGGGAATCGGTCGTCGGGACGGCATCGTTGCGCTGCGCGGCCTGGGCGCGGACGCGGTTGACGTTCTCGAGGAACAGGCGCGAGTAGGCCGGGTCGGGGTAGGCCGCCTGCACGATGCGCAGGCCGGGGACGGAAACATCGGCCTGGAGCCGCGAGATGGTATCGAAGCGCTCGCGGACCTTCGGCTGGAGCTGGTCGTGAATCGGCCGGTAAAGCATCACCACCGTGGCCAGCACAAAAAAGATGCCGACCATCTTGAAGTTGAGCGCCATGCGGCGCGAGCTGAGCAGGTCGGGCTCTTCGGCGAGCATGTCATGGAAGCCGGACGGCGTGGGGTCGCCGGTCACGAACGTGCCGGCCAGCAAGTCATGAATGCCGCGCTTCCATGGATGGATCGTGATCGAGAGGCCGATCGTGATCGTGAGTGAGGTGCAGACAATGCCGAGAACCTTTACGGCTGTGTCGGCCTGGAAATAGGCCGACGCCGGAAAGATAAGCAGGTCGGAGAACGGATCGCTCAGGGCAAAGAAGAACGCCAGCTTGAGCAGGGCGCGGCGGGCGGCTTGCGGCCAGGACGGGACGCCGCCGTCGGCGGTGACGATGTGCATGCTGAGGACGTATTTGCCGGTCGTGCGCCCGCGGCCAAGCGGCCCTTCACCGATGAGGAAATAAACATAAGCGAAGATGTAGCTGAGCCACGGGAGCGCGGGGTTGAGGTGCAGGAGTGCGGGGCGGAAGCCGCGGTTCAGCGCCCAGCCGAGCATGTAAAGGACCAGCACGTCGAGGATGAACGCACCGACGCGCCCGAAAAACCCCGAGAACGCGGGGCGGGGGCGGACGGGTTTGAGTTTTGGGAGATTCGTATCGGCGCCGGAGTCGGACATGTGAGATCCCGTTCGTTTGGATTTTCATGTCGCTTCGAGCCGAAGCGACCTACTGACCTACTGTAATACCGTCTTCATCGCGGCGAGGCATTTGGCGTTTTCGGCGCGCGTGCCGATCGAGATGCGCAGGTGCGTGGCGAGGCCGTAGCCGGCCATGGGGCGCGTGACGACGCCGAGCTTGAGCAGTTCGGTGAAGACCTCGCGGCAGTCGCGGCCGACGTCGGTGAGGATGAAGTTGGCGACCGACGGCCAGTGGCGGATGCCGAGCTTGTCGAGGCCCTTCACCATCTGGGCCATGCCGCGGCGGTTGGATTCGGTCGCGCGGCGCAGGAACGCGGCGTCGCCGAGCGCGGCGATGCCGGCGGCCTGCACCATGCGGTTGGCGTTGAACGGCGGACGGATGCGGTTGACGTCGGTGACGATCTCCGGGCGCGCGATCGCGTAGCCGAGGCGAAGGCCGGCGAGGCCGTAGGCCTTGCTGAACGTGCGCGTGACGACGAGGTTCGGACGGCGGGCACGCAGCGTCGTGCCGTCGGGAAAGTCCGGATCGAGCGCGGCGGCGTATTCGAAATACGCCTGGTCGAGCAGGATGATGACGTCCTGCGGGACGGCGTCTAAGAAGCGGGTCAGTTCGCGTTTGGTGAGCGTCGAGCCGGTCGGGTTGCACGGGACGTCGAGGCAGATCATCGCGGTGCGCTTGTTCACGGCGGCGGCGATGGCCTTGAGGTCGTGGCGCATGTCGCGCATCGGGACGAGCGTCACGGGCGCGCCGGCAAGCTCGGCTTCCATGAGGTAACGAATGAATGAGTATTGCGAGGTGATGACCTCGCGCGTGGGGCCGGCGTAGGCGAGCATCAACAAGAGCGCGATCTCGTCGGAGCCATTGCCGAGGATCAGTTCGTTGGGCGAGACGGAGAGTTTTTTCGCGAGCGCGTCGCGCAGGTAGAACGCCGCGCCGTCGGGGTAGAGGTGCATTTCGGCGGCGACGGCGGCCATGGCCTTCATCGCGCGCGGGGAGGGCCCGAGCGGGTTCTCGTTGGATGCAAGCTTGATCACCTCGTCGAGGCCGAACTCGCGCTTGACCTCCTCGATCGGCTTGCCTGGCGGATACGGCTGAAGCTTCATGAGGTGCGGGTTGAGCGCGGGCGGCGCGACGGAGACGGATTTGGGCGACATGATTGCGAGACCGGTCCCTTCCAGAAAAATAGTGGCCACATTATAGGGAGCAATGATGAATGATGAAAGATGAATGATGAATGAAGAGAAGGATTTTTGCGCCGCGGGCGCGTTATGGGCGGGCGTTGGCAGGAATCTTCTCGCCGAATTCAGAGACCATCAGAAGCGAGAAGTCGTTCAGCATATTGGCATAGTATTTTTGCGAAGATTTGTTCATGGCGCGTGTCACGATGGAATCGTTTTGGCGAAGGAGGTGATAGAGTTCCACGATTTGCCGGCCGGTTTTTTGTTTGGTTTGCGCGTCCATTTTAATGATTCGGGCGTCGTTTGTGGAACCCTCGGCGATCATGTCGCCGTTGGCCATCGTGTAGTGAAGGTGAAGAAAATAGTATGACATGAAATATGCGGCGATCCTATTTTCTTTCAGGCCTAAAACGGCGAGTTTCGTTCGATGTGAGTAAACGATGATTTTGTCAAAGGATGTGCCGGGGGTCGCCAGTTCGATTGGCGATGGTTTGAACATCTTATCGTGATACGTATCGCCCAGTTTGATGGTTTTGAGGACGTTGCCGAAGTCCACTCTCAAGTTATCGAGGTAGGTATCTCTTCCAATCGCGAACGCGATAAGGGCGATATTCAGAATAAAAACAAGTAAGCGAAGGATCAGCCGTGTTTTCTTCGGGAGCTTTTGTTTTTGCTCCCCGGGCGCGGGCAGCGGGGGTTGGAAGTTTTTGCCCAAACGCGGTCTCCTGATGTGATGATTACCATAACAGACGAATTGCAAACAGATCAAGTCGGCTGTTTGAATGAGTTTGTTATCCTGTGATGGCTGAAGCCGGGTGGCTAGAAGCCGGCTAAAGCCGGCTCAAAATAAATAAGATGGGGCCTAAAACCACCGGCTGAAGCCGGGTATGTGTTTAGCGTGGGCAAGCTGGTTGTAACCGAATGGCGGTGTCAACCAGAGCGCCGAAGGCGCGGGAGAATACAGCCTGGGGCAGAGCGAAGCGACGCCCCAGGACAGAGAGCAAGATCAGTGCGAGCGCTGACGGCGCGAGAGAAATCGCATTCGGATTGGTTCTTTCGCTCTTTCAGAGCTCCCGAACGTGATGCGATTCTGACCTGGGGCATCGCTTCGCTTTGCCCCAGGCTATATTCTTATTGCGCTTTCAGCGCGCGCTTTTCGCCATGCGCTCGCAACAAGCGATTACCAACGCGCTAAACAAAAACGGAACCGGTGGCAACCCATTCAGCCCGCTGAAGCGGAGTTTTTTCTAACGCGGTCGATTGAGAATCCGGCGGACGGATGTCAATCCATCGCTCATGCTCGGGCTACGGCTTAAAAACAGGCCCACACGCGGTCCGGGATGCCGGCGGCGATTGCGGCGGATTGGACGCGGGCGCGAAGATCGGCGAGGTAGGCTTCGCGGGCCGTCGGGTCGAAAAGGATTTTGCGGTAAGGCTCGCGAAGGCTCGGCCAGCGGCGGCTGACGAGGGCGGCGACGGATTCCCAGACCTTGGGGCGCGGGTTCAGCGCATCGACGGTGATGTCATCGACGCCCAGGTCGGCGAGCTGCTTGAGGATCGCGTGGATCGACTCGGGGCTGTCGGAGAGGTAGGGGAGCAGCGGGCCGATCATCGAGCCGGTCTTGAGGCCGGCGCGCTTGGCTTCGGCCAGGACGCGCAGGCGCTCGGCGACCGGCGACGCGCACGGTTCCCACAACAGGCGCAGGTTTTCGTCAAGGGTTGTGATCGTGACGGCGACCTTGGAGCCGCTGCCGGCGAGGACGTCGAGGTCGCGCAGGATGAGCGAGCTTTTCGTGAGCGCGTTGACGATGAATCCGTGATCGACAAGCAGGCGGCAGCATTCGCGCGTGAGCTTGTATTTGGCCTCGAGCGGCTGCCAGCCGTCGCACGCGCTGCTCACGAACACGTCGCCGGGGCGCGCGCGGCGAAGCTGGTTCTTGAGGACCTGCGGCGCGTTGATCTTGACATCGACGAATTGACCCCACGGCTCGGGATGGGGGTGGAAGCGCTGCATGTAGCGGGCGTAGCAATACACGCACGCATGCGCGCAACCGGTGTAGCAGTTGAGCGAATAGTCGAAGAGCGAGGACTTATTCAAGACGCTTTTGCACTCGACTTCACGGACGGTGACAGGCTGAGACATCGGAACCACCCCACAAGAACAGACAAACACAGCCATAATAACAAACTCAAGCAAACACGAAATATTTAGCGTGGTCGAGCCGCAACCAAAACGAGGCCGCCAAAATACATCACGCAAAAACGCAAAAGGGCAAAAGCGCGAAAGAGAAGATTCAGAACCAAATTCAGGTCACGAAAGGCACGAAAGAGAGAACACGAAAGACACGAAAAAGTT
>JAJFUE010000104.1 GCA_021372575.1 bacterium | reverse complement strand
AGAAGAACGTTGTTCGACACCGCGGCCTGGTTGCCGGCTATCTGCTGGTTCAGCTTCGCATCAAACGGCGGCAGGTCCCTGCGCCACCAGATTTCGCGCGTGCGCTCGATGAAATCGATCTCCGCCGGGCTTTGCGTGTCGCGCGACGGATAAAGCAGCCGCCCGTCGGCGGCGACCAGGAACGCCTGCCGAATCCATGGGTTCTTCTCAACGAGGTTCTCGAGTTCGCGCAGGTCGGCGGGAGCCCGCCGCGTGAGTTCGATGAACTGCCGCCGTTTCGCCTGAATGAGCCGGCTGATCGTCTCATCGGTTTCGCGCAGGTTGTTGGTCAGCAGCTCGCGAAACCTGTTCCGCAGCCGTTCCTGTTCGAGCCGGGCCCACATCGTTCCCATTTTGGCCAGCAACGCGAGCGGTCCCACCACGAGCAGAACGTAGATAATGATCAGACGGCGTCTCAACCGCGTTTCTCGGCTTATTTGTAATTCGACCAGGCCTGATTTTCGCGCATGATCTTTCGCTGCGACTGCCAGTTTCTGTCATCAAGATTCGCAGCATCGTCCTTGTTCTGCAAATACTGTTTCGTCAGGATGTCCGATTGGTAGCGCACCGCATTGTCATTCAGGTAATACACATTCTGGCCGAGCAGCCGGCGCGCGTCCTCGATCCGCCCGCGGTCGCGAAGCTCGGTGGCGAGCATGTTGCGCTCGGCGCCGATCAGCTCCACGACCGAGATCATCACGTCGCGGTTTTCGTTGCGCGCAACGTCGGCCAACGAGTTCGTGAACCGCACGCCGACGGATCCCGTAAGCGTTTCGCGTGCACGCGTCTGCATGTCGTCATATTTGACGTTAATGTAGGCGACCTCCAGCGCACGGTCCGCCTCGCCCGCCGGCACTTCCATCTCGCAGATCGCGTAGCGCTCCACGTTGCTGTAGAGCTGGTTGAAATCGACCTTGACCGACTGCCCGCTGATGCGGCCGCCGCGACCGAGGATGCGCACGGGCCGAATGCCGTCCGCGCACCGGATCTCGAGCTCGACCTCCTGCGCGACGATCGCCATGACGTCGCCGAATTCCTTGTCGAACAGGCTGGCCAGCTGCCGGGCCTCGCGCGCGAAGTAATGCCGCCCGTTGCTGTTCGCCGCCAGCTTCGCCATCAGGTCCTCGTTGTAGTCGAGCCCCAGGCCGATCGTCGTCACCGCGATCCCTTCGCGCCCGAGCGACTGGCCGAGTTCGGCGAGGTCCGACGGCGAGCTCGGCCCGATGTTCGCAAGGCCGTCCGACAGCAGCACCATCCGGTTCACGCGGTCCAGCGCCTTGAACTTGCGCAGTTCTTCAGCGGCCTTGCTGACGCCCGCGAAAAGCGCCGTCGATCCGTTCGCCTCGACCCGGCGCAGCTGGCTGATCACGGCCTCCGGCTCGGTGAGCCGCGTCGCCGGCACCAGCACGTTCACGGTCGAGTCATACGTGATGACGCTCACGATGTCGTCGCGGTTCAGCCTTCGGATCGCGTCGATCGCGGCCTGCCGCGCGGCGGCGATCTTCTCGCCCGTCATCGAGCCGGACTTGTCGAGCACGACGGCGATGTTGGCCGGCGCGCGCGCGCCCTTCTTGTCGGGCTTGACGCCGGTCAGGCCGACCTTGATGTACGCGGTCTGCCGCTGGCCCGCCGGCAACAGGGGTTTGCTCACGGCGGCGTTGAGCCGGATCGGCCCGCCCCACGCCGCCTGGACGAACAAGACCGCCATGATCACAAGCACGAGCTTTTTCATGAAAAAACCTCCGCGCGCGAAGTGACACGCCGAAACCGTCGCATTTCGACGGCCGATTCTAACGCAACCCGCCCCCGCCATGGTCAGAACCGCGTAAAATGTTGTCAGAAAATTGTAAAAAATCAATACGGGTCACGAAAGACACGCAAAGGTTTTGGCCTATTGACCCCTGGCACACGATGGTTAACCACCCGTCCTCATAACCCCGCGATTCATCGCGGGGTCATAGCAACTCTTCCTTCGTGAAACCGTGAGCCTCATGCAAAAGTCTCGACGAGAGGCATGGCCGGTTGCCACCACCGTGCCGGCGGGTGCCCATGTGGAGGGCGGGATCTTGCTCCCGCTTTCGCCGGGCAAGCTTGCTTGCCCGTGACTGGCTGACATGCGGACGGGGAGCAAGCTCCCCTGGTTCTAAGCGGCAGCAAGCTGCCGCACTCCACATTAAGTTTTTTCCTTTTTGTAAGAGGCTTCCGTTTCAACGGTTTCACTCCGGGTTGGTCCTTTTTCTCGAGGTGCCATATGTGAATTCGAAATTCCCGCACCCCGCCCAAGGCATCATTTTCGTGTATTTCGTGGGTTCTTTCGTGAATTTCGTGACCTGCATTTGATCAGGCGTCTGCATATTTCCAAATCAGCAAAAACCTGATGGTCAAAAATCACAAAGTGACATAAACACTTCATTGTTGTCTTGGTTCGGTTGGTAATTGGATGTCGGCGACGTAATCGGCAAATAAGAAATCCGTGTCGCCGACGCCATGATTCAAATCACTCTTTGGTGAGCGGTATTCGTAAGGGTGGGTGGGTGGCATAAGTTTGAAGCTGCGCCCTGCATCGGGCGCGGCTTCTTTTTTGTCAGCAGGCCGCATCGGCTCGAAGCGGCATCGGCAAGATCGTTTGGTGGACCGCTGATGGATTGGTCAGGATGTCGCTTCGAGCCGAAGCGACCTACTGATTTGCCGTCCCGCTCGTCGGATTGTCCGCCACCGTCGTGATCGCGATGAACGTCGCATCGTCCTTGTTGCCGAAGATCTTTTCAAAAGCGTCGGCCTGGGCTTTCTTGAACGACGCCTTTTGCTCGGCAGTCATTCTGGAATCATCCCGGACCTGCCATTGTTTCATATATTCGGCGCGCGACTCGCTGTATGCACGAACCTGGCACAGCACCGTGCGTTCAGGAACAAACGGCCCTTTCGCATCCTCGACAGCCTTGCGCTCGGCATCGGTTTTCGCCTCGCCTATCATCGCGTCATAGCTCATGACGCGCACCGGGGTCGGCCTTGTATATGCCCTGCGTAAAACAGCGAAGAACGGGTGTGATTGGACTTCTTTTTGATCGCGCACGCGCGGGTAAGTCACCGCGTAAAACGGCTTCGTTTGCGCGATTTCGTAAACCATGCTCTTGTCCGCGGCGAATGACGCGTCGAGGTATTTCGGGATCAATTCCGCAGCCGAAGCCGGCAGCCTGTCGTTCGCCCGCAAGAAATGCGCATACGCACAAATAAACCGCGTGATGTCGATCTGCTCGTTGAACTTGTCGCCGAGCGCCGACTCCCTCCAGTTTTCGGCGGCCTTTTGCAGCGTGCGCCGAATCCGCGATTTATCGTCCTTGATGTTGCGCAAATCGTAATAGTTATGCGCGTAAAAGTTCTCCAGCGGCAGCAGGACGGGATAATCCGGGGGTTGAAGGTTCATCCACCTGCACACCGTGACCACCTGGTCCTGCGCGCTGACGATGCCGTCCGGATCGCCGTTGGCCATCGCGACGAACCCCTGCTCCATCGCCCGCATCAGCACCGGCTTCAGAATATTGAAGCCGGCTTTCTCGACGTCGCCGTCCATGAAGAAATGATAATCGTTGCTTTGAAAGTTCTTGTACTGCATGGAGTTCAGTTTCGCGGACGGGGACGTTTTCGGGACGGCGGCGGCGTTTCCGGATTGGCCGCGTTCAATTTTCATATCCCTGATATATTCGAGCTGTTTGCCGCCGACTTGCGCGATGTAGGCCATTTTGAGCTGATTCAGTTTCGCGTCGTCGAGGTGCGCGCGGTCGAGCACCGCGCGCGCCCGCTCGAATCCCGCGGCCGGGAATTCCATTGTGTGCGCAAGGTCCATCAGCAAAATCTGAAGCGGGGCGATGTGCGCGCTGCTGTTGGGAAATTCATTTAAATGCAATTGCCGCGTCAATTCCGTTAGCTTTTCCAGCAGGTCCGCGGCCTTCTGCGGCTGATTCCTCTTGCACGCACGCCGCACGGCATCGGCGGCCAGGAACAGGACCCTGTCGCCGTTCTGCACCGATTCGAATGGTTCATATACATTCGGCCTGTTGGGATTGCCTAATGCGTTCGGGATCATCCTCAAGTCGCACGCGCCGTTGAGCAGGCTGTCCTCGACCGCATCGATCAGCGCCGTTTGGTCCGTCTTCACAGGGCCCGTCTCGCCGCCCCGCCAATATTGCTGTATCCCGTCGGCCTGCACGATTTGGGGCAGGAGCGCCCGAGTTTTCGCGACGAGCTCGTCAGCCGAGGCGCCGCCCTTCATCCCGAGCTCCATGCAACTCAGCGTGCACTGCTGGGTAATCGGCTGGGTGACCGTCCAGCCCGTATCCTGGAGCGGAATGATCCGGACCACGGGCTGCCGGGCTTCGTTCGCGCGATGCGCGCCCGCCGCCGGCCTCATCTCCTCCGCGATCCGCTTCACGGCTTCGGCCTGCCTCGCCTCGATTGTCGAATACCCCGTCGGGGCGAACGCGAACCACGAGTAAATCAAAAACATCAGCCCGCAAAACACGGCCACAACGACAAGAAATATGAACCGTCTTCCCCAGTTTTTTCTCGCCGGCACATCGCCCATATCCGCTCCTCCACGCGTTTTCTGCTATATAGTGTCTGAATCGGATAAAAGTTTGCAGAATATTTGTCTCATTCTGCATTCCGCACTCCGCACTCGCCTGATCCTTGACGCGCCAATAGCTGTTGCACCACAATGACTTCAAGCGCCGCGAGGTGCGCACCGTATGGCTTTCGAGATCCGGCCGATATCGTCCTCCGAGTGGCTTCCCGACCGCTGCCTGCGTCTTTCCAGTGCGTTCGATCCGAAAAAATCCGATCCGCAGGCCGGCTGCCAGCGCCTGCAGGCGTTCTTCACCGCGGGCCGCCGCGACCGCCTCGTGGCCCTCTACGAGGACTGCCTGCTGCGCCACGGCTGCTGCGGGTTCGCCGCGTGGGACGGCCCGCTGGTCATCGGCTACAACACGTTCTTCCCCAAGGACTGGTCGCCGACGCGCCGCGCGCCGAATCCCGGCCAGGGCCAGCCCGGCACGCTCGCGCACCACTGCATCTCAATCGCCAAGGTCGCGCAAGCCGGCGAGGAAGCGATCGCGACCGAGCTGCTCAAGCGCACGTTCGAGTGGGCAAAATCCAACGGCTGGGAGCGCTTCGAGGTCCAGGGTGTATTCCCCACCAACCCCGCCTGCAAGATGGTGCTTGACCTTTACGGCCGCGATTTCTGGGAAAAACTCGGCCTGCGCGTCATCAGCGAGTCCGACCCCGGCCGCAACTTCGACGTGATCAAGTCGGTCGCGATGCTCGATGGCGTGCGCATCGAGACCGAGGCCGACGCCGATCGTTACTACCCCAACTGGCGGCGCGACGCCGTCCACTTCACCATGGCCATCGACTTCTGAGCCGAATGAAAGCTGTTGCCGTATGAGTCAACCTGCCGCCCCGACGAGTCTGCCCGAAAGAAATTTATTCTCCGGCGCCTCCGCAAAAACCGCGCTCCTCATCCTGCTCCTGTTCATCTATGCGTTTTTCGGCCAGGGCTGGCGCGGCCTGTGGAAGCCCGACGAAGGCCGCTACACCTGCGTCGCGCTCAACATGCTCGACACCGGCGACTGGATTTACCCGCAGCTCAACGACGAGCGCCCGCACTTCACCAAGCCGCCGCTCACCTACTGGTCGATCGCCGCGAGCGTCCTTGTGTTCGGCCGCCACGAGTGGGCGGCGCGCATCCCGTCGGCGCTGGCATTTGTCGGGACCGTTCTGCTGATCGCCGCGATGGGCCGGCGCCTCTGCCCGCGCAAGCCGCGCCTGGCGGCCCTGATCTATGCCTCGTTCCCGCTCGTGTATGTCGCGGCCAACCTCGTCACGACCGACACGCTGCTCACGTTCTGGGAGGCGCTCGCGATGTTCGGCTTCGTCGAGTGGTGGCACCGGCGCGGCGAGCGCAACCGCATCCGCTGGGCCATCCTTATGTGGATCGCGTTCGGGTTCGCGTTCCTGACCAAGGGCCCGCCCGGCCTTCTGCCGTTGATCGCGATCGTTGCCTTCACCGGCCGCCGCGGCGGTCGCCGCGAGCTCGCGTCCGTGTTCGCGTGGAGCGGGATTTTGTTATTTTTATTGGTCGGCACGTGCTGGTATGTCGCGGTCTGCGTTTCGAAGCCGGAACTCGTCGGCTACTTCTTCGGCAGCGAATTTTACGGCCGGATCGTGACCGGCGAACAGCACCGCAATTCCGAGTGGTATGGCGCGTTCGTCATTTATATCCCGGTCCTCCTCGCCGGCGCCCTGCCATGGAATTTAATTCTCATGAAAAAGATCTATACCTATCTCAAGCTGCGCCTTGCCCGTTCCAATTCCCCGGCACTCAGCACGGAGGACGCAGCGCTTCTTCTTGCGCTCTGGTTCCTGCTGCCGCTGGCGGTGTTCTTCATCGCGCGCTCGCGCCTGCCGCTTTATCTTGTGCCCCTGTTCGTGCCGCTCAGCCTGATCATCGCCCGCCAGTTCGAGGGCATCGAACTCGCGCGCGGATACCGCCGGTATCTGGTTGTCGCGTGGCTGGCGATCCTTGCGGCGTCGCGCATCGCGAGCGCCGGGTTCGGCGCCGAAAAGAACACGTTCGCCCTGGCCGATGCAATCCGCCGGCAAGTCCCGTGGATGCCCAAGGAAATTGTCTTCGTCGAGTCCCTACCCGATTACGGCCTCAAGTTCTATCTCGATACGGAAGTCGAGGCCGTGTCCATCAAGCAGGAGCCGGATTTGGAGACGCTCGCGCAGGAACTCTCGGCCCACGAGAGCGGCCAGGTGTTCATCGTCAACAAGAAATACGAGCATAAGCTTCTGCGTTCGGCTCCGCCCGCCGGCTGCAAATGGGTCAAGCTCGGCGGCGCGAACGAAAAAACAATCTTCTACGCCTATCAGCGCGCGTGAGCGCTCGTGCTCGTCATCGAAACGAATTAAACCGCGAAACGGTTCGATCATCCCGCGCCGGATATTTCGCCCTTATTTCCCCAGCCGCGACTTCTTCCGCTTCGCGACCCACTCCGCGAACTGCTTCGCGGTCTTCGTGTTGATCACGTCGCCGGCAGTGAGCCAGCCTTTCCTGGCGATCCCGACGCCGTAGCGCACGTCGCGCAGCCCGAGCGTGTTGTGCGAATCGGGATCGATCGAGAACTTGCAGCCCGCCGCGTGCGCCTGTCGGATCAGTCGCCAATCGAGGTCGAGCCGCCATGGGTGCGAGTTGATTTCCATCACCACGTCGTGCGCGCCGGCCGTCGCGATGATCTTGTCCATGTCGGCATTGAACGGCTCGCGCCGCTGCAGCAGCCTTCCCGTCGGATGCGCCAGGATCGTGATCGCCGGATTCTCCAGCGCCCGGCACACGCGCGCCGTCATTTCGTCGCCCGCCATCGTGAGCCGCGTGTGGATCGCGCCGACGACGATGTCGAGCCTTCCTAAAATCTCATCGTCGTAATCGAGCGCGCCGTCGGCGAGAATGTCCGACTCGACGCCGTAAAACAGCTTGAACGGCTTGAGTTTCTTCCCGATTTCGTCGATTTCGTCCATCTGCGCCTTGATCGTGTCGGGCTTCATCCCGCCCGCGTAAAACGCCGACTGGCTGTGATCGCAGATGACGATGTATTCGAAGCCGAGGTCGCGCGCCGCCTTCGCCATCTCGAGCGGCGTGTTCTTCCCGTCGCTGTACGTCGTGTGGCAATGGACGATGCCGCGCAGGTCCTCGCGCGTGATGAGCTTCGGCAGCTTGCCTTCTTCGGCCGCCTCAATTTCCCCGTTGTTCTCGCGCATTTCGGGCTCGACGTAGGCCAGCCCGAGCCGCTTGTAGATCGCCTCCTCGTCGGCCGTCTTGAACGGCGTCTCCGATTCTTCGGGGAAAAGCCCGTATTCATTAAGCTTGAGGCCCATCTTCTTCGCGCGGCCGCGCAGCGCCGTGTTGTGTTCCTTGCTGCCGGTGAAGTAATTGAGCGCCGCCGCGAACTGGCTGTCCTCCACCACGCGCAGATCCACCGGTATCCCGCCCTCCAATAAAATCGACGATTTCGTCGGCCCGTGCGCGATGATGCGCTGCACGCCGGGCGTCGTGACGAACACCTTCATCACCGCTTCCGGGTCCGGGCTCGTCGCGATCACGTCGAGGTCCTTGACCGTCTCGCGCGAGCGCCGGTAACTGCCGGCGAGTTCAAGCTTTCCGATCGCGGGGCATTGGCGCAGCCTTTCCAGCACGAGTTCCGCGGCGCCCGTCGCGACCTCGAGCGTCACGCGCGTCTCGTAATGTTTGCGCTGCTCGATGCCGGCCAAGATCTTTTCGGCGGTCTTTTCGCCGAAACCCGCAAGCTCCTGAACGCGCCCCGCCTTGATCGCCTCCTCGAGCTGCCCGAGCGTTTCGATGCCGAGTTCCTTCCAAAGCACGCGGATTTTCTTCGGCCCGAGGCCGGGGATCGAAATCAGTTCGAGCAGGCCCGCCGGCACCTTCTGGCGCAGTTCGTCGATGGCAACGATATGCCCGCTCCTCGCCCACTCATCCACTTTCTCCGCGAGCCCCTTGCCGATTCCCTTGGTCTCCGCGAGGATCCCGCTTTCCACCCATTCGCGCGGCCCGCCCTCGAGCGCCTCGAGCGCCCGCGCGCCTTCCTCATACGCGCGGCAGCGAAACGGATTCTCGCCAACAATTTCCATCAACATCGCGCATTCGCGCAGCGTCCGCAAAAGTGACTGTTTGCTGTCCGACACCTATCTTTGCCTTTTCAATTGGTTTTTATTTCGTGCTCGTGCTCGTAATCGTAATCGAAAACCACACGCACGCCAGTCCCTCGCTCACGCTCGGGCTACTGCATCTTTCATCTCTCATCGCTCATTCCCCGCCCTCTTCACCACTCCTGCCAGCGCCGCAATGTGATCCGGGCGGTCATTCAAAGCTTCTATATAATCATACTCCCCGCCGCCTTGCGACCGGAACAACTCGCGCCCCTCGATCGCCAGCTCGTGCAGCGTCTCCAGACAATCCGCCGCGAACCCCGACGCGATGACATCCACGCGTTTGGCGTGCGAGCGGCCAAGCTCGCGAAGCACATCGAACGTGTAGGGCCCGAGCCACTCCCCGCGCCCGAACCGCGACTGAAAGCAAACCCGGTATTCCGATTCATTCAGCCCGAGCCGGCCCGCCACCAGCCGCGCCGTCTCGCGGCATTGCTTTTCATAATTCGCCGCGTCCGCATACCGCTTCGGCAAGCCGTGGAAACTGACCGCCAGCACATCCGCCCGCCCGCGCGCATCCCACTTCTCCCGCACCGAATTCGCCAGCGCCTGAATATAAAGCTCATCATCAAAGTACTGCGGAATTTCAGCCAGGAGTTCAAGCTTCAGCTTGCCCGGCGCGATCGCCCGTTTCACCGCCTCCAAAACCGATCCCGTCGTCGCCTCGCTCGACTGCGGAAACAAAGGAAACACCGCGACGCTTTCACACCCGCGCGCTTCCAGCGCTTCCAGCGCCCGCGCGATCGACGGCTCGCCATACCGCATCCCAAGCTCGACGGGTATGTTCACTTTCGCTTCGAGCGCCCGCGCCTGCCGCCGCGAAATCGCCAGCAGCGGCGACCCTTCATCCGTCCAGATCCGCTCATACATTTTCGCCACGCGCGCCGGCCGCCTTGGCAGGATCGCCGTCTCCAAAATAAGACGCCAAACCCACCGCGGCGGCCCCTGCACGACCCGCGGATCCATCAAAAACTCGCGCAAAAACCCGCGCACCGCCCCCGCCGTCGCCGCCCCCGGCGTGCCAAGATTCACGATCACGACGCCCTGTTTGCCCGATAAACCCAACGATCACACCCGCGACGCAGAAATGTTCTCAGCTCAATCATTGCACCACGAATCGATCGGCAAGATCAAGCACGAGCCCAAGCCCTGAAACCCGGCTTTGGCTGTGTTTTCCGCTTCGGCATCGGATTCACCGAACGTGCGTTGAGCCGCGCGCGCTGAAAGCGCAGCAAGAATATAGCCTGGGGCAAAGCGAAGCGACGCCCCAGGTCAGGTCGGGAAAATTGCCTGAGCTCTGAAAGAGCGCGAGAAATCCGTCCATTTCTCTCGCGCTTTCAGCGCTATCGCGATGTGCATGGGATCGTATCCTGGGGCGTCGCTTCGCTTTGCCCCAGGCTGTATTCTTTCGCGCCTTTGGCGCTCTGGTTGCCACCGTATTCGATTTAAAACCAGCAGGCCCACACTAAACACATACCCTGCTTCAGATATCAAATGAATGAATCGCAACTGATCAGATTGCCCGATCGGTCGATAAGAGAGTAAAGAGAAGGTTTTCCCCATGTTCGACACGACCACGCTCATTCTCACCAGCATCTTCGGCCTGTTCGGGATGGCGTTTTTTGTTTATGGCAAGCGCGAGACCGACCTGCCCTTCCTATGCGCCGGCGCGCTGCTGATGGTGTATCCTTTTTTCATCAGTGGCGCGTTCCTTGTCTTCCTCATCGGAGCCATCCTCACCGCCGCCCCGTTCGCAATGCGATACATGGGCAATTGATTCCGCATCACGCTCGGTTTCGAAATTCGGTGCTGATTCGATTACGATTACGATTACGAGCACGAGCACGAGCACGAACCGATAACTTTCGTCAGCGCTCTATCGATCAGTTATGCTCGGGCTACTGCATTGAGTGCCGCTTCGAGCCGAAGCGGCCTACTGACTGCTGGCCGGCAACCTTCGACGATGCTATGCTCTTCGGACGGTGGTGAACCCCTCGTGATTCGACGCAACGATATCGTCCTTCTTGCATGCCTCATGTTCGCGCTGGCCGGCGTGCGCCTCGTGACGATTTACACGCGCGCGCCGGGCGGCGTGATGGCGGCGTCCGACTCGCAGGATTACGAGAACTCGGCGCTCGCCCTTCTCGACAAAGGCCGCTTCGCCGTCAGCCCGGACCAGCCCGACGAGCCCCAGATCCGCCGCACGCCGGGCTACCCGCTTTTCATCGCGTCGATCTACGCCACGCTCGCGCGCAAGCGCACCGCCATCATCGACGCCCAGGCCCTCCTCGCCACGCTGATCATCCCGATGGTCTTTTTCCTCGGCCTCAAGCGCTGGGGCCGCGCCGGTGGCTGGGCCGCGGCCATCATCTGCGCGCTCGACCCGCTCGCGTTCATCTATTCGGGAATGCTCCTGAGCGAAACGCTCTTCACGATCCTTCTCATGGCGGCGCTGCTTGCGGCCTCCAACGCCATCGAAGAGGAACACGCGCAGGAATGGTCGTTCGCCGCCGGGCTCCTGCTCGCGCTGGCCACGCTCGTCCGCCCGATCGCGTTCTTTCTCGTTATCCCGCTCGTCGTCTGGCTGGCGGCCATTCGCCGGCGCCGCGACGGAGACGGCGCGGCCGCGTGGGTGATCATCGCCGCCGTGCTGCCGTGGTTCTTCCTCGTCGGCGGCTGGCAGGTTCGCAACTACGCTGCCGTCGGCCGGCCCGTGCTGAGCACGATCGGCGAGCTCAACCGCTTCGACTACCGCGCGGCCGGCGTCGTCGCGCTGCGCGAGGGCATCCCAATCGCCGAGGCGCGCCTCAAGCTCCGCGAGGACGCCCCGACCGGCGTCTCCCCCGCCGAATTCGACCGCTGGATGGGCGAAGAAGGCACCCGCATCCTGCTCGAAAACAAGTTCACCGCCATCGGGATGGAGATCATGGGCGGCATCAAGCTCCTGTTCGGCCCGCCCCAATCGGCGCTCGTCGAGCATCTCGTCAAAACGTTCGGCAATTTCGGATCACTGGACTGGATGGCCCGCACGGCCACCTCGGCCGAAACCTGGGGCTGGCTCACCGCCCATCCCCGCGAACTGTTCCTGACGCTATATGCGGAGCTCCACGCGATCGCGCTTTACATCTTGTTGCTGATCGTCCTTTACCTGATCTGCAAGCGCCCCGGCCTGCGCATGCCCGCCATCGACGCCCTCATCTGGGGCACGATCGTCTATTTCATCATCATCTCCGCCGGCCCCGAGGCCAATCCCCGCTTCCGAGTCCCGATCGTCCCCGCAATGGCGATTCTATCGGCCGGAATCGTGAAGATAAGGATGAAGGGTGAAGAATGAATGGTGGATTTTTATCTCATCTCTCATCGCTCATCGCTCATCGCTTTTCTTTCACCATTCAATTGACGATTACCCCGCTGCTGGCTTAACGTTTTACCGGGTGCGCCTTGGGGGAGTTCCCGTGGCGCGAATCTTGTCGAGGGCATCGAACCATGAAAACCATCCTGACCGGCGACCGCCCCACGGGTCCGCTTCACCTGGGCCATTACGTCGGGAGCCTTGCCAGCCGCGTCAAGCTCCAGAACGAATACAACACCTTCATCCTCATCGCCGATATCCAGGCGCTGACCGACCACTTCGACCACCCCGAGATCCTCAAGGTCAACACCCTCGAGGTCATGCTCGACTACCTCGCCGTCGGCCTCGACCCCAACAAGGTCACGTTCGTCCTGCAGTCGATGGTTCCCGAGATCCACGAGCTGGCGATCCATTACCTGAACCACGTGACGTTGTCGCGCGCGCTGCGCAACCCGACCGTCAAGGGCGAGATCGGCGAGAAGCGCGAACGCGGCAACGGCATCTTCGGCATTGAGGAATTCGACATCCCGATGGGTTTCCTCATCTACCCGATCCACCAGGCCGCCGACATCACGGCGTTCGACGCGGACCTCGTTCCCGTCGGCGAGGACCAGTTGCCGATGATCGAGCAGGCCCGCGAGATCGTCCGCAAGATCAACAACATGTTCGGCGAGGGGACGCTCAAGGAACCCGAAGGCCTCGTGGGCAACTTCGGCCGCCTGCCCGGCATCGACGGCAAGGCCAAGATGAGCAAGTCGCTCGGCAACGCGATCTACCTCAAGGACGACCCCAAGACCGTCGAGGAAAAAGTGCGCCAGATGTACACCGACCCCAAGCGCATCCGCGCCGACATCCCGGGGACGGTCGAGGGCAATCCGGTCTTCATCTATCACGACGCGTTCAACCCCGACACCGCGCAGGTCGAGGACTTCAAGCAGCGCTATCGCGAGGGCAAGGTCGGCGACGTCGAGGTCAAGAAGGCCCTCGCTGCCGCGATCAACGAGTTCCTCGCCCCGATGCACAAGCGGCGCTCGCACTGGGAGTCGCGCCTCGGCGAAGTCGAGTTCATGCTCCTCGACCACACGCAGAAGGCGCGCCGCACGACCAAGGAAGTCCTCACCCGCCTCCGCGAGCGCATCGGCCTCAAGAAGCTCGGGTGATACACAACTGGGCGAACAAGAACAATGTTCGATCGAATTCTCAAGCGCATGCGCGAAAGGGTCTTGGCTCGCGATTATCTAATGACCTTGCATGCGGAAGAGGAAATGATCGATGATGGATTCACGGTCATAGACGTCGAATACGCGGTCATCACGGGTGAAATAACAGAGCGCCAGCGGGACAGACAAAAGAATCAAAATTCATGATCAAGGCCAAGACGATGGGTTGTAATGACATTTACGTCGCGGTGAAATTTGGGCCTACTGGCAAATTGATCATCATCACCGTGTTTAGCGGGGAATAGTTCAATGACTTGCGATATCTGTGGAAAGAATCACGCACGAATCCGTTTGGTGACGCGCAGTTATGGGAAAGGCGCGTCATTGCTCGTGATTGAGAATGTTCCCATCATCAGCTGCCCCGATTGCGGCGAAAGCTATATGACCGCCGAAACTCTGCATCAAATTGAAAAGATCAAAGCAAATCGCCGCCGCACTTCCAGCAAACGCTCGGTTTTTGTCGCCAATTTCGCTTAATTTTTCTTTTCCAAAATCCCCGCCAGCGCGATGGCGTTGTTGTGCTCCTCTTCTTTTGCACTGAAGAGGAGCGTAACTTTTTTGTGGGCCTTCACGATCTTCTTCAATTCCGCCAGCGCTTCGCTGTCGCCGATTTCTTTCCTATATCTTGCACGGAATTCGTCCCAGCGCGCGGGGTCGTGGCCGAACCATTTGCGCAGCTCGTTGCTCGGCGCGACGTCCCTCATCCACACATCGACGCGCGCCTTTTCCTTCGAAACGCCCCGCGGCCACAGTCGATCCACAAGCACGCGAAAACCGTCGTCATCGGTCGTGGGCTCGTAAACGCGCTTTGTTTGGATCCCCTTCATACCTGTATTTTAGCACAAGGAACGCGCGTCCATTCACTTGCGAACGGGTTGCCGCATGGGACTTCAACCCGCGAAGATCCGGTAATCCAGATTCGGGAATAAATTATGCCGCGATTCGAGCTCCGCCAACCGTACCTCGTCAATCGCACCCGACCGCAGCTCCCCGGCCAGCCGCTCGATCTCGCCAAAATGTTCATGAAGCCGCTGCGTTGCGTAATGCGGCGCGCTGCCAATCCGGATCAGGAACGGCCAGTCCGACGCCTGCGCCAGCAACAGCTCGCGACCGAGCTGCTTCAGCGCGCGCTCAACGAGCGGGTCGGCCGTATCCATGTGCCGCCGCACAAGCGCGCGCATCGAACGCGCCGCCGCGTCCAGCCGCGGATAAATCCACTCGGTCATCTCGTTGAGCCACACCTCGGCGTAGCCGCCCTCGCCCCACGAGCTGAACGCCGGTTGCGCGACGCCAGCCGCCCCGTGCATCTCCAAATACCTTCCCGGCGTGATCGGCCTGACCGGGCAGTCGTTCGCGCAAAGCCGCCGCATGACCCCGTCCAGAAACATCGGCCCCTCATACCACCAGTGCCCAAAAAGCTCGGCGTCGTACGGCGACACGACAATCGGCGGGTGATCCATCGACCGGCTCAGGGTTTTCACCTGTTCGATACGGCTGATCACGAAATGCTCGGCGTGCGCGGCGACGCGCCCGGCGACGGCGTTCGGATCATAAACCTGTTTCTCGCCGAGCCCCACGGGGCCGGTGACTCGGTAATATTTGATCCCGGTGTTGATGCGCGCGCCACCCGGCAGCAGCGGCCCGAGCCACTCGCGGTCGAGATCGTGACCGATGT
This sequence comes from bacterium, assembly GCA_021372575.1. Taxonomy (GTDB): domain Bacteria; phylum Sumerlaeota; class Sumerlaeia; order MVZB01; family MVZB01; genus JAJFUE01. Next base: position 6,674 of record JAJFUE010000104.1, on the reverse strand, counting down.
CGCGGTAGAATTCGCGGTAAGCGGGGTCGCCGGGGTATCCGATGCGCGCGTTCCACACCTGGCGCGAGGTTTCGGGATCGCGGCCGAACACGGCCATCCCGGATGGCGTGCGCACGGGGGTATGCATTCCCGGCTGCGGCGGCCACGCGGCGATCAGGCCGTGCCCGTCGATGATCGTGTACTCGGCGCCCGCCGAACGGAATAACGCGTCCAGCCCCGGCGCCCAGCCGCATTCGGGACTCCACAACCCGCGCGGCCGGATGCCGAGCTGGCGCTCGATCTCGGCCAAACCGATCTCGAGCTGCGCGCGAACCGATTCGGGCTCATGCACAAACAGAGGCAGGAACGGATGCGTTGCCGGGCCCCCAAGGATTTCAAGCTTGCCCTCGCGGCTGATCTCGACGAATGCGCCGGCAATGTCGCCGCGCCAGCGATTGTCGAGATCGTGCCGGCAGTTTTCGAACCGGAACAGGTAGTGGCGCGCGAGGCTGTTGAGCGCGGGCGTGAGCCGCGTGCGCGTCACCTCGCGCCGCGCCAGGTCGATCAACCGGTCGAGGTGCCGCCGGTAACGCCCCATCAGCATCTCGTCGCGCAGCATCGCCAGCAGCGTCGGCGTGATCGACAACGCAAGCGCATACTGGACCCCGTCGCGCCGCCAGCCGTCGATCATGGATAAAAGCGGCAGATACGATTCCGTGATCGCATCGAACAGCCACCGCTCCTCGAGCGACTCCTCGTATTCCGGATGCCGCACAAACGGCAGATGGGCATGCAGGATCAGACACTGGTAACCGATCGCCATGAAAACAAAACCCTCATGGCTATCTTGCACAGGTCAGGCGGAATTGTCACTCGCTCTTGGCGGGAAGCGGTTGCGGGGTTTGGGGAGTTTGGGGCTCGGGATCGGGTGCAAAACACCAGTTGGCCGGCGTTCCATGCCGTATCGAGCCGATGCGACGACGAAAAACATCGAAAAAACAGGCGTCACCCGCTACGATGTGGCATTCTGGACCTGATTGGACCACGGTCAGAACTCAGCACTCAGGACTTCGTTCGATGACGATTCTCTCCCAACACTCGCCGCAAACCCTCATCGACTTCCACCCATCCAAGCCGTTCTTCATCGGCATCGATTCCGACGGGTGCGTGTTCGATTCGATGGAACTCAAGCAGAAGGAATGCTTCACGCACAACACGGTGCGTTTCTTCACCCTGCAGCCGGTCTATCCAGATGCGCGCGCGACGAGCGAGTTCGTGAACCTGTATTCGAAATGGCGCGGCGCCAACCGCTTCCCTTCCCTGATTCGCGTCATGGATTTCCTCGCCGCGCGCCCCGAAATCAAGAAGCTCGGGTTCGAGGTCCCGCGCCTCGAGTCGCTGCGCAAGTGGATGGCCTCCGAGACCAAGCTCGGCAACCCGGCGCTCAAGGCCCATGTGGAGAAGACCGGCGACCCCGAGCTCAAGCGCGTCCTCGAATGGAGCCTCGAGATCAACCGCGACATCGAAAAGATCGCCGTCGGCGTCGGCCCGTTCGCCCCGGTGATGGATTTCCTCAAGACGGCCGGCAAGAGCGCCGACCTGATCGTCGTCAGCCAGACCCCCGCCGAGGCGCTCGAGCGCGAGTGGCGCGACAACGGCATGGACGGCTACGTGCGCATCATCGCCGGCCAGGAATACGGCACCAAGACCGAGCAGCTCAATTTCGCCGCCGGCGGCAAATACGACGACAACCACATGCTGATGATCGGCGACGCGCTCGGCGACTTGAAGGCCGCCCGCGAGGCCGGCACGCTCTTCTTCCCGATCAACCCCGGCGCCGAGGAAGAATCGTGGGAAAACCTCCTCGATGAAGGCCTCGGCCGATTCCTCGCCGGCACGTTCGCCGGCGACTACGAAACCGCCCTCATCAAGAAGTTCGAATCCCTGCTGCCGGAGAAACCATCCTGGTAATCCCCCATGATTCCCATAAGTCCCATAGGTCCCATAAGTCCCATTTTCAAACGCGTTTTAATGTGCTAATCTCCCCGTGAGGTCTAATGCCATGGAATACTTTTACGAAGGTTCACCGACGACCGTCATTACCGAGGCCCGCGCCGCCGAGCTCCTCGAAGGCATGCTGGCCAAGCTGGGGCCGCTCAAGAAGGTCCTGCTGCTGCCTCCCGACATCACTCGGCATCACTCGTGGGCCGGCGAGCTGACCGTCATCCTCTACAAGATGCTCAGCGCGCGCGGCGTCGAGATCCGCGTCATGCCCGCCATCGGCACGCACCTGCCCATGACGCCCGACGAGATCCACCATATGTTCCCGGGCGTGCCGGTCAACCTGTTCCGCGAGCACGACTGGCGCCACGGCTTGGCGCGGCTGGGCGAGGTGCCCTCGTCATTCATCGAGGAAATCACCGGCGGCAAGCTTCACTACGGCGTGCCGTGCGAGGTCGATGGCCTGCTGGCCAACGGCGGGTTTGACCGCATCATCTCGATCGGCCAGCTCGTTCCGCACGAGGTCATCGGCATCGCCAACCACAACAAGAACATCTACGTCGGCACGGGCGGCGCGGAAACGATCAACCGGACGCACTTCATCGGCGCCTGCTGCAACATGGAAAAGATCATGGGCCGCGGCGACACCCCAGTGCGCGCGGTGTTCAACTACATGGACCGCGAATGGGGCAAAAACCTGCCGATCAGCTATGTCCTGACCGTGCGCGGCAAGGGGGACGACGGCTCGATGGTCACGCGCGGCCTTTTCGCCGGCGACAACGACGAATGCTTCAAGCGCGGCGCGAAGCTCTGCACGAAGTGCAATATCGAGCTGCTCGACAAGCCCCTCAAGAAAGTCCTCGTCCGCCTCGAAGGCGAGTCCTATAAATCGACCTGGCTCGGCAACAAGGCGATCTACCGCACGCGCATGGCCATGGCCGACGACGGCGACCTGATCATCCTGGCGCCGGGCGTGCGCCAGTTCGGCGAGGACACGGAAATCGACCGCCTCATCCGCAAATACGGCTATCACGGCACGCCGGCGACACTGGCCGCCGTTGAAAAGAACCCCGAGCTTGCGGCGAACCTCTCGGCGGCCGCGCACCTCATCCACGGCTCGAGCGAGGGCCGCTTCCGCATAACCTACTGCCCCGGCGGCCTGACCCGCGAGGAAGTCGAAGGCGTCGGCTTTATCTACGGCGAGCTCAAGGCCATGGAAGCGAAGTTCAAGCCCGAAATCCTCAAGGACGGCTACAATACGCTGGCCGACGGCGAGGAAATTTTCTACATTAGCAACCCGGCCTTGGGCCTGTGGGGGCTGAAGTCGCAGTTTGAGTAGGCCCAAACCCGGTAGGCCGCGGTCGCCGGCCGCGGCATGAATGCAGCAGCCCGAGCGTGAGCGAGGGATTAACGAACGCAAGCAGTTCGATTACGATTACGAGCACGAGCACGAGCACGATTTGTAACAACCAACCATATACGGGGAGACACGAAGATGCAGAAAGCTGACATTGGCCTGATCGGCCTGGCCGTCATGGGCGAGAACCTCGTCCTCAACATCGAAAGCAAGGGTTTCACGGTCGCCGTCTATAACCGCACGACGTCGCGCGTGGACGAATTCCTCGAGGGCCGCGGCAAGGGCAAGAAGTTCATCGGCGCGCACTCGATCGAGGAGCTGGTGGCCAACCTGGCGCGGCCGCGCAAGATCATGCTGATGGTCAAGGCCGGCAAGCCGGTCGATGACTTCATCGAGCAGCTCATCCCGCACCTCGAGGCCGGCGACATCATCATCGACGGCGGCAACAGCCACTTCCCCGACACGATGCGGCGGACGGCGTACGTCGAGAGCAAGGGCCTGCTCTACATCGGCACCGGCGTCTCCGGCGGCGAAGAGGGCGCCTTGAAGGGCCCGTCCATGATGCCCGGCGGCTCCCCGGCGGCGTGGGAATCGGTCAAGCCGATCTTCCAGGCGATCTGCGCCAAGACCCCGGCCGGCGAAGCCTGCTGCGAGTGGGTCGGCCCCAACGGCGCCGGCCACTTCGTCAAGATGGTCCACAACGGCATCGAATACGGCGACATGCAGATGATCTGCGAGGCCTACCAGTTCATGGCCCAGGGCCTCGGCCTGTCCAACGAGAAGATGCACGAGGTCTTCGCCGAGTGGAACAAGGGCGAGCTCGACTCGTACCTCATCGAGATCACGCGCGACATCCTCGGCGTCAAGGACGAGGAGACCGGCAAGCACGTCGTCGATGTGATCCTCGACACGGCCGGCCAGAAGGGCACCGGCAAGTGGACGGCCGACACCGCGCTCGACCAGGGCATGCCGTTGACGCTGATCGGCGAGGCGGTTTTCGCCCGCTGCCTGTCGGCGGTCAAGGACGAGCGCGTCGCGGCGAGCAAGGTTCTGGCCGGCCCCAAGGCCAAGTATCAGGGCGACCCCAAGCAGCTCATCGACGACCTGCGCCAGGCGCTGTATGCCAGCAAGATCGTCAGCTACGCCCAGGGCTTCCAGCTGCTGCGCTCGGCGATGGCCGAATACAAGTGGGACCTCAAGTTCGGCGAAATCGCCATGATGTGGCGCGGCGGCTGCATCATCCGCTCGGCGTTCCTCGGCCGCATCAAGCAGGCGTTCGACAAGGAACCGGGCCTCATGAACCTGATGATCGACCCGCTCTTCTTCCAGAAGGTGCTGGCCGACGCCCAGGACTCGTGGCGCCGCGTCGTGGCCACGGCCGTCCAGCTCGGCATCCCGATGCCGGCGATCTCCAGCGCCCTGGCCTACTACGACGGCTATCGCTGCGAGCGGCTGCCGGCCAACATGCTCCAAGCCCAGCGCGACTACTTCGGCGCGCATACCTACGAGCGCGTCGATAAGCCGCGCGGCCAGTTCTTCCACACGAACTGGACCGGCCACGGCGGCTCGACGACGTCGAAGGCGTATGTCGTCTAAGGCTATGAATCGAAGTCGATGAAAGAGGACATGGAGTCCGTAATCCGTGTCCTCTTTTTTATTAGATTATAGGTCCTATAGGTCCTATAGGTCTTATAGGTCTTATAGGTCTCGGAGGACGAGAGATGCGTTAGCCCGAGCGTGAGCGAGGGGTTTCGATTACGATTACGATTACGATTACGATTACGAGCACGAGCACGAGCACGAGCACGAGCACGAAAGATGAGCACCTCAACCAAGGATACCCCGATGAAGGAACAGGAATCGCGAAGCGAGGTGGCGCGGTTTATGCGCCGGCTCTATCGGCAGCGGCTGACGACCACGTCGGGCGGGAACATCTCGCAGCGGATCAAGGGCGGGCTGATCGCGATCACGCCCGCCGGGCTCGACAAGGGCCGCCTGCGCGCCGGCGACATCGCGCTGATCCGCATGAACGGCAAGCTGGCGACCCGCGGCATCAAGCCCACCAGCGAGTGGCAGATGCACCTGATGATTTACGAGCGCTGCCCGAAGGTGAACGCGATCGTCCACGCCCACCCCGCAACCGCGTGCGCGTTCTGCTCGTCCGGCACAGCCATCTCGACGCGCCTCATCGAAGAGAGTTACCTGATGGTGCCGCGCATCCTGAAGCTCCCGTATGCGCGCACTGGGTCGGAAGAACTGGCGCGCACGGTCGCCGAAGGCGCCGCCCAGGCCGAGGGCCTTCTCCTCGAAAACCACGGCGTCGTGGCCACCGGCGAAACGCTGCTGCAAGCCTTTGATCGCATCGAGCTGATCGAGTCCGCCGCGCAGATGACGCTCGCCGCGCGGCAGCTCGACATGGTCCGCGAGCTCCCGCTCCAGCTGTGCGCCGAACTCGACAAACTCATGGGAAGGTAGGTCGGGTCTCCGACCCGACATGTGTTTGGCGCTTAGAAATCGGGTAAACCGATCGTTCGCTGAAAGCGCAGCAAGTTAATGGGGGGAAAAGCGAAGCAACGCCCCAAGTCAGGGCGCAGAACATCCAATGATCTCTGAAAGAACGGAAGAAACCGTGCGATCCATTTCTTTCGCGCCTTCGGCGCTCCGGTGTTTTCATGGGCCTTATCCTGGGGCGTCGCTCCGCTGTGCCCCAGGCTATGATCTCTCGCGCCTTCGGCGCTTTGGTTGAGCCGACATTCGCTTGTCACCAGCTTTCTCGAGCGTAACACATATAAGACCCAACTCTGTTTTTCAACAATCCCATGCTTCGATTCAGGAGCCCCCAATGCCCAACCCGCTCATGATTCATGTCGCATTCCTGATGGCCGTGCCGATCTACGCCGGGATCACGTATTTCTTCATCATGCCATTCCCCAAACTGTTCCCTTACGACCCGATCGTGAGCAATATCCTGATTTTTATCGGTATTCTCCAAATACCGATCGGTTTTCTGGTGCCGAAGATTGCCAAATCATACCCCGCCGTGGCGCTCATCCTCAGCGACGCCGTTTTCGAATCGATCGCCATCTACGGCCTCGTCGGCCCTCTTTTCTCGATGGCCACCCCGGCCGCCTGGGCGCTGATCGGGCTGTCGTTCGTGCTGCTGGCGGCCAACACGCTCCGGCTGAGGTCTCAGGATTAGTGCTTCCAAGAAGTTCTGTCGCGATTCTCAACGAAGAATGTGTTGATTCGATTACGATTACGAGCACGAGCACGAGGCGGACAAGACTTTCGAGAAGCACTTTAGCGATACAGATACGTGTTTCTGCCGGCCGCGTTT
>JAJFUE010000092.1 GCA_021372575.1 bacterium | reverse complement strand
ACGTGCCGCCGCCCAGGTCATAGACCAGAATCGTCTGGTCCTTCTGCTTGTCGAGGCCGTAGGCCATGGCCGCGGCGGTGGGCTCGTCGATGATGCGGCGGACGGTGAAGCCGGCGATTTCGCCCGCGTCCTTGGTCGCCTGGCGCTGCGTGTCGGTGAAGTAGGCCGGGACGGTGACGACGGCCTGGTCGATCTTCTCGCCGAAGAAATCCTCGGCGTCCTGCTTGAGTTTCTGCAGGATGATGCCGGAAATCTCCTGGGGGGTGTATTGCTTGCCTTCGATGTTGACGCGATGGTTGGTCCCCATGTGGCGCTTGATGGAAAAAACGGTGCGCTGCGGGTTCATGACCGCGGCACGGCGCGCCTTGCGGCCGACGAGGAGCTCGCCGCCCTTGGTGAAACCGACGACCGACGGCGTGAGGCGGTCGCCGAGGCTGTTGGGAACAATCATCGGCCCGTTGCGATCCATGACCGCCACAACGGAGTTCGTGGTGCCCAGGTCGATTCCTAATATCCTGCCCATTGTGTTCTCAATGCTCCTTGATCGTTGCCGCCATGATACGGGCGGCGATTACTCATTGCAAGCGACTACGACTTTCGCTTCCCTCAACAGGCGGTCGCGAAACACGACCCCCTTCTGCAGTTCCTTGATCACGGTGTTGTGCGGATACTGGTTCGTGCGTCGATACTCCACCACATCGTGGATATCAAAGTTCACGAGTTTACCCGTCGAGTTAATAAAACGCAAACCATAAGATTCCATGAGGCTGACGATGCGGAAGTAAAGGGCCTCGACGCCGCTCAACCAGTTGGTCAATTCCTCCGACGGCGCGTGCTCGCGGGCCAGGTCAAGCAGGTGCGAGAAGTTGTCCATGAACGGCAACATCCCGCGCACGAACCGCCCGAACTCGTCGTTGCCCACCTGCCGCGTCTCGAGGAACCGCGCCTTGCGCGCCAGATTGTCCTGATCGACCAGAATCTGCATGACCTGGGTCAGCAGGTCCTGCGCCGCGGAAGCGGGCTGCTCTGCGTCGGGGGACTCGCCGACTTCGGCAACCGCCACGGTCGTGTCGTCGGGCCGATACACTTCGAGTGGCTGCTCGTCGATCACGAACTCATCCGGCAACAGCTTTTCTTTCCAATTCCACAACGCTCATCCACCTCCACCGGCGCCAGAACAACGGATCGCCGGCTCCGAAAACCCATGCACATCTTAACTCAAACAGGGACAACTCGGAAACGAACAACTTCTGCTTCGACCACACCCCGGCAATTCTTTATCAGAATCGGGGCAAAAATGCAGTATATATCTGCGCCGGCGAAATGGCAAAAGAGAAAGAAAGTAAAAAGCTATCCGACGCATTGAGCCAAACTGGCATCTTAACCGGCCTTGGCCTGAACTCATGATCGACATCTATCGCCAAGGACCCTTAATAAATACGTAACTCAATGATCATCAATATTTCCCAAATCACAACACGCCCATTGTGCGAACGAGTCGTATTGATGTCAACAAGATTGATCCCAGGGACCGGCTGGTGTGGCGCGTCCAGCCATGGCAACGATCCACTTGTTCGCGTCATCATGCTTGAAAACGGAGTTTCAAGAGCGAATTCTCCGTTTCCTCCATTGCGTCCGGTCGAACAGGTTTAAATCGACGGAAGTCCGGGCAGGAGGCTTTCGAGGGGCTTGTTGTCGAACTGGGGATCGATGTGCGAACGGATATAGTCGCGGTCGATCTCCGCGCGCTCGAGCGGTCGGCCAAAGCCCGGATCGTACTTCTTGACCTGCGTCGATTCGGCCTGGACCAACAGCAGCCCATCGGGGGCTTCGCTGCGCAGCGGGCGGCCGTTCAGGCCGTACCACGATTCCGTTTTCGTGTCGCCGATCTGCTCGGTCAGGTGCCACGCCGGCACGTCCTCGCCGCCGAAGCGGATCTTCTCGAGGCCGACGACGGTGATGCGGGCCGTCTGGTGCAGAAGCCCGGCGATCGGGTCGGAACTGTCGGTCGTCCACGTCTGGCCGGGCCGCAGCTTGCCCTCGTGGATCAACAGCGGCAGCAGGATGTCGTGCATGACGATGGGGCCACCGAGGGGCGCGCGGCCGCAGATGTCGCGCCGGGCGAGGATCGACGCGAGCGCGCCGCCGACGGGCGAGGCCGGCGACCCGTTGCCGATGCGCGCGCGGTAGTAGAGGCTGCCGCCCTCGACGAACGCGTCGAGGTGCATCGGCTGGCCGGCGGCGCGAATCGTCCCCTGCAGCGTCTCCATCTCGAACTGCCCGTTCATGCCGACGACCAGCGAAATATCGACCGGCAGCGGCATGCCCATGAGCGTCGGCTTCATGCGCGTGCGGCTGGTGAGCTCGTAGCCGGGCAGCCTGTCCCGGGGCGCGTCGCGCTCCTCGTGACGGATCACGAACATCTGGGTGGCGCCGATCGTCCGGCCGTTCTGCACGATCCACAGCAGGTGATCGTAATTGGTCCACGTGACGAGCAGGACCTCGGGCGAGACGCCGATCTGCTTGAGGCCCTGGCCGGTCCCGACCTCGTGGCGCCAGACGGCGTGCATCGACGCGAGCCACGCGGCGGCGATTGCGACCGTCACGAGCAGCCGGGCCGAGAAAAACCGGCCGCGCTCTCCGGATGCGGGATGTTTGAGGTCAGGCTGGGTATCCATCGTCTGCGTCCAGAGCGATTCTTGCCCGAAAGAATCGGCGCCGTGAATATAAATCGTTGCGTGCGCGCTGGAAATTGGACGGGCTGCCGCGCTAGAATGGGCCGCGCGACAGGGATCCCGCCCGGGCGTCCGCCGGTCGTTTTCGTCGCGCCTTCCATTTAGCCGGCCCGCGCGCGGCACGGCAACACACGGAGTTCTCAAATGATTTTGCGACTCGTCCGCCCGCTCTGGGCCTGCGCCGTGGCCATCTTGGCCGTGACGGCATTCTCGCGGCCGGTCCCGCCGACGTCCGCCACGCTTCACAGGGCATCAGGACCGACGTCAGAAACGCTGGCGGTGTTGCGCGAGATCGGCGTCCCGACGACCGCCACGACCGACCGGCGCTACCGGATGATCACGCGACAGATGCCGACGCCGTTCCCCGCCGGTGAAGGCGCAAAGCTCACCACAGACACCCAGCTCGAATACCTTTACACGTCGCGGCCGATCCTGCTCGTCGGCTGGTTCAAGAGCTATGACCGCGCCACCTCGACCGTGACCGTGCGCGTCGATCCGATCCTGACGAAGTTCCCGCACGCCCTCGACGTCCGCGCCAAGCAGCTGAACATTCCTGTTGAGCGCGTCAAGAATCGCGAGCTGCGCCCCGAGCGCGCGTTCAAGATCGGCGCGCGCACCTATTTCACCGACGACACGGCTCCGCTGGAGCCCGAATCCGGCAAGCTCCGCCAGACGCCGCCAATCAGCATCGAGTCGATCAAGCCCGGCGACAAGATCACGGTTTCGTACCGCATCCAGCCCGGCGACACGGCCGCGCGCGCGTTGAACATTTCGAAGGTCGATCCGAGCCGCAGCTATTTCAGTGCCGACTTCGACCCGACACACGGCCGGATGATCCCGCGCCGCAGCGTCAAGGTGACGTCCGGCTCGGCCGAGCAGCGTCAGTTCCTGAACAGCCGCCTGCCTTCGCGCCGGGGCGCCCGGCCATGATCTGACATGATCGCACCGCCCAACATCAGGCCACAAGAACCCGACGAAGTGCCGACGCGCGACGACGTCCCGTTCGTCCAGGGGCGGCTGAACATCCTGCTGTTGCTGTTCAGCCTGGCCATGATTTTGTTCGGCATGCGCATGTATAAGCTGACAATCCTGGAAGGCCCCGACCGCCGCCGCGAGTCGGAGGAGAACTTCCTGCGCGAGGAAAGCATCGCCGCCCCGCGCGGCCGGATCCTGGACCGCTACGGCCGCCCGCTCGCGATCAATCGCACGGTGTTCCAGGTCGAGATGAGCCCGTTCAACCTGGGCGCCAACGAGATCACCTCGACCGTGGCTGCCGTCGCCAAGCTCGTCGGCAAGCCTTCGGTGAACCAGCTTGCCAACGCGGTCATTCGGAAACGGCCGCGCGAGAACAGCGTCACGCTCGCCGGCGGCCTGACGCTCGATCAGGTGCTGCCCTTGCTCGAGGAGCGCTTCCAGCTTCCCGGCGTCACGGTCCATACCAGCTATGAGCGCGTGTATCCGGAGGGCGAAGTCGCCGGCGGCGTCACGGGCCATGTCGGCGGCATTCCGGAGAGCGAACTCGACTCGTTCCTCGAGCGCGGCTACCTGCGCGACGAAATGGTCGGCCGCAGCAACGCCGAGCGTACGTTCGAATCGATCCTGCGCGGCACGCCCGGCATCGAGGTCGTCAAGCGCGATCATGTCGGCCGTACGCGCGCGCGCAGCCTGTCCAAGCCCGTGCAGCCCGGCGACACCATTTACCTCACGCTCGACCTCGGCATGCAGCGACTCGCCCAGGCGCTGCTGGGCGACTGGCGCGGTTTCATTGTGGCGATGGACCCCAGCGACGGCGGCGTGCTGGCGATGGCCTACAACCCCGGTTACGACCCGAACTACCCGACACGCGGCCACCAGTTCAATCCGATCTACCAGAAAACGCGGCCGATCAACGGGCGGTTTTCAGGATTCGCGCCCGGCTCGACATTCAAGATCGTGACCGCGGCGGCGGGGCTGATGGCGGGATTCTCGCCCAGCGAATACATCAACTGCGGCGGCTATACCACGCTCGGCAAAACCAAGTTCTATTGCGACCAGCGCTGGGGCCACGACGACGAGAACTTCTCCGATGCGATGACGCACTCGTGCAACATTTACTTCTACACGTGGGGCCGCAGGGTCGGGCCGACCGCGCTCACGAATATGGCGCGCGGGTTCGGTTTCGGCGCGCCGACGGGATTCGAACTGGCGCCGCCCGGCACGGAAAATCCGGGGCACGTGGCGCGGCCCGACGTCGATGAGATTTACCCCGGCTCGGTCATGCACATGGCGATCGGCCAAGGCGAAATGATCGCCGTCTCGCCGATCCAGATGGCGCGCGCGTACGCCGCGATCTGCAACGGCGGGATCCTGATGCGGCCACGCATCATCGACCGCATCCGCACGGCCGAAGACGAACCGGTGACCGAGATCGAAGACGCCGACGGCAGCCGGAGGGACATCGGCATCGCCGATCCGCAGGGCAAACTCCCCCTGAGCGGCGAGGCGCGCCGGACGATCACCGACGGCCTGTTCCGCGTGACGCACGACCCGACCGGCACCGGCCGCCACGGCGCGTTCCCGCCCGAGTGGAGCGTGGCCGGCAAGACCGGCACCGCGCAGACGGGCCGCAAAACGCCCGACGGGTGGTTCGTGTGTTACGCCCCGGCCGAAGCGCCGCGCATCGTGATCGTGGTGCTTGTCGAGGAATCGGGCCACGGCGGCGCCATCGCCGCCCCGCTGGCGCGGCAGATCCTCGCCTACTGGCACGGCAAGCCCGAGCCTGCGATCGTCCCGCCGCCGCGCGAAGCGCCCGGCCCGGTCGCGCAGGGAAATTAAAGGCCGCGGAATGATGTGCCAACCGGAGCGCCGAAGGCGCGAGAGAAAACAGCCTGGGGTAGAGCGAAGCGCCGCCCCAGGATAGGATCCCAGGAAATAGAGAGCGCTGAAGGCGCGAAAGAAATGGATGTAACGGGTTCTTTCGCTCTTTCAGAGCTCAGGCAATTTTCGCGAACCTGACCTGGGGCGTCGCTTCGCTTTGCCCCAGGCTTTATTCTTGTTGCGCTTTCAGCGCGCGCGTCCCAACGCAAGTTCGGTAATACCCGATGCCGAAGGGCTAGACACATACAAGCTTGCGCGGCGAAAGCGGGAGCAAGCCCCCTACTCCGCATGAGTGTCCACTACCGAACTCTTACCTTGAGTTCCTTGCTGTCGCCGCGCAGGTCGATCGACTTCTTTTTGTCGATCAACACCGCGGCGTTTTTAGTTTCGCGATTTGCGATTGTGACGTTGTCGAGCGCGCCTTTGGCGTCTTCAAAAATCATTCCGTAGCGCGCGTCGGATTTGATCGTCTGCATGCGCACGTCGCGCATTTGCAGGTTGCGCGCGTGGCGCACGAAAAATCCGAACGCCGGCAGTTTCTTGCCGAAGATCCGATTATATGGGTATGCGCTCGAATTTTCCGGCACGTTCAGGTCGCCCTGCTCGCCGCCACCTTCGATCTCGATCAGCATGTCGCTGAGCGTGACGTTCTCGACGGGGTGGCCGGGGTAGCCGCTGATCTGGCTCGGGAGCGCCCCGCAGTGCCGCGCGATCACGTTCGAGATCATGATGTTCCTTGCCGCGCCCGCGTGACCGGCGCCGGTCTGCTTGCCCGTCATCCAGCGGTCGCCGAGCTTGATGACGATCGGGGTTTCGACGCCTTCGATCACGACGTTCTGAATGACGATGTCTTCAAGCGGGCCGCCGTCGGTGGACATCATGTCAATGCCGCCCAGGCCGTTTTTCATCTTCATCGGATGCTCGATGTGGTCGGCCTGAGAGGGACGGATGACGAGGTTGCTCGCCGTGATGCGCTTGAAGCCGCCGACGGAACCGGTGCCCAGCTTGAAGCCGTCGGCGTGACTGGAAAGGATGCAGTTGGTGATCGCGAAGTCGGCGTTGCCGCGCACGCTGTCCGACTTAAGGACCAGCGCGTCGTCGCTCGAGTCGATCTGCACGTTGGAGACGATGACGTCGCGGCAGTCCGTGAAGTCGAGGCCGTCGTTGTTCAGGTTGGCGTGGTTGAAGACGCGGATGCCGTTGATCCGGATGCGGTCGCATTCCATGTAGTGCTGCATCCAGTGCGCGGTGTTGCGCATGTGGATTCCGTCGAGGCGGATGTTGCGGCTGCGCACGATCCACAGCCCGAACGGCCGGTTTGGATTTTCGCCGGTCTTGACGAACACGGGATTGCCGCCGTTGCCGTCGAATGTGCCCGCGCCGCTGATCGAAATGTTCTCGACATCATAGGCATAGATCATCGCGCGCCAGGCGGAGTGCGTGCCCTTTTCGAACCCGCGCGGGCGCTGCAACGGATAGGAATCGACGCGATCGATCCCCCTCCAAACGGCCTTCGCGGTCAGCTCGATCGCGGTATTGTTGCGCAGAAAAATGGTGCCGGTCAGGAATGTGCCGGCCGGGAAAACGAGCTTCTCGCCCTTGGCCGCGCAGTCATCGACCGCGGCCTGAACGGCCTTCGTGTCGTCGGTGAGGCCGTCGCCCTTGGCGCCGAAATCCACAACGCTCGCGGCCCATGCCGAACTCGATGAGAAAAATACAAGCAACATTACCGCTGTCGTAAGTAAACGGCTCATAACAATTCCCTTTCTGATGAGTGGATACAACCGACACAGCACCGCTTGAAGCCTACTCGAACTTGCGGCTTACTTTGGAGAACTTTTTGCTCAAATCCGATTCGTCCCAAGGCTCCCCAACGGGTTCATTGGGATATATTCGTTTAACCATGGGCATCTCGCTGCCCGTGACCCGCTCATAGGCTTGGCTGGCGACATAAAGCAGATCCTCGCACTCGATCCCATGTTCATCGGTCAGGTCGGCGACGCTCTCCGGATCCTGGAGCACCCGCTCGAACGCCTCGCGTCCCTGTCCAATAAGCCAGCACCGGAAATACTCGAAGCCATCGTCGGAACAGCCTCCATTGATAATAAAAGCAACTCCCCAAAGGTCCCATCGATAGGCAAGGATGCGTTTTTCAAGAAGGATCCTGTCGAATTCAATGATCTCTTGCGCGGGTAGCCTGGCAAGGATGCCAATTAAATTTTCCACCTGCTCCTCGCAATCTGCCCGTCCCGCGCCGCTTTGCTCAATCAGCTTCCAGAATTTCTCATCAATCATTGGATTTCGCCCTTCCATTGAGTGGGCCAACCCGGAAATTGAAACAGGAGAAAACAGAGAAAATCTAATCTCCGTTGTCTCCGTTTCCTCCTGTGAATCATCTTTTCGGGCGCGCGTCATAGACACGCCGGATCAGGTCCTCGACCATTTTGTTTTTGCCGAACAGGCTTTGAAAGCCGGACCGGGACCGGACCGGCATGAACGAAATCTCGGAGCCGAATTTCATCGGCTCGACCAGACGAAGCGTGACCTGCTGCGGGTTCATCCGCGAGTAGCCGACGTTCATGATGTTCGAAAGGGATATGCGGTCCTCCTCGCCGCGCATCCTGACGAGCAGGTAATCGCCGGCGTCGAAAACTTCGTCAGCCAGGCCCCAGACGAGGTTCTTGAACATGAAGAATCCGAATCCGGCCATGAAAATGGGAGCAATCAGCATGACAATCAGCATCGGGTCATGGTCCTGAAGAAACTGAATGGCGCAGAGCAAAAAGAAAATGGCGAGAAAACCAAACCAGAAAGCGGGAAAGACTTTCTTATAAATGAACGTGGGCGAGGAAATTTTCGTCATCGTCTGAGCCCTCAAAAAAACAGGCGGCATAAATACCGATTGGCCATTTATGCCGCCATCAACGCGAACAGGCAACAACAGATTATCGACGAGCTACGAGACCGTCGTCTCGGGCTGCGTCATCCGGATCGCGGCGTGGTATTCCTGCAGCGAGTGCAGCGTGCCGCGGCCGGCGCGGCGGGCTTCGATGCCCTTGGCGGCGGCAACGGCAGCGGCCAGCGTCGTGATGTACGGCACCTTGTGCCGGATCGCCGCCTTGCGGATGTAGGAGTCGTCGTGCTGGCTGAGCTTGCCGCTCGGCGTGTTGACGATGAGCTGGATCTCCTTGTTCACGATCGCGTCGAGGATGTTCGGCCGGCCCTCGTGCAGCTTGTCGATGCGCTCGCACGGGATGTTGTGCTCGCGCAGGAACGCGTGCGTGCCGAGCGTCGCGAGGATGCGCATCCCGACCTTCTCGAAGCGGCGCGCGACCTCGAGCACGGCCGGGCGGTCGGTTTCGGCGACCGTGATGAGCACCGTGCCCTCGGTCGGCAATTCGCCGCCGGCGGCCTGCTCGGCCTTGTAGAACGCGAGGCCGAAGCTGTCGGCGAGGCCGAGCACTTCGCCCGTCGAGCGCATCTCGGGCCCGAGCAGCGGATCGACCTCCGGGAACATGTTGAACGGGAAGACCGATTCCTTCACGCCGAAGTGATGGAACACCGGCGCGCCGATGTTCAGCTCGGAGAGCTTCTTGCCGAGCATCAACTCGGTCGCGATGCGGGCCATGCCGATGTTGCAGACCTTCGACACGAGCGGCACGGTGCGCGAGGCACGCGGGTTGGCCTCAAGCACATAAACCACGTCGTCCGCGATCGCGTATTGCATGTTCATCAAACCGACAACGCCCAGTTCGAGTGCGATCTTGCGCGTGTATTCCTGGATCGTCTCGAGGTGGCGCCGCGGAATCGAGATCGGCGGGATCACGCACGCCGAGTCGCCGGAGTGGATGCCGGCCAGCTCGATGTGTTCCATGACCGTCGGCACGAACGCGTCGGCGCCGTCGCTCAGGGCGTCGGCCTCGGCCTCGATCGCGTTCTCGAGGAAGCGGTCGATCAGGATCGGGCGGTCGGGCGTGACATCGACGGCGGCGGCAACGTAGTCGCGCAGCATCGCCTCGTCATACACGACCTTCATGCCGCGGCCGCCAAGCACGTACGACGGCCGGACCATGAGCGGGTAGCCGATGCGGTTCGCGACTTCGAGCGCCTGCGCCATGCTCGACGCCATGCCGCTGGCCGGCATCGGGATGCCAAGCTTGTCCATCATCTTGCGGAAGCGGTCGCGGTCCTCGGCGAGGTCGATCGTCTCGGGGCTGGTGCCGAGGATCTTGACGCCGGCCGCTTCGAGCTCGCGCGCGATGTTGAGCGGCGTCTGGCCGCCGAACTGCACGATGACGCCCTCGGGCTTCTCTTTTTCGTAGATCG
The DNA here is from genome assembly GCA_021372575.1 of bacterium. Classification (GTDB taxonomy): domain Bacteria; phylum Sumerlaeota; class Sumerlaeia; order MVZB01; family MVZB01; genus JAJFUE01. Next base: position 18,453 of record JAJFUE010000092.1, on the reverse strand, counting down.
CGAGCACGTCCTCGACCGTGAGCGGCTCGAAGTAGAGCTTGTCGGAGGTGTCGTAGTCGGTCGAGACCGTCTCGGGGTTGCAGTTGACCATGACCGACTCGTAGCCGGCGTCGCGCAGCGCGAACACCGCGTGCACGCAGCAGTAGTCGAACTCGATGCCCTGACCGATGCGGTTCGGGCCGCCGCCGAGCACCATGACCTTCTTGCGGCCACTGACCTCGACCTTGTCGGGCGCGTTGTAGGACGAATAGTAGTAGGCCGCGTTCTCGACGCCGCTCACCGGGACCGGGTGCCAGCCCTGCACGATGCCGAGCGCCTTGCGGCCCTCGCGGACATCCTTTTCGGGAAGGCCGAGAAGCCGTGCAAGGTATTTGTCGGAAAAGCCTTTTTCCTTGGCCAGCTTGAACAACGGAGCCGGCGGCAGCTGGCCCTTGTGCTTGAGGATATTCTCCTCGATCTCCACCAATTCCTTCATCTGCTCGATGAAGTACGGCTTGATGTAGGTCTTGGCGTAAAGGTCCTCGACCGACGCACCCTTGCGTAGCGCCTCATACATGATGAACTGGCGTTCGCTGGTCGCCTCGGCAAGGCGGTCCATCAGTTCGGGCAGGGTCAGCGAGTTGAAGTTCTTCGCGAACCCGAGGCCGTGGCGGCCGGTTTCGAGGGAGCGGATCGACTTCTGCAGCGCTTCCTGGTAGGTTTTGCCGATGCTCATGACCTCGCCGACCGCGCGCATCTGCGTGCCGAGCTTGTCCTTGGCGTCGCGGAATTTCTCGAACGCCCAGCGCGCGAACTTGATCACGACGTAGTCGCCCCACGGCTCGTAATTGTCGAGCGTCTCCTTGCGCCAGTACGGGATTTCCTTGAGGTGCAGGCCGGCGGCGAGCTTCGAGCTGATCATCGCGATCGGGAAGCCGGTCGCCTTCGACGCCAGCGCCGACGAGCGCGACGTGCGCGGGTTGATCTCGATCACGACGACGCGGCCGGTCTTGGGATCGTGCGCAAACTGGATATTCGTGCCGCCGATGACCTGGATCGCCTCGACGATGTCGTATGAGTATTTCTGAAGCCGGGCCTGAAGTTCGGGCTTGATCGTGAGCATCGGCGCGGCGCAGAACGAGTCGCCGGTGTGCACGCCCATCGCGTCGATGTTCTCGATGAAGCAGACCGTGACCATCTTGTTCTCGGCGTCGCGCACGACCTCGAGCTCGAGCTCTTCCCAGCCAAGGACCGATTCCTCGATCAGGCACTGGCCGACGATGCTGACGGCGAGGCCGCGCGCGACGACCGTGCGCAGCTCCTCGATGTTGTAAACGAGGCCACCGCCGGTGCCGCCCATCGTGTAGGCCGGGCGCACGACGACCGGGTAGCCGAGCTCGGCGGCGATCGCTTCGGCCTCGGCGACCGTGAGCGCGATCTTGCTCTTCGGCATGTCGATGCCGAGGCTCTCCATCGTGTTCTTGAATTCCTGCCGGTCCTCGCCGCGCTCGATCGCATCGACCTGCACGCCGATGACCTTGACGCCGTACTTGTCGAGAACGCCCGCCTTGGCCAGCTGCGAGCTCAGGTTGAGGCCGGTCTGGCCGCCGAGGTTCGGCAGCAGCGCGTCGGGGCGTTCCTTCTCGATGATTTCGGTGAGCGACGCGACCGTCAGTGGCTCGATGTAGGTGACGTCGGCCATCCCTGGATCGGTCATGATCGTGGCCGGGTTGGAGTTGACGAGGACGATCTTGTAGCCGAGGCCGCGCAGCGCCTTGCAGGCCTGCGTGCCGGAGTAATCGAACTCACAGGCCTGGCCGATAATGATCGGGCCGGACCCGATGATCAGGACTTTCTTGATCGAGTCGAGACGGGGCATGTATGCACACTCCTATGTTGGAAATTCAGGCCGGACGAAAGCTGTTCGGCATCATAGAATGAAAATTCGGGGAGAACAATCACATTTCTGACGCGGTGACCCCCCAAAAAAACGGCGCTGGATTGTCGAGCCGATAAATCCGATATAGAACGGTAGCTGGTCGAGCGGATTCGACCGAATTCAGGGGGATGGTTCGATGCCGACGACACGGACGTGGCAAAGCGCCTGGCTGGCGGCGATCCTGGCTCTGTCACTTTTCGCAACGGGCGTTTTCGCCGCGGCGCCGGCCCACCCGCACCTGTATTTCACATCGTCCGACATCTCCGGATTGCGTTCCAGGACGGCCAATTCGTTCTACGCGGAGAATTACACGCGCATCCTGATGTCGTGCCGCTCCTCGTTCGGGCCGCAGAACCCGGTCCCGAACCCGACGCGCGCAAACAACGCCCGCGGGCTCGTCAGCCATGCGGCATTGTTGCTGCTCGACCCGAACGGACTGGCCATTGATGCCCGCTACCAGTCGAACACCATGTTCTTTTCCTATTTCAACACGTGCCTGAACTGGTCGGGGTGGAGCGACTTCTTTGGCGGCACGTCGCTCGACACGAGCCTGTTCCTGATCGCGCTTTGCACCGGCTACGACTGGCACTACGACAAGTTCACGTCGAGCCAGCGCGCCGACATCGTCAGCAAGCTCGCCACCCGTGCCGACTACATCGCCAACGACACCGGCGGCTTCTTCGAGGACGTCTCCAAGATCGGCGGGTCCTCGGGCTATCTCTACGTCAACGACATCCTGCGCAACAAGACGATGATCCCGGTCGGGGCGCTCGGCATGATCGCCTACACCCTGGAGGGCGAAGTAGATGAGACGCGCCGCCAGAAGTGGCTCGCCAAGGTCGATGAGATGCTCGGCATCTGGGACGACTGGGTGGCCCACGACGGCACGTCCCACGAGGGCTACAGCTACCATGAATACATGGCGCGCTGCCTGATGCCGATGCTCTACGCCAGGTCGCGGCGGACCGGCGTCAACCAGTTCAAGCTTTATTCCAACATCAAGAACTACCCGCTCTACTCGATCTACGCGTGGGTGCCCGGCGGCGACCGCTCGTTCGTCCAGCCGATCCCGTTCGGCGATTGCGACACCGAGCCGCCGGCGCCGCTGCCGACGCACACGGCCCTCGTGGCGCGCATGCTCAAGGGCGACTCCGGCAAGTTCGACCAGCTCGCCAACTGGATGGAATTCAAGGCCACCGGCTCGCCGGCGAACAACGCGTATTACCGCGTCGAGCCGACGCAGTTCTTCTGGGCCGACAGCTCGATCGCCGTCAAGTCGCCGCAGGAACTCGGCCTGCCGCGCTTCCATTACTTCAAGGACAGCGGGACGTTCGTATGGCGCTCGGGCTGGGACAACATGGCCACGTATTTCGCCATGATGGCCGGGCCGACGATCGGCGGCCACCAGCACCCCGAGATGGGCGACTTCGTCATTCACAAGGGGGGCGCGCCCTTCATCGCCGATCACGGCTACAGCAAAAGCCGCCGCACCGAGGACAACAACCTCGTGATGATCAACGGCACGGGCGAGTACGGCGACCGCTGGGACGACGGCAACGGCAATACGGAACCGCAGCCATCCTCGAAATGGGCGTCCATCGCGCGCCTCGTCGCCGACGACGATTACTTCGACGTCGTCGCCAACCTCAAGCCCATCTACCGCGCCTCGCTCTCCGGCTACACGCGCGAATTCGTCCAGGCAAGCGGCGTCATCTTCGTCTTCGACAAGATCAAGATGTCGAGCGGCACGGGCAAGTTCGAGAGCATCCTGAACGCCTACTCGACCGTTCAACCAGCCGTCACCGACAGCTACAACGCGCTCGACATCGACTCCAACCCGACCGCCAACCCCTGGGGCGGCAGCGGCCGGACGCACACGGTCACGCCGCGTGCCGGCGGTCCGTTCACCGGATCGCTGACCGTGCAGGACCTCTCCAAGTCGAGCTGGACGCCGACCGTCAAGGAATCGATCGTCAACAACAGGGACAACGATTTCGCGCGGCGCGGCAACCGCCTCGTGCTCACCCAGACCGCCTCCAGCGGCAACCTGCTCGTGGCGTTTTACTTCCCGGCCAGCGGAAAAACATTGAGCGCGTGGCCCGACTCGTCGGCCGGCAACGGCTTCGTCATCAAGTCCGGAACGACCGTCCAGGCGCTCGGCCTGTGGAGCGACACCGGCTCGGTCAGCAATTCGTCGGGCCTGACGATGTCCGGCCAGATGGGCGGGCTCGACCTCGCCGGCAATGCGTTCTGGAGCCGTCAGGTCACAAGCCTCAAATACAACAACCGGACGTATCTGACCTCGAACAACCCGGTCTCGGTCTATTGCGCGCAGACGTCGAGCGGATCGCGCATGCGGATTCAGTCGGACGCGTCCGCCACGGTTTCGGTCTATCACCCTGTCAAGCCAGCGACGGTCAAGCTGAACGGATCGACGCTCGCGACGTCGTCGTGGAGCTGGAGCGGCGGGATGCTCAAACTGACGATTCCGGCCCAAAGCTCGCAAGGGCTCGTCGAAACGGCGCTGCCGCCGCGCAACGCCGCCAATCCCGGCGCGTGGGCGGTTTATTTCTAAATCACTTGGCGGGCCGAAGCTGGTATCCGCAAAGCGACACTTCGGCGATCGTCTCGTTGAAGAACGGCCGGCGGGTCAGCTTCTTCCATTCCGCATGCTTGGGCGTGCGGTGGCGATTGAACGACGAGACCACCCACAGCCGCGAGGAGTTGCCGATGTTCTCATCCATTTTCTTTTTAAATTCCGGGTCGTTTCCCGGCGGCTCGAACGCGCGAATCCTGTGCTCCGGATAAAGCCGCAGCGCCTCGCGCGTCATGAAATTGAACGCAGCCACCTTGTCGGTATCGCGATTGAGCATTTGATCGAGCTTGCCCACCGCCTCGAACAGGCCGTTGCGGTGGCGCGCGATGTTGGCCGGCGCCGCGGCGATCATCATTGCGCCGATGAAGATCGCGCACGCAATCGCGACGTGCGACTGAAGCCGGGTCAAAGCCCAAACCAGAAACAAAAACATCCCGGGGGCCACCACGGCCAGGTAACGCGGGATCAGCATCGGCTTGACGAGGCACGTCACCGTGATCGCCACAACGATCGGCAGGAACGCGCACGGCGCCACGAGCCGCCATGGGCTGGCGACCCCGCGCCGCCGCCACAGCTCGGCCGCGCCCCATGCCGCGGCCGCGAGAATTGCGAGCGATACGATCAGGGCCGGCACGCCGCCCGTCCAGCCGCCGATGATCTCGAGAAACGGCGCGATCCACCGCGCGCCTTGCGGGTTCTTGATCCAGCCCATCGGATCGTTGTCATACGACGACGCCCACACCACGCACAGCAGGTTGAACAGATGCAGGGGCAGGATGATGGCGATGGCGCGCCAAAAGCGCCGCTCGCGACGCCACGGCGGCGTTACCGCCACGGCAAGCATCAAACCGATCCACGCGACCGCGATCATATGGTTCCAGAACGAACCGAGCGCGCCGACGATCCACGCCGCGCGCCAGGCTTGCGCGGTCCCGAGCCGGAACGCGCGCGCCGTCAGCCACATCGCCAGCGTGGTGAACAGCAGGACGCCGATCATCGGCCGGGTATAGCGCGCGTAAAATTGGAGCGTCGGGTGCATGGCCCACAACAGGGCCGCGCCGGCCGCCCATTTGCCCGCTCCGAGTTCGCGCGCAAGCCCGCCCATCGCGAAGACGGCGATCGCGCCGATCGCGACCGAAAACAGGTGGAATGTGAACAACGAATGCCCGAATACCTTCAGCCACTCGCGCGCCAGCAGGTAATACAGCGGGCAATTGCCTTCCTGGTAGCGATTGAAAATGAGGTCGCGCGGCGACAGCCGGTGAATCACCGACGAGGCGATCAGTTCGTCGCCGTCGAGGTCCTGCGTCGAGAGCCCCGCCAGCGCCAGCGTGAGATAGACAGCCAGGATCGCGCCCCAAACGAGCAGCGTTCGATAGCGCGACAGAGCTGTCGTGGGTTCGATCACTTGGCGCTCCGTTCGGACAGAATCCGGCCGTAGAAATCCAACGTGCGGTCGGCGGTGTTTTGCCAGCGACGGCGCGCGGCCGCGGCCCGGCCGCCTTCGGCGATGCGCCGCGCAAGCTCGGCGTCATGGAGCAGCGCGCGGATTCGGTCCGCGCACGCCGCCGTGTCGTATTGCGGAAACAACAGCCCGCTCACGCCGTCCTCGACCATCTCGCGGTGCGGCTTGATGTCCGTGCAGGCGACCGGCACGCCCGCGACCTGGAATTCGAGGATGTTGAGGCCGAGCCCCTCGAGCACCGATGGCGAAACGCCGATCGCGACGCGCGGCAGGACCCGCGGCGCGTCCGGAACGCAAAACAGGAACTCGCCCTCCTCCGGCGCGAACTTCTCCATGAAATGCCTGCGCATGGCGATGCCGTAATTCTTTTTCGCGCTGTAGGCCATCAGCAACACGTAAATGCGCTCGCCCTCGTCGAGCAGCATCCGGCACGCGCCCAGAAAATCGACGATGCGCTTGTGCGGGACGAGGTGCGTCATCATCGCGACGATGCGCCGGCCGCCGGCCGCGCGCTCGAGCCGCTCGCCGAGCCGGTCCTCGTTCGACGACGGCGGCATGATGTCGTCGGAGCCGTCCTCGATCAGCTCGATCGGGTGGTCCACCCTGCCGAGCCATTCGTTGCCGGCATCGAGGATCGTCCGCGAACAGGCGATCAGCCGGCTGTGGCGCAGCGCGTGCCGCGTGACCTCGCGCAGGCACGCCGGGATCGACTGGTCGCGCACGTTGTAGTCGTTGTGCAGGTGGACGACGACCTGCGACGCGCCGGAAATGGCGCCGATGATGCGCGCCGCCGCCGCAAGCTGCGGCTCGTGCAGGTGAATGATGTCCGGCCTGAACTCGCGTGCCAGCGCGGCCGCCTTGAAGATCGAGCGCACCATCCTGAACGTCAGGTCCTTCGGGATGAGCGGCAGCCGCTTGCAGATCAACCCAATGTTGGCGCGGCGCTGCACCGGCGGCAAGACCGGGTCCTTCTCGCCGAACACGAGGACGCCGTTGACGATCTTGTCCTCCGGCATGCGCAGGATCGTTTGCAGGCAGACCTTGGCCACGCCGCCCTGCGTGATGGCCGACACGATGCGCAGCACGCGCAGCGGCTCGCCGGGCGCCCGGCGCCGAACCGCAAAACGCAGCGGGCTGAGCGCGTAATAAAGCGACTTATACAACGATGCGTTCATGATCCGCGCCGGCAGCGGAACCTTGAACTCGGGCTCGACCCCGGCGCGCGGATCGGGAACGGGCTCTGCCGAAAAAAGCTGGGCCGCCTTCGTTTTGCCAAATTTCCCGAAGCCCGCGTATTCGTCCTGGACGAGCCGGCCGTATTCGGCGAGTTCGTCCGGATTCAGCAGCGCACGAAAAATACGCTCGGCCCACGCCTTGCCCGGCTCGGCATGGCGCGCCTGATTCATTTCGGAAGTGGCCGGCAGCGTTTCGCTCATGCCCTTTCGCGGCTCCACTCCAGCACGCGGCGCGCCGTTCCGCGCCACGTGTGGTCCTGCACGGCTACATAGGCGGCCTCGGCGCGGCGCGCCGCGGCTTGCGGGTCGTCGCGCACGGCGACGATCGCGTCGGCGAGCGACACGGGATCGGCCGCCGTGTGCAGCAGCGCGGTCTCGCCGTCGGCGAGGATGTTCGGGATGTCGCCCCAGCGCGAGGCCACGACCGGAATCTTCATCGCCATGTATTCGTAAATCTTCATCGGGCAGTTGTACTGGTTGACTTCGCCCTCATACGGCGCGGCGCACGCGGCGCATTCGGCAAGCCGCCGCGGCACGTCCTGGTGATCGATCACGCCCGTGAACTCGGTCGCGTCGCCGATCCCGAGCGAGCCGGCAAGGTCTTTTAATTCTTGCAGCCGCGGGCCGCCGCCGATGAGCAGGAGCTTAAGATTCGGGATTCTCTTGCGCGCGATCGCCCCCGCGCGCAGCAGCGTTTCCATGCCGTGGTAGCCGCGCATCGAGTTGACCGCGCCCACGGTGAATCTTCCGTTGGCCGGCGCGCTGACCGGATGAAACAGGTCGAGATCGACGGCGTTCGGCGTGACGACGATCTTGTCCGGATCGATCCCCATCGCGGCGATCTGCGTCTTGATCTCGGCCGAAACGGGAAGAATCTTGTCGGACGCGGCAAAAATCTCGCGCTCAATGCGTCGCGTTTTGCCTTCGAATGCGAGCTCGCCGCGGTCGGCCTTTTCGATCGTGAACAGCGCGTTGACCTCGAGGAACAGCGGCACGTTGAAACGTTTTTTGAGCTTGTAAATCGGCCACGCAAACCATGAATGCCGCGCGTAGATCAGGTCCGGCGGATTGCGGCTCAGGCGGCGCTCGGCGTGGCGGTAAAAATCGCGCTGCCACAGCAGCCAGCCGATCGCGGTGATCCAATTGGCGGGCCGCGGACGATGAAGGATAAACCGGCTGAGCCACCAGCGCGTGAGCCGCGACTGCTTCACGACCTCGATCTTGAACGGCCGGTCCCCGCTCCCCTTGCCCTTCTTCATCACGAAAATTTCGATTTCGCAGCCCTCGGCGATGAACGCGCGGATCATGCTGCGCGCATGGATCGACGAGCCCTTGCGCGAATCCCAAAGCCCGATCCCCGCGTCCGGAAGCAGATACGCGACGCGCGGCTTGAAGCGAGAGGTGTTTTGTTCGGCCGTCATCAATCAATCCCGGTCCGGAAAACAACGGACATGGAATCATAAATGAGAATCGGGAAATGAGAAACGATAAAAGGCGATTTGAACCACTGAGACACGGAGCCACGGAGAAGATGCATTCATGAAATTCTCCGTGGCTCCGTGTCTCAGTGGTTCAAATTTGGATTTTGGATGCCAGATCGATGATTCTCGCCGCGCGATTCGGAAAGGTCATTGTATTCGCGAGCGACAATCCATTTTGCGCCAGTTTCGTTCGAAGCGCCGAGTCCTCGTTTAATCTCCGCATGGCCTCGCCCAATGCGGCCGCGTCGTCGGCGGGAATGATCAAGCTCTGTTCGGCGCTGATCAGACCCGAGACGCTCGGGACGTCGGCGGCGATCGTCGGCACGCCGGCTGCGAGCCATTCCATGAGCTTGAGCGGCGAGGCAAACTGCCGTTTTTCGCGGCCGCAGCGGCGGCTGATCGGCACGAGCCCCACCCGGCAGCGCTCGAGCCAGCCTCGCACCTGCGACGGCGCGACGCGCCCGGCGAAATGCACGCGCTCGCCAAAATTCAGCGCGGCCACGCGCCGGCGCAGGTGCTCGACGTAATCCGCGCTGCCGGTCCCGAGAAGTAAAAGTTTGCCCGTTTCCAATCGCGCCAGCGCCTCGATCGCGAGCTCGATCCCGTTCTCGCGCGCGAGGCCGCCGGAATAGCCGAAATCGAATTCTGGGGCGTCTTGCGGGATCGAATCGGCGAGATCGGGGCATGCCGACCCAAGCATCATCGCGGGCCCAGCGTATTTTGCCTCGCGCAGCAACCGCTCGTGATCGCGCGCCGCGTAAAGGACGCCGTCGGCATACGCAAGCCGCGCGAGCTCCTTGCGATGCAGCGCGCGCAGCTCATGGACCGCATCGCGCATCGTCGCGGACGGGAACCGCTTGCGCCACCCGCGCCACAGCTGCACCGATTCGGGGTATTGCCACTCGAGGACAAGTTTCGCGCGGGAAATGAATGTTCGATCGCGAAGCTGCTCGAGCACCAGTGGTGATCGCGTGATGATGACGTCAGGCTCCCCGACCGCCGAAAACCGCGCGCGCGCCAGATTGAACATCTTCGGCGCAAGACCGAAGAACGGCGTCTTTTTGCCGAGCCGCTCGCCGTGAGGCGTGTATTCGAGAAAATGAAGATTGGGCGGCGCGTCCGTGCCGAAATTCTTGAGGAACCACGCCTGCACGGGCTGGACCTGATCCTTGTCCTTCCCGCCGCAATGCCACAGCAGCACGTTATGCCCAAGCTTCGCCAGCGCCGCCGCCGTGCGCGCGTTCTGAATCGAACTCGCCCGCGGCGCCGCCCACGGATCCATCACGATGCTGGTGATCATCCAAATTTTCATCGTGTCACGATAGCAAATACGCGGCGGGTTGAAAGCAGGAAATAGGGGCTATAGGTCTTATAGGGCCTATAGGTCTTACAGGACTGATAGGACGAAGGAACGTGAATAAAAAAGGCCGGGCTTAAGAACCCGGCCCATTCGAAATTGGGTTTGCCTCTCGCTACCAGAGCTCGGGCACCTGGACGACGCCTTCGCGCTCGCCGTCGAAGCTGTAGCTGTAATTCCACGCCGGGTTGTCCAGCGGGAGCGTTCCGACGCCGCTTGCGTTGGAACGGATCAGGCTGCGCACGGTCTCGACGTCGGCGATGCCGGAATTGGCCTCAAACAGCCGCGCGACCACGCCGCACACGTGCGGGCTGGCCATGCTGGTCCCGGACATGCGCGTCGTGCCGCCGCCGAGCCTCGTCGAGAGAATCCCAACCGATGACGCCGCGCCGTTCTTGGCAAGGTTTTCCTGATCCTCGCCGGGCGCGGAAATCGTGACGCCGATGTGCGTCGAAGTGGAAAACGCGCCGTCTGTCGTGAAGAACGAGGCGGTATCGACCGGGATCGCGGACGCGGTGCGGGATTTACTCGTCCCGGCCTGCGCCGTCGTGCTGGCCACCGCAAGCACCTCGGGATAGCCCGACGGAATCTGCTGCGAAACCTCGCTGTTGTTGCTGTTGCCCGCGGACACCACGACGACGATCCCCGCGTTATAAAGGCTCTGGATTGCCGCGCGCAGGGACGGGTCGTCATTGAGTGACCCCGGGCGGCCGAGGCTCATGTTGGCGACGCGGATCGCCGGCGTCACGCTCGAGGCGTTCTGCGAAATCCAGTCCAGCCCGGCGATGATGTCGGAATCATAGCCGCTGCCGGAGGCGTTCAGGACCTTGACCGCATACAGCGTCGCGCCGGGAGCAACGCCGACGACGTCGATATCGTTGTTCCTGGCGGCGACGATGCCGGCGACGTGCGTGCCGTGGCCGTTGTCGTCCTGCGACGATGCATACGCCGTGAAGCTGGATGCGGAAACCGTCAGGTCGGCATGCGCGAAATCAATGCCGGTATCGACGATCGCCACGCCGACGCCTGCGCCCGTATAAAGCGACGACGCGGGGCTGGCGCCGATCCTGGACACGCCCGCCGGAACGACCTGCGGCGCCGGCGTCGGAGTCGGCCGCGGCGTCTTCTCGGGCCTGACTTGGGCCTTCACATTGCCGATCGCCTTGACGACGCGGTCCGGGACGATCGACTCGACCCACGGGTCCTGCTGAAGCGCCTTGAGCTGCCCGGGCGGGATGCTGCCGGCGAAGCCCTTGACGGCATGAGTATAGACATGATCGGCGGCAACGCCGTGGGCCTTGACGACGGCGGCCGGCGCCGCGCCGCTCTTGACCTTCACAATGTAGCGGCCCGGAACGACCTGGGCGTGCGCCGCGAACGCGGCAACCGAAAACAGCAGCAGTGCGCAAACAAAGCTCCTCATGATCCTCGCTCCTTTGGAAAGCCAGCGATCCCTGCACGCCTTCCGCGTTTTAACAACGATTTGGATGGGTACATCCCTAATGGGGAAATCTTCGTCGGAAACGCTTGCAAAAGCAAGGAATATGAGTGCCAATCCACGTCGGGGCATATACCGTTGGACAGGCAAGAAATTGGATCGATTACGATTACGAGCACGAGCACGAATGAATAATCAGCATCGAGCGCTCCATATCAATTCTGCCTGAAGGCGGGGTTACAAACTCAGGACTCAGCACTCAGGACTCAGCACTTTGAACATTTGCCTTGCGCCCCTATTCATGAGCATTCATCATGCTGGCAGGTCCGACTGACCGGCGTTTGGGCGCGGTCGCGTCTGCCGATGCTGGGAGGCTTGGTGCGCACATGTATCTGCAATTCTACGGCTTCAAAGAAGCCCCGTTCAATCTTACCCCCGACTCCAAGTTCCTGTTCTTGAGCCACCGCCACCAGGAGGCGCTCGCGGCGCTGCTGTTCGGCGTGCAGGAGCGCAAGGGGTTCATCTGCCTCACCGGCGAAATCGGCTGCGGCAAGACGACGCTCTGCCGCGCGCTCTTGAACCAGCTCGACCCCGAGCAGGTGCGCGTCTGCGTCGTCTTGAACTCGTACCTGACCGACCTCGAACTGCTCAAGACGATCAACGAAGGCTATGGACTGGCCGCCGAATCCGACAGCAAGAAGACGCTGCTCGACACGCTGAATAATTTCCTGATCGACGAGTTCAAGCAGGGCCACAACGTCGTGCTCATCATCGACGAGGCGCAGAACCTGCGCCCCGAGACGCTCGAACAGATCCGCATGATCAGCAACCTCGAGACCGAGACGGCCAAGCTGATCCAGATCGTGATGGTCGGCCAGCCCGAGTTGCGCCGCACGCTGGGCCTGCCCGAGCTCGAGCAGCTCAACCAGCGCATCACCGTGCGCTATCACATCACGACGCTCGAGCCCGACGAGATCGCCGAATACATCCGCCACCGCGTCGCCATCGCCGAGCCTCAGGTGCAGGTCGCGTTCAGCGAGCAGGCCTCCAAGCTCATCGCGCACTACTCGCGCGGCGTGCCGCGCCGCATCAACGTGATCTGCGACCGCTGCCTGCTGATCGGCTACGTGCAGGGCACGTTCAACATCGACGACAAGATCGTCGAGCAGGCCATCAGCGAAATCCGCGGCCAGGCCCCCGGCTTCGAGCCGAGCTCGACGGCCGGCCAGGTCGCGGCCGAGATTTCCGGCGGCGTGCCGCGCTGGGCCGCCAAGCTGGGCTGGTATGCCGTCGTCGCGTGCGTGATCGCCGCCGGCGTCTTCGCGGGAATGTGGATTTCCAGCCAGAACACGGAAAAGGTCATGGCATCGCGCGATAAAAAGCCGCATAAGCAGCAGATCGCGCCCAAGCCGAAGAAAACCGCCAAGCCGACGCCGCCCCCCGAGGCCGCGACGCCGGCCCCGGAACCGACCATGTCAGCCAAGCCGACTCCCCCGCCGACGCCGACGCCGGTGCCCTACGACAACTGGCAGTACGACAGCAAGGGCGTCCTGCGCGTGCGCGACCCGAAGCTGGCCGAGGCGGCTTCCTACCTCACGATGCTGGAACAATGGGGCATTCGCGTGCGGCTCGACGATTACCGCAACGCCTCGCCCGAAGATGTGTCCAATTACGACTGGCCCAAAACCATTGCACAACTCAACTTCAAAGTGTACCGCACCGATAAGCTCAGTGACGCCCTGCGTCTGAATCTGCCGGTGCTGGTGCACTTTGCGGGAGTGGACGCGCAAGCCGCCCCTTACGGCGTGATCGTTTCCATGGGGGGCGACTACCTCGAACTGATCGATCCGCTGCTCGGCCTTCGCAGCGTCAAGCGGTCGGCGCTTGAGCCGAAGGTGACCGAGGCCAACGTGATCTATCAGGACGAGGCCGGACTGACGGGACTGAGCACGGGGGCCAAAGGCGACGCGGTCGTGAAGCTGCAAGAGCTGCTCGCCAACGAAAAGAAGTTCAACGGCGTCCCCGATGGCAGTTTCGGTCCGGTAACGCGCGAAGCGCTCCAGAACCTGCAGCGCGGCGTGGGGCTCGAGCCCAGCGGCCAGGTCGATCCGCCCACGGCGGCCTGGATATCTGCTCGGCTGAACCCCCGAGGGCCGACGCTGGATTAAATGAACAGTATCCATGAGGCGATTCGCAAATTCCGCCCCGATCTGAAACTGGATGGCTGGACTGCTTCGGCGCGCCTTGTGCCCGCCGCCGCGGCTTACCCCGATTTCATCAAGCCTGAAACCGTCGCGCGCGGCCTTGCGCGGCCGGAAGTCGATGGCCCGCCGCAGGCCGCACCCGCCTTCTTTCTCACGCGCCGCCAAATGGTCAGCCTCGCGCTGGTGTTTTCCCTTGCGGTCGTCTTCGGTCTCGGCATCGCGCTCAGGCCGGCGAAGGTCGGCAGGGTCGATGCGCGGCCGGCCCCGGCGCAAGCCGCCGTCGTGCCGATGCAAAATACGGAAAAGTTCAACAAAGTCGTGACGGACCCGCCGGCCAAGACCGCGGTTGCGGCCGCCCCGGTCGTCTCCCCGACCGTTCCGCCCGGCTTCGTGCCATCAATCAGCGCGCCACCGAAAACCGCCGTTTCGAATTCGATCCCGGCGCAAGCGGCCGCGCCCGCCAAACGTGCGCTGGCTCCGATCAAAAAACCGGCCCAATACGTTTCGCTGCAACCGGTGAGAATGAACGGGACGATCGCGCCCCCGGTCGTCGCGGCGGCCGCGGCGGCGACCACAAGCACGGTTGCCGCGATGGAGCCTCAGGCTCCCGCGGCGCCCGCCAAGGGCGGCGTGCCCGAAATCCTTTACGAGTCCGATTCTCCGCAGTCCGTGCCCCAAAGCTCCGGTGCCGAGATCGCGGCCATGCCGGCCGCCACCGTGAGCGCCCCGCGCGCCGCGCAAAAAGCCGACGCGCCGACGCCGGCCTCGAACAGCGGCCGCATTCAGGGCATCTTCTGGGACAAGGAGCGCCCGATGGCGCTGCTCGGCGACGACATCATCGAAGTCGGCAGCGAAACCCCGTTCGGCAAAGTCGTGGAGATCAACAAAAAATTCGTGGTCTTCGACAAAGCCGGCAAACGCGCAACATTGGCGCCGTAAGCAGAGACAGCGCAAAATAAATTTTGAACTCCTGACCGAAATTCCCTCAGCGATCGCGCGAGGCCGGTATTTCAGTCAGGAGTTCAAAATTTATTTTGCCGGGGGTTTCTCATCCTCTTTTTTTCGCCGGTCCTTCGCCTTGCGGCTCTCCTCAATCAATTGCACGATGTTGTCCGCGGCGGCGTTGTTGAGCGCCTGCGTGTGCTCGAGCGCCGCGCGGCTTGTCGCCGATAGCTCCCGCGCGATCAGGAACACCCCGAACAGCATCAGCACCACAATCCCGCCGAGATAAAACAACCGAGGCACGGGCGGCATCCGGTAATGGTTATCGAGGGCCATCGCAAGCAGCACGACGATGAACACGGCCGAGATGCCAAGCCGGCTGACGAGCCGCCGCCGCGGATACGGGATCTCGTCATCGGCGGCCGTGCGGTAGCGCGCGATCTCGACGATCGAAAGAAACGCCAGCGCGCCGATCATAATGATCGTGAACATCGGTTCATTTTACCTCTGTGTTGATGCGCGCCGGCGCCCGGCGCGTTTTTTTATCCAGTCTTTTTGAACCGCGTAGCGGTTCGATCTCCAAGACGTGGGTTGGTTCGGAGAACTTGTTCGACGAACCTACCCACGGACGGATCGCCGTTCATTCAGAACCGGTTTACCGGTTCGATCATCGAGTTTGCAAGCCGGATCAGCTATTCACTCTTTTTCAACCGCTTCAGAAATTCCGCTTCGTCGATGATTTCGATGCCGAGTTCCTCTGCCTTCGCAAGCTTCGAACCGGCGCCCGGGCCGGCGATGGGATCAGGAATTGTTTGGATTCATTTGAGCTCCAACATGTGAGAACCAATGCTCTTCAGATATGATCGCCAAGTCACAGCCCATAGTTCGATATTCGACTGCTTTCTCGATTTTTCGACCATGGGTTGAATGAATCCAATCATTACTCCCGTATATGCCGATCACAAGGTAATTCAGATCTTTCCGAATCGTATCTAAAACATTCCCGCCGAGCCGATTTGTTAAACCGCAACACTCACTTCGAGTCCCGAAAGAAAGTCGCCCGGTAAAACAAAAATTCCGATTTTGGAAAATGATGTTTGGGGGCGGAGAATCCAATGGTAGTTGTGTTGATTTGTTTTGAGGGAAGCCTTCGTCCATTCGCCCACCAGTTAGATCGCGCAAGAGATCCAACAAATCTCGCTGTTCAGCCAAGTCCAGATGACCGTCAGTTATTGCGTCACTTAAACGTGCATATAGAACGTTAAATGGCCACTCACAAGCAACCCTGCTATTGGCATCCATCCAATCAATTAGAAAGCGCGCTTCTGTATCAGCGATAATGCCGTCTGCTATCACGCCTTTAGCGATACCTATCAATTCATCAGCACCACGTTCAGCAACTCGCTTTGCGTTGAATGCACGAAATAACGACACCTCGTTTGGATCCAACATCATGCACCTCCCCGCCTCAGCCAAGCATTTTTAAAAACTCGCCTTCATTAACAACTTGAACACCCAGTTGCGTTGCTTTGTCAAGCTTGGAACCAGCTTCGGTTCCCGCAATTACATAGTCAGTATTCTTGCTAACGCTCCCCGTGCACTTACCTCCCATTTCTTCGATTCGCGACTGAGCCTGCTCGCGCGTCATTGATTGCAGCGTGCCGGTTAACACGCAAGTCTTGCCCAAAAAAGGAGAGCCTTCCGACAATCGCTTTTGGGGGAATTCTTCCGGCAACCGCCTCGTGTTTACGCCAAGATCCCGCAATCTTTCAACTAGCGTTAAATTATGTTGTTCATTAAAGAAATCCACGACCGAAATCGCCATTTCTTTACCAACACCATCAATTGGGCTCAATAAATCAGATAACGCTTTATCACGAGCCGCCTTGGTGTTGTAACTCTTGGACTGCAGTTCCCTTAGTTTTGGACCAAGGTGCCGAGCTTTATCGATGAGTTCATCTAGTGTTCCATACCTCTGGGCAATTATTTTTGCACCTGTTTCGCCGACGAGATGAATACCCAACCCATAAATGAATCTCGTCAATGAACGGTGGCGACTATTATCAATCGCTCTGGCCAAATTTGACGCTGCTTTTTCGGGGCGCTTGGTACTTTTTTTCTCCTTTCCACGTGCCTCAATCCCCATCTCTTCGACTACTGTCACAAGGTCTTCGTGCTTGAGTTTGTAAATATCTGCTATATTTTCCGCATACCTTTTTTCCACCAGGTAATCGACGATCTTGTCTCCAAATCCATCTATATCCATCGCTCTTCTTGAAGCATAATGGATAATTCGTCCCTTAAGCTGAGCAGGACATGAGGCATTTACGCAAAGGTAATCGGCGCCTTCTTTTGTTTCGCCAGAGCTGTCTTTTATTTCGGCCTTGACAAGTTTACCGCCACACACTGGACAAGTGTCAGGAAATACGTATGGTTTCTCGCGACCTATTCGGAGTGATTTCACGACACGCACTACTTGGGGAATGATTTCGCCTGCCTTTTGAACAATCACCTTGTCTCCAACGCGTATGTCCAGTTGTTCTATGAAACCTGCATTGTGGAGCGTAGCTCGTTTAACTGTTGTTCCAGCCAAAAAGATTGGCTCAAAATTAGCAACCGGTGTCACCGAGCCTGTTCGTCCAACCTGGACGTCTATACTCTTAACAATAGTCTGCGCCTGCTCGGCGGAAAATTTATACGCGATCAGCCAGCGCGGGCTTTTGGCGGTTGAGCCGAGCCGCTCGTACAGCGAGCGGTCGTTGACCTTGATCACGAGGCCGTCGGTTTCATACGGCAGCCCAGGCCGGATCGACTCCGATTCCTCGATAATCTTCAGCAATTCATCGATCGTTTTGCACTGCCGGCGCTTCGGATTCACGGGCAGGCCGAGCTTCTCGATGTAATCGAGCGCCTTCCAATGCGTCGGCGGCAGGTCGGCATCGACCTGGCCGAACGCATAAAAATACGCGTCGAGCGGCCGCTTCGCGACGAGCGCCGAGTCCAGCAGCTTGAGCGTGCCGGCCGTGGCGTTGCGCGGGTTGGCGAACGGCTCGAGCCCCTCGCGCACGCGCTGCTCGTTGTAAAGCGCGAACGCCCGGCGCGGGAAGAAGATCTCGCCACGCACCTCGAACCGCCCCGCCGGCGCCGGCGTGTGATTCCCGAGCCGCTGCGGGATGGCCTTGATCGTGCGCAGGTTGGCCGTGACTTCGTCGCCGCGAACGCCGTCGCCGCGCGTCGCGCCATACACCATCGCGCCGTCCTCGTACATGATCGAGATGGCGACGCCGTCGATCTTGAGCTCGACGACGTATTCGAGCGGGTCGTCGGCATTGAGCCGCAGCATCTTGCGGATGCGCACGTCGAACTCGCGGACCTCGGCCGGCGAATACGTGTTGCCGATCGAAAGCATCGGCACCGCGTGGACGACCGTCGGGAAACCCTCGAGCCGGTCGCTGCCCACCGTCTGCGTCGGCGACTCGGCCGAGGCCAGCCCCGGATATCTCTTTTCCAGTTCGGCCAGCTCGGCGACGAGCAGGTCGTATTCGGTGTCGCTGATTTCGGGCATCGCCGCGCGGTAATACAAGTCGTTGTGGCGCGCGATCTGCTCGCGCAATTCGGCGATCCGGCGGGCAGCCTGATCGAGATCGGGTGTTTTCTTTGCCATACCGATTCCGTTTGGAGCAAAAATTTGGTAACAATAACGGCGTCCGACGATGCCGGTTCATTTTATTCTGAATGAATCGCGCGGCAGGGTGTAGTGAAAAGTCGATCGCCAATTGCCTCCGCCGGCGGCGAACTCCTATGTGGAGTGCGGCAG